>CAIPEB010000338.1 GCA_903863885.1 uncultured Planctomycetaceae bacterium | reverse complement strand
CAAAGCGCCGCGTCGGTCAGTCAGTGCGGGCGAATCATTGAGTGCACGTACTTAAGTACCGCGGATTCTTCCGCAATGCAGTTGACAGCGGCGGGGTGACGACTTAGCCTCATTTTCAACTCCATACCGAGGCTGCATTTACGATCAGCGAGGACTCACGGATTGACCGCAGTGCGTGCGGCGCGGATCGGACGGATGGCATCCGGTACGATCAAGGAATCGGGCATGCTGCGCCAGACCAATCCCTATTTGCTGATCGCAGGCGGCATCGCGGGCGGTGTCCTGCTGACGCTGATATGGGGTCTTCTTCGGCGTCTCCGCGGCGGCGGGAGTCACGCCTGGCAGTCGCAGCTTCGTGAAAGCGAAGAACGGTACCGACTCCTGGCCGAATCCGGCAGGGATGTAATCTGGATATTCGACCTTGCGGCCCGGCGATTCACGTATGTCAGTCCGTCGGTGGAAGGCGTACTCGGATACACGGCGACCGAGGCACAGAATCTCACACTGCGGGATGTCGTGACACCGGAATCGAGCCTGATTGTCGAGGAGAGTCTCTCGACGCGACTGGCCGCACTGGCCGCGGGTGACGAATCGGCGCGCAGCCGGACTTTCGAGATACAACAGCGGCATAGGGACGGTTCGACCGTGCCGACCGAGTTGTCTACGACGCTGGTTACGGATAGATCGGGGCGTGCGACTCACGTTCGGGGCATTGCCCGCGACATTGCGGAGCGACGCCGTGCGGAGGAGGATTTCCGCCGTTTGAACCGCGCGCTCCGTGCGCGGAACGAGTGCGGCGAAGCAATGATCCGCGCCAATCAGGAGCAGGAGCTCGTCGACCAGGTTTGCCGCATCCTGGTCAAGCAGGGCGGCTACCGGATGTGCTGGGTCGGCTTACGCGGAGAGGACGCGAAGAAGTCCGTATTGCCGGCAGCGCAGGCCGGGATTGAGGACGGTTACCTGGAGAATGCGGGAATCACCTGGGCGGACACCGAGCGAGGGAGGGGACCGGTCGGCACCAGCATCCGCACCGGCAAGCCGATTGTGGCCCGGAACATCACCACGGATCCGAAGATGGCTCCGTGGCGCGACGCGGCTCTCGAGCGAGGTTACGCATCGATGGCGGCATTCCCGCTGCTGCGGGGAAGCGACGTACTGGGAGCCCTTTCGGTTTATGCGGCGTTGCCGGATGCCTTCGACGCGGACGAAGTGGCGTTGCTCACCGGATTGGCGGACGACCTGGCGTTCGGGATCGCGTCGCTACGCACCCGCGCCGCGCACGCCAAGTCCAAAGAGGCTCTCGAAAAATTCCGTCTGCTCTCGGAACACGCCCACGACATGATCCTGTTCGTGCGCCCGAAGGACGGCCAGATCCTGGAGGTCAATCGCGCGGCCTGCACCGCCTACGGCTACAGCCGCGACGAACTGCTGGATAAGACGATCTTCGACCTGCGAGCCGAGGAACTCGCCGAACTCCAGCAGCAATTGCGGCAGGCCGAGCATGGCGGACTGTTGTTCGAAACTCGGCACCGGCGACGGGACGGAAGCGTGTTTCCGGTGGAAGTCGCGTGGCGGGCGGCTCACGTTGCCGGAGAAACGCTGCTTCTCGGCGTGGTGCGCGACCTCACGACGCGCAAACGCATGGAGAATGAACTTCGGCAGACCAACGAACAGCTCGCACTGATCCTCGCCTCCTTGCCGGTCGTGGTGTACGCGAGCGACTTGCCTCCGGAAGGCCGCGTGAACTACGTCAGCCCAAACTGCAGCCAAGTCATGGGCATCACCCAGTCCGAGTTCCTGTCCTCGCGCGATGCCTGGCTGCGGCGTCTTCATCCGGACGACGCGGCCCGCGCCACAGCGGAGTCCGAACGTCCCATCGGCGGCGGCCATATCCAGCGCGAATACCGGTGGCAGATGCCGGATGGCAGCTACCGGTGGTTCTGCAACGCGGCTCAACCGGTGTACGACTCGACGGGCACAGCGGTGAGGCTGGTCGGCATCTGGATGGATGTCACCGAGCGCAAACAGGCCGAAGCGGCGCTGATCGAATTGAACGCCGAACTCGAGCAGCGGGTGCGGCAGCGTACCGCCGAGGCGCTTGATCTGTACCATAACGCTCCCTGCGGCTATCACTCGCTGACGCCCGACGGCCGCGTGCTGCAGATGAACGACACGGAACTGAACTGGCTCGGGTACACGCGGGAGGAAGTGGAAAACCGCCTGCGACTTGCCGACCTGATGATGCCGCAGAGCGCTGAACTGTTCGAGCAGCTTTATCCGGAAATGATCCGCAGCGGAACAAGTTCCAGCATGGAATGGGACATGCGCCGCAAGAACGGCTCCGCCTTGACCGTCCTGATGACTGTCGAGTGCGAACTGGATGACCGGGGGAGCTGCATCAAGACTCGTTCGACAGCGCTGAACATCACCCGGCGCAAACAGACCGAAGAAGCACTTCGGGAGAGCGAAACCAACTTCCGCGCGTTTTTCGCGACGATCGATTACCTGATCGTCGTGCTTTCGCTCGACGGGCGGATCCTCTTCGCAAACCGGGCCCTCAAAGAGAAGCTCGGCTTCACCGACGAAGACCTCGCTGCGATGAACGTGCTTGAACTGCATCCGAAGGAAATGCGGAACGACGCTCTCGCCGTCTTTTCCGCCATGCTGCGGGGCGATCGCAAGACGTGTCCGCTGCCGATGGTCAGGAAGGACGGGGAGTACCTGCCTGTCGACACACGCATTTGGATCGGGCGATGGAACGGCACCGACTGTATCTTCGGCGCAAGCGTCGATCTGAGCGCGGAGAAGGAAGCCCAGCAGCGATTCGAACGACTGTTCCGCAAGCATCCCGACCTGATGGCCATCACCAGCGTTCCTGACGGCCGGTTCATCGATGTGAATGACGCCTTCGTCGATACGCTCGGCCGGACCATGGACGAAGTGATCGGCCGGACTCCGGCGGAACTCGAGATGTTCGCGGATCCCGAAGAGCAGAGGTCCGTCGCCGAGAGAATCGTCGTGACGGGACACGTGGACCACGTCGAACTGCGGGTCCGGCGAAAAGACGGCGTCATCCTCGATGGACTGTTTTCCGGGGAAGTCATCAGCACGCAGGGACGCACCTATCTGCTGACCGTGATGATCGACATCACCGAACGCAAGCGATTGGAGGCGGTCCTTCGGGAGAGCGAAGAGAAATTCCGACTGCTTTTCGAATCGTCGCGGGATGCGATCGTGACTCTCGACAGTTCCGGCCACTGCGTCGACTGCAACCGCGCCGCAGTGAGGATGTTCGGATATCCGGACAAGCGGATGCTGCTGGCCCAGGACTTTTGCACGCTGTCGTCCCCCTGGCAGCCGGATGGACGAGACTCCCGCGGGGCGGCCGCTGAGCTTCTGACACGCGCCCTTTCGGACGGCAGCAACTTCTTCGAGTGGCAGCACCGGCAAATGGATGGCACGCTGTTTCCCGCGGAAGTTTCTCTCAGCCTCGCCGAAATCCGCGGCGTCCAGGTCCTGCACGGTCTGGTGCGCGACATTTCGCGGCGGAAACGCGCCGAGGCCGAACTGCGGCACGCCAAGGAAGTCGCCGAATCGGCCAACCGCGCGAAGAGCGATTTCCTGGCGAACATGAGTCATGAGATCCGAACGCCGATGAACACCGTTATCGGCATGACCGAGATGGTGCTCGACACGAATCTCGCCGACGCCCAGCGCGAACAACTGCGGATGGTGCTGAAGTCGGCGGAATCGCTGTTGTCAGTGATCAACGAAGTCCTGGATTTTTCCAAGATCGAGGCCGGCAAACTCGAGTTGCTCCCCGCGCCCTTCGACCTGCGGGACGTCGTCGGCGAAGCAATCAACTCTCTGGCGCACCGCGCACAAACGGGCGGCCTCGAGTTGACCTGCCGCATCGAACCGGATGTTCCCGACATCCTGGTGGGCGACGCGGGACGACTGCGACAAATACTGGTCAACCTCGTCGGTAATGCGGTCAAATTCACGGAACATGGCACGGTCGCAGTGCATGTCGCGTGCCTGTCGCGCGATGCGGGCAGCGTTCAATTGCGATGCGAGGTGAAGGATACCGGGATCGGTGTTCCCGAGGAAAAGCAGGCCGCGATCTTCGAGGCATTCACTCAGGCGGACACCTCCGCAACTCGTCGCTACGGCGGGACGGGGCTGGGGCTGGCCATCTGCACGCGCCTGATCGAACTGATGGGCGGCAAGATCGGAGTGAACAGCGAAGTCGGCCGAGGAAGCACCTTCTTTTTCACAGCGAGGTTCGATACCGTTCCGTCGCATCCCGAGACGCCGCAGGGCATCGGACTGGCCAACCGCTCGGACGCTTCCGTCCCCTTTGCCACCGACCGCTTCGCCGGCCTCAAGATACTCGTGGTCGAGGATGGGTTGATGAACCAGAGGCTGGCCGTGGGCCTGCTCACGAAATGGGGCTTCCACGTTCAGGCAGTGAGCGACGGACGCGAGGCCCTCAACGTTCTGGAGCATGAAGAGTTCGACCTGGTGCTGATGGACATCCAGATGCCCGTAATGAACGGCTTTGAAGCCACGGCCGCGATCCGCAAACGCGAACAGTTCTCCGGCGCCCACCTCCCCATCGTTGCATTGACCGCCCATGCTTTGAAAGGCGACCGGGAAGCATGCATGGCCGCGGGAATGGATGGATACGTGGCCAAGCCGATGCGCCGGCAAGATCTCTACCAGGCGATTCAGCAAGTGATCCCGCTGCGACGCCGCAACCGCGCCAACGAGATCGATTCTCAGGCAGACCAAAGGCCACCAACGTGAATCCACTCCATCGATTCCCCAGGCTCCGCCGGTACGCACGGCGGGCCGCGTTCCTGATGTTCTCACTTATCGGCATCCGTTTCGCCGAGGCCCAGAACATGGCATCCAGCGCTGATGCCCCGATCGGCTGGTGCTGCTTCTATCCCTCTGTGGATGTCGGCATGGATCAGTTGCCGGAGTCCGCAGCCAACATCCTGTCGGTGTGCTCCGGCGGTTGGGGGATGGCGCCGGCCGAAGGCACCTACGATTTCTCGGCATTCGACCGCCAGCTGGCGTACGCGAGACAACACGGGCTGAAGCTCGCGCTGATCCAGGAAATCAACCCGTACTACACTCCCGCATGGCTGCGGGCAAAGGCCAAGGCGAGCGGACAAACCGTCGTCAGCGCGGCGGGCACACCCGGCGACCAGCCGGCACTCACCTCCGACCTGTTCCGCGAAGCGCAGGAGGAACTCGTTCGCAAGTTCATTGCGCACGTGCGGGAATCCGATACGGACGGAACGGTCTCCTGCTACCACCCCGGCGCCGAATGGTGGTTCCCCATGCATGAGCGTTACAACCCCGCCGAGATCGGTCGGTTTCGAAAATGGCTCGCCGTGCGATACCAGACCGTCGAGCGGCTCAATTCCGCATGGGATGCCGAATTCCCATCGATCGAGGACGCGCCGGCACCTCCGCTGGAAATGATGTTGAGCGGACGACAGAAGACGGGCCTTGGGCCGATCGAATCGCTCGACGACGGTTCGAAGCACTGTTCCTGGAGCACGCCCGCCGCGACCGACCCGAAAGCCGAACCCGGGCAGGATACCTATGCGGCCGTTGAGCCGGACAAGTCCTACACCGTCTCGGCCTGGGTCAAGACCGAACAGGTGCGGGGATACGGTGTCTTCCTGGAAGTTGCATGGGTCGGGAAAGCGGGAGGTCCGCCGCAGCTGATCGATACGGGAGCAACCCTGCGAGGGACCCACGAATGGACTCGGCTTTCCGCGACGTTCCCCGCACCGAAGGAAGCCGGCCGCGCGTGGGTGCTGCTCAAACTGATGGGCACGGGCACGGTATCGTGGGACGACGTGGAGTTTCGAGAAACCTCGGGTCAGAGCAATGCAGCCCCCAACCCGAGCATCGAGATCGGGGGCGATCAAACCGCCGCATGGAGTTTTCAGAACTGGAGCGGCGGGGCCTCGCTGGATTCCCAATGGGTGCGAAACGGCGGACGGACAGGCCGTGCCTGCCTGCGGGTCACAGTTCCCGAATCCCCGGAGCCGAACCGCAAGTACCGCAACGTCGACGCGGCGGTCCACGATTGGTCGGCCTACTGGAATGAGACGGCGGCGGATTACATCAATCAGATGTCGCGGCTCGTGAAGAGTTGCGATCCCACGCGAAAGACGGTGACCTACCTGACCTTTTCGTTCGCCTATCCGGCCGAATGGGACTATTCGCAGTACTACGCGATCGCTCCGGACGAAGTGGCAATGCGGGGCCGGGATATCGATGAATTCGGGCTGCAGATCTGCTCGGCCGATGGCGATCCTTACCGGGTCACCGCGTGCATTGATCTGGTGAGGAAGTACGGCAAGCCGGTTTGGGCTGTTGATCTCGTCGACTTCACCTCCGGAGTCCAGATCGGCTACAAGGCGATGGACCGCGCCACGCAGTCGGCCATCCAGCACGGTTCGCGCGGAATCATCTATTGTGCCTGGCACATACCCTCGGTGCTCGATTACAGTTTCCATCCGCGCATGGCGCCCGGGGATATCCGCCAAATGCTCAGCGACGCCCGCGAGGCCGTCCGGATCATGCAGGGCATGTCCGTCAGTCCGCGGGCCGCGCTCGTTCAGCCGATCCTGCCTGCGTCCCCGAACGATATCGACGGCTACAAGAACGATTTTCGCAGCTTCATGGGTTGGTACAAACTGCTGGACGAATCCGGCGAGACATTTGACGTTGTGACGCTTCGCGAGATCTCATGCGGCTCGATGAACCTGAGCCGATATCGATACGTCGTGGTCCCGGACTGCGCCTATATCCAGGAAGACGTCGTCCGCCAACTCAGGGAATTTGCACAGCACGGCGGCCGCCTGATAACAGCGGGACGCTTTGCCGAAATGAACGAGGTCGGAAAGGCCCTGCCGGCAGCGGCCCGATCCCTGCAAAACACCGCGATCGCCGATTACGGCAGGACATTTGCCGGCAACCCGGTGCGGGACACGCACGCCGGCAACACACCGCCGCTGTTCCTCTGGCCGACGGAGACGCCCGAAAGCCGCGCGGCTCGATCCGAAGGAATCGCGGCGCTGCGCAAGGTGCAGGCCAGCCTTCGCCAGTCTTCGGATATTGTGCTGAGCCCCGAGGATGCGAACGTGCGATGTGTTCAATATGCCGGGTCGCACGAAAGGGCGGTCTATCTGGTGAATTGGGAACAAGAACCGATGCGTGACGGCCGCTTGAAACTGACACTGCCCCTTGATTCCAAACCGGGCGAAGCCCAGCCCATCACCGCAAAGTCCGTCGAGATCTACGCGGACACCAGGCCCGCCGAGGTCCGCCTGCTGGACGGCTTTATCGTGCTCCCCGCCTTCCGCACGAGCTGCATCGTGAAACTGAAGCTCGCACCGTAGCCACGATTTTCCCTGGCGGCACGCCTTGCCACGAAGAGGGGCTGGACCTGAACGGCGACTCGATCTGATGCGCGGGCGTCGCGCCGTCCAGCCGCCACGATCCCGAGAGAGAGCGTCAGCCCGGCGCAAACCGCTGAACGGCTTGCGCCGGACGTGCCGATATGCGAGCGACCCGCAACGGATCAGGCTCGCCAGGGGCGTTTGCGGTCGTCGGTCTTGCGCAGGGCCTCGAGCGCGATCTTCACGTCCTCTTCGACCTGGAAATCGAACATGCCTGCGATCACGAAGTCGGCCCCGTTGCGGAAAGCGTGCGGGAATGCGACCCGCGGCGGAATCGCTCCGGCCGCCATGACTTTGAAGGCAAACCAGGGCTTTTCCACCGTGGCCATGAAGGCCGCGGTCTCGTCGGGATTGTTGCACCACATATTGTCGAAGTTGGCGTTGTGATCGGACGACTGCGGACGCATCCAATCGTATTCGACGCGATGATCCGTCGGCGTCGCCGACCAATACCGGTCCATATGGAACGTCTTCACGAAGAAATCGTTGCCGACCTTCGCCTTCTCGCACTCGATGGGCATGTTCAGCGAATGGCCCCCGACGCCGGCCGGAATGCCCTGGGCCTTGATCAGTTCCACCATCTGGGCGATGACGTCCGTGCCGCCGCCGTTCATCATGTGCGAGTCGGTGACACCGCCGTGCGAGTAGATCAGTGTCGCGCCCCGATCCACTTGACGCTTGATTTCCTCCGCCATCTTCGTCTTGTCGGCCAGCAGCGGCACACAGACCATTGTCTGGATCTTTTCGCTGCGGCCTTCGTTGTACTTGCAGACCGTATCCCAGCACTTCGGGTCCAGCTGGATGGTGTTGATGCCGCAGGCCTGAGCCAGTTCCAGCGTTTCAAACACCTTGGATTCGGTGTTGTAGGACGTGAAGAGCTTCGAGGCGTACATGAGGTCGCGACTGTGCGCCCAGCCCCCGATCAGGTTGCCGCCGATCAGCAGCCGGCTGATCGAGACGTTGCCGATCTTCCCGCATCCAAGGCTGCCCGGGGCAATGTCGGTCTTCGGTTTCGCACTGGCCTGGGCCGTGCCGTCCTGCATCGCGGCCGACAGGATGTTCTCTTCAATGCTGACGTGCGCGGCCGCGCTCAGGCCGGCAGCTCCCAGCACGCCTCTGGCAAGGAAACACCGACGGTCTGTTTTTTCTGCCATTGCTCGTCACCTTTCTCCTGTCCCGATGTTTGTTCGGCCGTGTGCGGCAGTCGTTCACCCAACGTCTGCAAGGCCAGCCAGAGCCCACCCTTGCGGTGGCCAACTCGCGGACCTCACTTAGTTTCTCTGGGAATCGGCAGGAAGTCAATTTGACCTTTATCGCGACTGCGGGCAGTTTGACGAATTGTTGTTCCGGAAAATCTCGGTTAGTCTGGAAATCTGTGAGGTCGTCCGACTCAACCGGAAGAGGCAGCGGATTGATGCGGATGACGAAACACTCGTACAGCTCAACGCATGATTGCCACTCACACGGGTGGCCGAGCCCCCCAAGACAGAGGTAAGGCCTTGTATCCATTCTCCGGTCTCAGGCTGAAGTCTCCCAGTCCGGAGTCTGAAATCTCGAGTCTGGAGTCCGGAGTCCGGAGGAAGGCGTACATCCAATCGACAACGGACTACCGGCATCCGGCGTCTGGTAACCGGAACCCGGCATCCGCCTTATCGTCCGGCGGGGCGAGGATCCTCGATCTCCCCTCTTCTCTGACCGGCGGTCTTTGCTTTGCCCAATCCTGCCTGCCGCTCGTGTGTCTCGTGGGCATGTTTTTTTCGGCGGCGACCTGTGGTGCGGCTGCGCAACCCGAGGACCAACGGCTGGTCAGTGCCCGGACTCGCATGGTGGACGAAGAGATTGTCGCAGCCGGCGTGCGCGACGACCGCGTGATCGACTCGATGCGCAAGACTCCCCGTCATCTGTTCGTCCCCGAATCGCAGCGTCATCTGGCCTACCTCGACGCGGGGCTGCCGATCGGCGAGTCTCAGACGATTTCGTCCCCCTATGTCGTGGCGAAAATGACAGAGCAGTTGGAGCCGCGCCCGCAGGACAAGGTGCTGGAGATCGGCACGGGCAGCGGCTATCAGGCAGCGGTGCTGAGTTCGCTCGTGGCGGACGTCTACACGATCGAAATCGTCGAGCCGCTCGGCAGGAAAGCGGCCGACACGCTGAAGAAGCTCGGCTACACGAACGTGCATACTCGGATCGGCGACGGCTTTCTCGGATGGGAAGAGAAAGCGCCGTTCGACAAGATAATCGTCACATGTTCCCCGGAGCGAGTGCCTCCCGCGCTGGTGGCCCAATTGCGGGAAGGGGGGCGGATGGTGATTCCGCTTGGCACGCGTTTTCAACAGAGCCTGTGCCTGATGAAGAAGTCGGGCGGCAAGCTGCAGACGGAGGTCATCGAGTCGACCTTCTTCGTGCCGATGACGGGCCAGGCCGAGGCAATCCGCCAGACGAAGAACGACACGGGGCTGCCGGAACTGGTCAACGGCAGTTTCGAGGCGGCGCTGGCCGGGGGAACTCCGTCGGGCTGGTATTACCTCCGGCAGGCATCGGTGGTCGAGGATCCCAAGGCGCCGGATGGCAAGGCCGCGCTGCAGTTCAGCAACACCACAGCCGGCCGCAATTCGCAAGCCCTGCAGTCTATGGCCGTGGACGGGCGAAAGGTGCGGGATATTGACGTATCGTTATGGATCAAGATGGATCAGGTGCGCAAGGGACAATCCAATGAACACTCGCCGCGTCTGGAACTGGTGTTCTTTGACGCCCAGAGAGCGCCGGTCGGATCGAGTGTGCTGGGTCCCTGGCGCGGCAGCGGCGGCTGGACGAAGAAGCGCATGCGGGCGAAGGTGCCCGAACAGGCCCGATTGATGGGCATTGCCGTTGGCTTGTTCGGCGGCACGGGGCAGTTGACGATCGACAACCTGGCGGTGGAAGCACATTATGCACAACAGCCGTGACGAAGGCGCTCCGGACGGCCACGCGACGGACCGGCCCGTCGGGAATTCCCGGCGGCGGCCGGTCCGCACCAGCGGGAAGACACGGGCGATCGCAGCGGTTCTGTTTTCGGCGGCCGCCTTGTCGATGCACACAGGCCATGGTGCGGAATCAGGCCCGCCCGCTGCACATCCGCCGAGTGCCGTCCGAGCACCGGTGCTGCGCGAGTCGCCGCACTTCACGCTGCACACGGACCTGCCCGCCGACAAGGCGGATGCACTCCTCCAGAGAATGGAAGCCACGCTCAGCTTCGCGGCCGAGTGCTGGAAACGTCCGCCGCGCGGGCGCATTGAATGCTACGTTGCCCAGGACATCCGGAATTGGCCCGACTACGAATTGCCCAATCCGGCGGCCCGCGTGATTGTCAAAGAAATCGGAGGAGTGACATTCGGCCGTAAATCGGGGGCCGGCAAGTCGCGTCACAACACGGCGGTCATCTATGCGTCCACCGCGCCGGGCGTGGCCGAACACGAAGTTATGCATGCCTACTGCGCCCAGACCTTCGGCGAACTGGGGCCCACCTGGTACAAGGAAGGCATGGCAGAAATGGCCGTGCTGGGACACGGAGAACTCCGCCGCGACCGGGAACGACTGCTCGCTCTGCGCAACGGCACGGCTCGCTCAATCCGCGATGTGCTGTCCGCCGGAGAAGCGGCGAAGCAGTTGACCTCTTCGTTGAACACGATGATCTCCAATCGCGGCGGAAACGAGCGCCAAGTGTCCACAACGGCCTGGACCGCGCAGGACGCGGACTCCTTTCGCCTGGCTCGGCAGGATTGCCTGCAGAGTTGGGCACTCTGCTATCTGCTGTACAACAATCCCAATTATTCGCAACGTTTCCAGTCGCTGGGCAGCGATTACCTGACAAAACGGGACGTTACGTTCGAGCAGCTTTTCGCTCCGATGGCGCGGGAAGTCTCGTTTGAATACGGGTTCTTCCTGCAACACATTGACACGGGTTATCGAGTCGATCTCTGTCGCTGGGACTGGCATCGGCGGCAGACCGCGCAGGGCGTGGACGACCGTCGGGAACACTACGCTGCCGCGCGGGGGTGGCAGGCATCCGATATCAGCGTGAGCGCGGGGCGGCGTTATTCGTTTGACGCCGCCGGACAATGGAGCACCAGCGCGGACCGACCGGCGACCGATGCCGATGGCGATGCCGCAGGCAACGGACGCCTGGTCGCCGTCGTCATGCAGGACTTCAGCCTGGGCGATTCATTCAGTCTCGGACGGCATGGGGAATTCGTTGCGCCGCAATCCGGTCGGCTCTATCTCCGCTGCCAGGACGCGTGGAACGAATTGAGCGACAACTGCGGCCAGATGCGTCTGCACATCCAGCCCCTGCCCAACGTGCCGTAGCAACCTGATCCGACGCGCGACGATGCCCGCGTTTTTTGTCCAGGGGTTATTCAAGAGTGAATCGGTGAAGCGTACGATCACGGGATTCAGCAAAGGGGGCTGACGTCGTTTTCCGCGAACCCGCGCGCTCGAGGGCAGAATGTCACGGATGTCACGAACGCAATCGGCTCGGCCCGAATTCCGGCCGGTCTCACGGATGAATCGCCGCAGATTCCTGTGTCGGGCCTCGGCCGTCGGTGCGGCGATGCTTGTGCCTCGCGTGGTTCCCGCATCGGCGCTGGGAAGGGAAAACCAGACTCCTCCGAGCGAACGGATCGTGCTTGGCGGCATCGGGATCGGAGCACGAGGCAGCGGCGTGCTGGGATGGATGCTGCCGGAAAAGGACATTCAGTTCGTCGCCGTTTGCGATGCCAGAAAAACCCAGCGAGAGTCGGTCAAGGCCAAGGTGGACGGCCATTACGGCAATCGGGACTGCGCAACCTATCGCGACATACGGGAGTTTCTTGCGGCGCGGGCCGATATCGACGCGGTCCTGATCGCCACGGGCGATCGATGGCACGCCCTGGCGTCCGTGATGTCCATGTGCGCCGGGAAAGATGTCTACGTCGAGAAACCCTCCAGCATGACGATCGCCGAAGGCCGGGAAGTCCTTGCGACGGCACGGCGTTACGAACGGGTGTATCAGACAGGGACCCAGCGGTTGAGCGAGGCGAATTTCACGTTCGCCAATGAACTGCTGCGACTCGGACGCCTTGGGAAAGTTCAGACGGTCAGGGCGCACATCGCTCCATGGGATGCCGCCAGGATGCGGACCGACTATCTTCCGGCGGAGCAAGAACCGGACCGCAACGAAATGGACTGGGACCAGTGGCTCGGTCCCTGCCCGTGGCGGCCTTACAACGCGACGTATGTTCAAGGCGGATGGCGAGGACACTTCGATTTTCACACCAGTTGCATCGGCGAGTGGGGAGCGCACACGATCGCCCAATGTCAGGTCGCGATTGATGCAGTGAACACTTCGGCGGTTGAATACCAATACGTTGACAACGCGACCGGCGAAGGCATGGTCGCGAGTTTTCCCGACGGAGTGAAGATGATCCTTCACCGCGAAGGCTGGTGGCATGGAGCGTGCGGCGTTCGATATGAAGGAAGCGAAGGCTGGGTATCGGTCGCGGACGGATACGAGCGTCCCGAAGTCTCCTCTCCGGCTCTACTCGCGGACTTCGCCAAGATCGTCGCCGATTACTCGGCTCGCACCGAGCGCCCGATGAGTCACGTGCGCAACTTCTTCGACTGCGTTAAATCGCGCCGCTCCACGGTTGCCAATGCGGACGTCATGCATCATTCCATGACGACCGTCCACGCGGCCAATATCTGCATGTGGCTGCAGCGGGACATGAGGTTCGACCCGCAGCGGCAGGTGTTCCTGGACGACGAGGCAGCAAATCGCCTGCTGGCGCGTGCCCGGCGAGAACCCTGGAACGCGTGACTCGGATTAGCGATGTAACACATTGCACAGCAAACAGTTATACCTCACACTACCTTGACACACCGCGGCATGACCATTACTATCGAGCAGCTTGAGCCATTCACTGCGGCACGTTGGCCGCAGTCGGCTGCCGTCGTGACTCTCGGCTTGTCTCGTCATGTGCAGATCAGGCACGTGCGGTCGCAACGGACGCTGCCGTTGCGGACTTGCCGGAGGTCCCTGGAGCGTGGGCATCCGGCGTTCGATCGATCCGGTTCGATTGGTTTAAATTCGGGGGCCTGTCGGACGCAAAACCAGCTGTGACCAACGTAGCCAAGACCGATTCGAGATCCCGGCCGCCCGCCGATCAGGTGTCGATCCGCACCAGCGCCTACGACAAGGTGTCTGGCCTGCTGATTTCGGCATTGCTGCTGCTCGGCACGATCGTGTTTCTCATGTTTATTGTCTGGCTTTCTTCGAGACTGGTCTTCAGCCAGAAGTCGGTCCCTGTGAAGCTGGTCGAGAACGTGGCGGGCCGCGGAGACCACGCGGCGGGGTTTGAACGGGACCTGGAAGCGCCGGGCATGGAGGAAATGCCCGAGTTGGCTGAGCCGCAAATCGAGACCTCGCTCGCGGCAGTCACGGAGGCGGTCTCGACTGTCGCTGCATCTCAGGACGTCTTCGACAACCCCAACACCATGACCAGTCGCGGCGAGGGCGGGCTGGGAGACAGTCGCCCTCCGGGTCCATTGGGCGAGGGCGACAACATCATTCCACGCTGGGAACGCTGGGAGGTGCGGTGGACGGCGACGAGCCTCGATTCGTACTCGCGCCAGCTGGACTATTTCGAGGTGGAACTGGCCGCAATCGGTGGAAGCCAGGCAATCGACTACGCGCTGCATTTGAGCAAGGCTCGCCCCGATCGCCGGTCGGGGCCGCCCGACAAGGAAAAAAGACTGTACATGACGTGGCGACGCGGGACACTCGAGGCCTTCGACAAAACGCTGCTGGCGCGGGCCGGCATTGCAACGGAAGGACGCCTGATCCTTCAGTTCATTCCGGAGAAGACGGAAGACCAACTCGCCCGGCTGGAAATGCAGAACGGAAAGGGGCGCAACGTGAAGGAGTTTCTCAAGACGGTCTTTGGTGTTCAGCCGACTCGTGACGGATTCGAGTTCGTCGTGCTGGATCAGCGGTTTCGTCCGGCGCCTCCCTGATTGCCCGCATCGCGGTCCATCCCCCTCAACCTCACGCATGGTAATTGAGAACCCCGATGAGCATTTCGCAACTTTACACGTTCATTGGCAACCTGACGTACGCAGCGCAGGCCATTGTCGCGTTTTGGGGCACGTTCTGCGTGATCGTCGTCTGGAGACGGATCCGGGAAAAACGGTTTAAGTCGGAGGACGCGCAGAACGCGTTTCTCGGAGAGGTCGGACGATCGCTGAGCAAGGGCGATTTCGACGCAGCCGCATCGCAGTGCGACGGAGATCCGAGAGCGGTTCCCCAATTGTCGCTGGTCGCCATCCTCAATCGCAACCTCGGCTTCGCGAAGGTGCGGCAATTGCTGCAGGATCGGTTCCAGCGAGACATCATGACCGACCTCGACCATCGCCTGACCTGGGTGCATACGGTGATCAAGACGGCCCCGATGCTCGGCCTGTTCGGCACGGTGCTGGGTATGATGGGAGCGTTCGGAAAACTGGCGGCGGCCGAGCGGGTGAATCCCACCGAGTTGGCTTCGGATATCAGCCTGGCGCTGATCACCACCGCAATCGGCCTGACAACCGCCATCCCGCTGATGGTCTGCGTTGCCAGTATCAACATCCGCATCCGCCAGATGGAAGAACTCGTCGCGGCCGGGCTGAATCAGTTTCTCGAGATGTTTCAGGCGGCGCTGAACATCAACGCACGGCGAAAGTGAGCATCCATGTCCGGTCCGAATGCTGCATTGGAAATCGGCAACGAGCCGCCTGACGACGAAGTCGGCGGGGTGGTCGTCCGGCGTCGTTCGCTCGAAGACACCGAGATGGACATCACTCCGATGATCGACTGCACGTTCCTCCTGCTGATCTTCTTCCTGCTGACATTCAAGGCCGACGAAGGAGCCGCGATCCCGCTGCCGCCGGCCAAGTATGGAATCCCCGTGCCCACCAAGAATGCCGTGGTGTTGACCATTCTCAAAGGGGACGGAGACCGTCCCGCAAAAGTGTTCGAGGGCAACACGACCAGTGAAGCGGCCCTGGTCGATTCGCGTGACCTCAAGGCGATGGAAGACGAGGTGGCCGGTTACGTCGAAAAGGAGGCGACCCGATCTCGCAAGACCTACGTGCTGATCAAGGCGGCCGCCGACGTGAAACACCGTGACGTGGCGCGCGTTGCGAGGGCCGCAAGCCGGGTGGGCGAGATCGAACAGCTTCACGTGGCCGTGCTGGAGGTTCAATAAGGCCGTGCCGATCACCATTCAGTGCCCCGAATGCCTGACGATACACACAGCGTCCGACTTGGTCCTCGGTCGCCGCGTCCGCTGCCCCGCCTGCGGATGCTTCGCGGATGTTGCAGATCCCGAGGGGCCGCCAGCCGGTTCGCAGCAGCCTCAAGTTTCAGACTCGGACGAAGTTCAAGCGTCTCCGCAGCCGCCGCTGACCGAGGCTTCCGAAACAGGGTCGGGCCTGCGCGATGTGAACCAAGCGGCGGAGGCCGCCGACAACTCGCCGGAATCCGGCGTGCCCGGCGCCGCGCAGGCTGCTTCTCTTCCCGCGGCGCCGGCCCGCGGGCCGGCGGCAGCGTGGGACGCCGAGGGGCAGGAGCCCGAACGGGCCTTCTCGCCGAAGCCACACCTCGAGGATACGGAACTGGACATGACCCCGATGGTGGACGTCGTGTTCCAGTTGCTGATCTTCTTCATGCTGACCGCGGCCTTCGCGCTGCAGAAATCGTTGACTCTGCCCAAGGTCTCCGACGATCAGCCCAGCGAAAACGTGGTTGCCAAGTCGATCGAAAGCAGTCCCGAGTACGTTATCGTGCAGGTCGATGAATTCGGTACGTTTCACGTGTTCACGGTGGATTGGGACGAAGAGGCGCCCAGCGATCAGGATCTGCACATCAAGCTGCGACGGGCGCGCGAGGGCAGCGTCAACGGAGTCATACCCAGCAAGCTGATGGTCGAGGCGCACGGCGATGCGCTGCACGGCCGTGTGGTGGCCGCGCTCGATGCGGGGACCGCCACCGGGTTTGAGGAAGTGCAGTTGACCACTGTGGAGGAGAACTGACTCGCGAAGTTCCGATTGGGGCATCAGGCACAAGGCAAGGAAACCGTTTCATGTCGGCGTCGAAATTGCTGCAACTGCTCGAACAGAGCGGCATGCTGGAAAAGTCGCTGCTTCTTGACCTGCGCAAACAGGTCGCCGAAAGCAAGTACAAGGTTTCGGCCGAGTCGATTGCCAAGCTTCTGGTGGACAAGGGGCACCTCACGAAGTTCCAGGCCACACGTTTTGTGGGTCAGGCCACCGAAGATCAAGAAGAGCCAACGCCGATTCCGGCCAAGCCCGCTCCGAAGCCGGCGCCGAGACCGGTCAAGCGGGAAGAAGAAGACCTGGGACTGGCTCCGGAGGATGCGGCCGAACTTGGAATCAAGGCCGCACCGCCGGCGAAGGCTCCGGTTTCGACCGGAGATGACGACGTCGTAATCCTCGAGGATGCAGGAGAAACCGCAGCGCCCGCTGAAGGACTCACACCGGTGGTGGACGCCGGCGAGGCGCTGGTGCCGGTGGGACCCGTCATGCAGATTCGGGCGCCTCAACCGGTGATTCAACCCCCAATTCCACCCGAGCCGCCCGCACCGATTCTCGAATTGGAACCGCTGGGACCGGAGTTGGATTCCCCCGCGTCGTTCGATCCGTTCGCTCAACCGCTGGCCGTCCCGACCCAGCCGGTACTTCCCGCCAGACCTCGTCAGCAGAAGACGCGTTGGGATTCCATGCTGATCTGGGGGGGCAGTCTGGCCCTGGCTCTGCTGCTGCTGTTCGGAGGAGTACTCTGGTACAACCTCTCCAAAACTCCGCCGCTCGAGATGTTCGAGGCGGCGATGAAGGACTACCGCGAGGAGTCCTACTCGCAGGCCGTAGCGAAGTTCCAGAACTTCCTCAAGCAGTACCCGGAGGATGAAAAATCCAGCGAAGCGCGTGTTCGCGTCGCACTGGCGCAGTTGCGACTGGCGGCCGGCAGTCCCGAGACGGGACTCCAGTCCGCCAAGGAACTAATTCCCACGATTGCCTCCGAGGCCGCCTTTCAGATTGCCCGCGACGAATTCGTCGGCATCCTGCCGCAGATCCCCGAGGGCTTCGTGCGCCAGGCTAAGACCCAGGATGACATGGTCAAGGCCGCGGCGTTGCTCGCCAAGGCCGAAGAAGGCATGAAACTGGTGCTGGATCCCGCGAACATCCCCACATCGCTGCGGGTGCGCATCGAGACGTCCGTCCAGCGAATCCAGGAAGACATGGCGCTGGTCCAGCGGGCGATCGACCAGGACAAGGAACTGGGTGTCGCGCTCGGAAACATCGAAAAGGCGGCCGGCGAGAACGACACCCGCAAGGCCTATCAGTTCTACCGCGAACTGGTGAAGAAATACCCCAGCCTCGACGCCAACCAGCGGCTCAATGCGGCCCTGCTGCTGATCGGCCAAAGGGAACGGGGTCTGGTGAAAGTCAACGCGCAGAACGTCGAGGCGGCCCGATCCGAGGACGCTTCGGCGGTAACGCAAAGCCATGTACTGGCGATTCGCACCGGCGACAGCGCGCCCGGCGGCAAAGGGCTGTTCGCCGCGGTGCTCGCCGGCAGTTCCGTGTTCGGCATCAACGTGGAAAACGGGCACGTCGTGTGGCGCCGATTCGTGGGACCGGGGATCCGGAATCATCCGCAACGGGTTTCGGAACAGCCCAACGCCGATGTGCTCTGCGTCAACACGGCACGGCAGGAACTTCTTCGATACCGAGTTCAGGACGGCGCGGTCGTGTGGCGACTGCCGGTGAAGGAGACCGTCAATACTCCGGTTATCGCCGGAAAAAGCGTGTACTTGGCAGCCGCTTCGGGCCGCCTTTGGGAAATCGACGCGGAATCCGGCCGAAGCGGCCGGCAAGCGGTGATCCCGCAGAAGCTCATTTCGGGGCCCGCCGTGGCCCCAAATCGCCCGCTCGCGTTTCAACCGGGCGAACACTCGAATATCTACGTCATCTCCACCGACACCCTCGAATGCAAGGACGTCTACTATCTCGGCCAACGAGCGGGCGCCATCGATCTTCCGCCGCTTGTTCTGTCGAAATTTCTGTTCGTCGTGGAGAACGCAGGCAGTGATTATTCTCTGCTGCACACGCTCAGCATCCGCAGCGAGGGAGACGGACCGGCACTGAAGGCGGCCCAGGCGCCCATTCGGCTGACGGGAAGCGTGCGGGTGCCGCTGATCCCCTACGGCCGCCGCCTGCTGGCAACGACCGACCGCGGCGAAATCTGCGTGTTCGACATCGATGTTTCCAACGCCACGGAACCGGTGAAAGAAGCGGCCAAGCTGCCTCCCGTCTACAATGAACCGGTGGTCGGCTATCCGCTCGCGGACGGCTCGTCGCTCTGGATCGCCGACAACCGTTTGACCAATTACCGCATCCAGGTCACCACGAAAGAGATTGCCCGGAACCCGGCGATCGCCAACGTCGGCGATACGTTCGTCGCGCCTCTGCAGCTCTTCCAGAACACCCTGGTTCACACGCGACGGGTCAAGGATTCCGCGGGCACCACCATTTCCGCGGTGTCCACCGACAACCCCCGCAAGCCGCTGTGGGAAACGTGTGTCGGCCTGCCGGTGAGCCTGGTGAGCGTGAATCCGCAGAACCAGGCCGTGACGGCCGTGACGGCCGCGCCCGCCGCATACAGCCTACCGACCACACAACCCGGGCCGTCATGCCTTGACGAGCCGACCAGGAGGGCAACGGGAGCGGCGTCCCAGTCATTCACGCGGTCGCTCAGCTTTGACGACGGATCGGCCGCATTGATCAGCGCCGCAGACGTCAGCCGAATAGTCCACTTCGTGCCCGGATCAGACGGGGGGCAGTTGGCCCCGGTCGAGGTCAAAGCCGTTGAAGGTCGGGCGACCAGCTCTCCGGCGGCATTTCGACAGTCCTTATTGCTGCTCACCGACAAGGGAAGCGTACGGCTGATCGATCCGAAAACCGGCGAGGATCGCGCCATGCCCTACCAGCCGAAGCTGGAACCCGGGGAGACGATCAAATGGCTGCGCCCCGCGTCCACCGGCGGGGACGCTCAGGAGTTCTTCGCCGCGGATGATCGGAAGTTCCTCTATCGGATCGGCCTGAAGGAGCAGCCCCAAGCGTCGCTGTCCGAGTTGGCCAGCGTCCGGATTGACGAAGAACTGTCGGCGGGACTGGCAGCTCTGGGCACGATGCTGTTCGCGGTCAGTCGCACATCCAGTTCGGATGTCGTCCTGGCGCTGAATCAGTCGGACCTGAAAATCGCACAACAATCGGATCTGAAGGGCGGCCGTGTCACGTGGGGACCCGAACGGGCCGGTGACAGCGTGCTGGTGGCCATCGACGGAAAGACCATCCAAAGCTACGGTCCTGACGGAAAACCGCGATGGGCGCAACCCGCGACCTCCTGCGGCCAACCGGCAGGAAGTCCGCTTCAGGTCGGCAGCGATTTCGTGTTCGCTTCCGTGGACGGGCAGGTATGGCGACTTCAAGGCATCGACGGCAGGCCTGCCGGCAAGATCGAGGTCGGCGAACCGCTGTCGCGAGGGCCAGTCGCCTGCGGTGATCAGTTGCTTCTGTGCGGAAGCGACGGGACGATTCTGGTCACGCCCGTCCCCACAGGGTCCCAGAAATGAAGCGCGGTCCTATGCAAACCGTTCGCCGAACAAGGGGTATGATGCCCTGGGTTTTCGCGTGTTGCCTGGCTTTCCACGCGGCCCTTGCGACGTCGCGAGGGTGGTCGGAGGAGGCTGCGGCGACGACACCGCCGCCGGCGGCAGCCGCGAAGAGCCCCGAACCCCCGAAACCGCTCCTTGAGCAGGAGCCTTTCGACCTGATTCTGCTGGATTCGGCCAACGGCGACAAACAGCTCAAGGTCGTGCCGATGATGGACGGCAAACGCAAGTCGCCATTTGCCGTCGACCTTGCCGCGAAATACCGCGTCCGGCCGCTTGACAAGGAGGGGGTGGAGTTCGAGGTCGATGGCAAGCACATCGTGAGAATCGAGTTGTTCGAGGAGCAACTGCTCAAAGAAGCTCGCCGCCTGATCGCCGCCAACGATTTCGACGGCGCATTCAAGTACATCCTCCTGCTGCAGGCCAACTACCCCGAACTGCCGGGCCTGAATGACACGATCAAGGAGTTTCTCTACCTCGATGCGTTTCAACTGACTCGCAACAAGCAGTTTTCCGAGGCGATGGGCATCGTCGAGGATCTGTTTCGCATGCAGCGGGACTACCGCTACAACGAAACCGCCCAACCGCTGCCTGAGTTTCTGGGAAGGCTGATCGACAAGCTCATGAGCGGGTACGTCGAGCAGGGGAACTTCTGGGTCGCCCGAACGCTGCTGAACCGGCTGTCGAGCGAGTACGGCAACGATCGGCCGCCTACTGTCGACAACTGGAAAGAGCAGTTGAGCCAGATGGCGATCCAGAAGCGGGATGAGGCCCGGAAGCAGATGGAAGCCGAGCAGTTCCACGAGGCACTCGTCTCAATCCGCCAGATGTTCAACATCTGGCCCGATGCGCAGGGCGGCGCCGAGTTGCGCGCGGAACTTGCACGACGATACCCTCTGGTGACCGTCGGAGTGCTGCAGTCCGTTCGGATTCCGGATGCCCAGCGACTGGATGACTGGGCCGCAAGACGCACCGGGCGTCTGCTGAATCGGGACATGATCGAATTCCATGGGGCAGGGCCCGAAGGGGGACAGTACGATTTCCAATCGGGCAGTATAGAACACAGCGAAGATCGCCGGACGATGATCCTGCGAATCAACCGCGTCACCGAAGACTCCTCGGCGGCGACCGCTTTCGACGTGGCAAATCGACTCCTCGATTATGCGAACGCGACGTCACCTTCCTACAGTGAGGCCTGGGCGGCTTTGATTTCTGCAATCCAGGTCCGAGGTACGCAGGAGGTGGATGTACAGTTGCGGCGTCCTCACGTGCTGCCCGAGGCCGTGCTGCGTGTCGCCCAGCGCCCCGCCCCGGTCACGGGCGATTCGCTCCCCGCGGGAAACGGGCGTTTTGCCATGGCGGTGCGAACGGACGCGGAGGTCCGGTTTGTGGTCAAGGGATTTCGCGTCGGAGGCAAACTGGCGGAAATTACCGAACGCCGATTCAGCGACGGTCAGCAGGCGCTGGCTGCCCTGCACCGGGGCGACGTGGACATGGTCGAGCGGATTCCGCCCGCGGAAGCCGTCCGCATTCGAAAAGAGGCCAAAGAGACCGACATTCAGGTCCAGCCCTACACTTTGCCCACCGTCCACATGCTCGTCATCAACTCGTCCAAGAATCCCTTCCTGGCACAGCGTGACTTCCGCCGCGCGATCGAGTTTGCCGTGGACCGTCAGACAATCCTCACGCAGGAAATCCTGGCTGGGACCGAAGTCCCGGGCTGTCAGCTTGTCAGCGGCCCGTTCCCCGTCGGGGCAAGCGACTCGGACCCGCTGGGCTACGCCTATGATGCCCGCATTCGACCGCGGCCGTACGACCCGCGTCTGGCAAAACTGCTGAGCACCGTCGCCCAGAAGCAGGTTGCTGACCTTGCGCTGAAACGAGGCGATGCGGCCCCGAAGCTGGCGCCGCTGGTCCTCGGTTTCCCCGATTTCGATACGGCGCGCATCACCTGCCAGGCGGCCGCGGCCTACCTGAAGGCCATCGGTCTGGAATGCGCGCTCAAGCAGTTCCCGCCCGGCGAAACTCGCGATTCGAAGGGGGAATGCGACCTGGTGTTCACGGAAATTGCCGTTTGGGAACCTGCGGTCGACGCGAGCCGGCTGCTGGGCTTGGGCGGCCCGGCCGAGTGTGACAGTCCTTACGTTCAGCAAGCCCTCCGCCGGTTGGACGCGGCCCAGAACTGGGGAGAGGTCCGCGAACGTCTGCTGCAAGTTCACCGGAGCGTGCACGAAGAAGCCGCCGTAATCCCGCTGTGGCAGATGGTTGACTTCCTGGCATACCACAAGCGGCTGACGGATGTCGGAGACAATCTGGTCTGGCTGTACCAGAACGTCGACCAATGGCGAATCTCCAATGAGGCAAAGAACTGAAGCATGTCGGCAACGCGGATGGCAAATCGGAAACAACTCACTCCGCCGGGATTCTCCCGCGGAATCGGAACTGCCCCCCGCTCCGCCGCCCCCGCCTGGGTTTCGGTGTTGCTTATCATCCGCAGCCTCGCCGGCCGGAGCATGAAATCGATGCCGTGCAACAAAATGGGCTGGATCGTCGTCTTCGCGGCGGCTCTGGCCGCTGCCCGCGATGCCTGCGGAGCGGCGGGAGAGTGGGAGTATACGCCCTACCGAATCCACATATGGCTCGCACTCGCTCCTGCACCCGGTTTGAATACGATCGTCCGGGATGAAATCACCGCGACGATCCGGCGGAGGGCAGAGGTTGAGTTCCGTGCCGCATGGGAGGTATCGGTCTCCGAACCTCCGCCGGTTCTGGCGGCTGAAATGACCGCCGATCTTGATCGCCTGACGGTTGCGGAGATCGCGCAGGCCGCCGAAGCAAGGCTGAACGACGACAAACTCATCTGTGTCACAGTGGATGCTTCGCCGTTCGAGATGCGGGTGCGGGCGCGCGAGCTTGACACTCACACGCGGCTCTGGGGCCCCACGATCGAACATTCGGTCCGAAATCCCGAGCAACTCGGCGCGACGACTTACGCGTGCCTCCTCGACGCGTTCGCTCCGATTGCTCGGATCGAACTGGGCGAGACCCGCACCGCCACCGTGCGGCTCCGCGCCGGAGGACTGGCACTGGAGGACAAGTCCGCCGCACGCATCAGTATCGGCGACGTGCTCGTGCCGATCCTCCGCACGAATGACCGCTTCGGCAAACCGTTGCCCGACCGCACGGCCGAAATTCCATGGACGCTGCTGCAGGTGACCGGCGCCGACCGGACGAACCGGAATCTCCTGAGCTGTAACGTCTATTCGGGCATGCGAGCGCCGCTGCGAGGGAAATCATCGGGCCGCAGGGAACGATACGCAGTCAAAGCACGCATCACGCGCAACCGTACCGAAGTAAAGGTACAGGTCCGACCCCTCAAGGCCGATCAGGTTCCCGTTCCGCTTGCCGGCCTGGAAGTATACTCCCGGGTCCCGGCTCCCGAGGAACCTCGGCAGCAGACGGCCGAAGAGGCCAAAGCCGACGAGAAGAAGAACCCGCCGGAATTCGTGGGGGTCACCGATTGGCGAGGCACGATCAACATAACTCCCGCGGCGCAATCGCCCCTGAGACTGGTGTATATCAAGAGCGGCGACCAACTGCTGGCGCGTCTTCCGCTCGCCCCCGGGCGGGAACTCGAACAGGTGGCGGAAGTCCCGGATGACGGCCCGCGTCTGCAGGCCGAGGGATATATCAAAGGGCTGAACAGCGAACTGCTCGATCTGGTCTCCCAACGACAGATTATCGCCTTGCGCTTTCGAAAGCGGCTTTCGGACAAGAAATTCGATGAAGCACAGAAGCTCCTGGACGAACTGCGCTCGCTCAAGTCGCGCGGCGACATTCAGCGCGACCTGGACGAACAGATGCACCGCCAGATCCCGTCACCTTACGCATCCGTGCAGGCTCGCATCGACAAACTGTACAGCGACACTCGCAGCATGCTGAACAAGTACCTCGACTCGGATCTTCCGAACCAGCTGATGCAGGAACTCCGCAAGGCACGCGGCGAGATTCCGAGCACTACCCCAGATTCCCCCCCAGCCAAAGGCCCAGCAACATCCCGATCACAATGGAAATCGGGATCGCGACAGCCAGCGTGACAAACAGCACCGTCCGAAACCGGCGCGCCATCGCGGCGGAAGAGGGCAGGGGAGGAGGGAGCGGGGGCTTGCGGCCCGTGCGCAAGCGGCGAGTTTCCTGCGAGCCGAGCCCGAATGGGTGCGTCCCCTGCGAAATCTGGCTGAAACTCTCCTGCTGAATCGAATCTCCGTCATCCAACTCGGCGATCACAACGTCCGTATCTTCGCTTCCCGTGGGCAGAGGCGGCGCCGTCCACGGTGATTTGCCGAGTTGCCGTGACGGCAAGGGGCCGGTCTCGACGGCCCAAGGCTCGAGTCTCGCCACGACCTCTGCCGCCGACTGGATGCGAACAGCCGGATCTTTCTCCATCATGTCCGCCACGATGTCCACGAATTCCTCGCCGATCTCCAGATTGAATCGGCGAGGATGCATGGGCGTCTCGTCCAGGTGGCGTCTGGCTTTGCTGGCCGCCGTTCCGCCGGGAAACGGCACTTTGCCGGTCACGGCATAGTACAGCGTGCACCCCAGGGAGTAGATGTCGCTGACTTTTCGGACTTCGTACGGATTGCGAATCTGCTCGGGTGAAAGGTAATCGGCCGTTCCCACGATCTTGCCGGCCCGCGGATCGTCGTCGCCGTCACTCAGACATCCGGCCAGTCCCAGATCCGACAACTTGGCAACGCCGTCGGGCGTGACGAGTATATTCCCGGGCTTGACGTCCCGGTGGATCAACCCCCTCTGGTGCGCGTACTCCAAGGCATCCGCGACCTGGCGAATGATGCTCGCGGCCTGCTGCATCGTCAACGGCCCCTGGGAGCGTATCAGGCGTCTCAGATCGGTGCCGGGCACGTACTCCGTGACAAAGTAATGCACCTTGCCGTCATGTCCGGCGTCGTAGGCGCGCACGAGGTTGGGGTGGTCGAGTTTGGCCTGAGTGCGGATCTCGCGGGCAAAGTGCGAAATCGACTCCGGAGTCGACCGATTCAGCGGCAGCACCTTGACCGCGCATTCGCGCCCCATCAACTTGTGCACCGCCTTGTAGACCTGCCCCATGCCGCCCTGGCCAATCCAGTCGGTCACGACGTACGGCCCGAGATTCAACTTGGTGCGTCCCGCCCGAAGTTGATCCGCCTGATACGGAGTCAGCAGGCCCAGCTCGATGAGCTTGTCGGCCAGCGTCTCGTCAGAAACCTCCTGCTCCGCGGACGGCCCTGCCGAGGAAGCAATTCGCGCTATCGCTCCATCCAGATCTTCCTGGGTAACCAGGCCGCTCAAAAGGGCCGACGTGCGGAAGATGGAATGGGTCAAACCAGCCATGGTACGGAAACGGAAGAGGAGGGGAGCAGCAGAGCCGACGAATTCCTAGATTAACTCTTTGTGCCTTGCCGCGCCAAGCAGCGAAACCCAGCAATGAAGCCCGACATCGAACCGGCACTCACCAGTCGCCCACCGCGTCCAGATGTGTCGCCAATTGGAATTCCTGCCAGCTTCGCGGCGGCAGCGCCTGCAGCGACAGACGCGTCCGCCGCACCGGATGCTCGCATTCGAGCTGCCAGGAATGCAACGCAATTCCTCCGGCCCAGACGTGCCTCGCACCGTATTTCCGGTCTCCGAACACGGGACACCCCCGCTCGCTGAACTGCAGGCGAATCTGGTGCTTGCGGCCGGACTCGAGTTCCACCTCGACAAGCGCCGCCCCGTTGCGAAGTTGCTCAAGCACCCGATAGCGAAGCGTTGCCTCCTTGGCTCCCGGAGTGCCCGGGGGCACGCAACGCATGCGATGGGCGGATTCGTCCTTGTCAACCCAGTCGCGACAGTCCGCACAAGCCGCCGCCGGCCTCCGCTCCAGCACGACGAGGTAACGCTTGCGGACGCTGCCCGTCCGAAACTGCTCGGCAAGTCGTGCTGCGGCCTTTGACGTGCGAGCCAGGATCACGACGCCCGTCGCGAGCGAGTCCAGACGACTCACCACGCCCAGATAGACATTACCCGGCTTGCCGTATCTGGTTTTGATATAATCCTTGGCCAAAGTCACAAGAGTCGCGGTCCCCGAGGAAGTTCCCATCGTCGCAAGGCCCGTCGGTTTCGAGACGGCCAGCACATGATTGTCCTCGTAGAGAACCGTGAATTTCATGGCAGGGGCCCCCATCACCAGACGGACCGGTACACCGATGCGCGACCATTTCATCCCGCTGATCCTGGCCAGCGGATCACCGCGCCGCCGCCAACTCCTGACGGAAGCCGGCTACGCATTCCAGGTCATCCCTCCCGACGACAGCGCCGAACAGGGGAGCGAGTTGCGGGAATCGCCGCGGGAACTGGTCGTCCGGCTCGCCCGCCAGAAAGCCGCCGATGTCGCACGTCAGGTGGAATTCGGCTTGATTCTGGCGTGCGACACGATCGTCGAGTGCCAGGGCCATGTCCTGGGCAAGCCCCTGAATCGCGAAGACGCGTCAAAAATGCTCCGCCTGCTCCGCAGCCGAATTCATCATGTTTACAGCGGCGTTTGCCTCTGGCGACGTCCCAACGACAAGATTCTCGCCAACGTCGACGTCACCAAACTCCGCATGGACAACCGCAGCGACCGCGAAATCGAAGAGTACCTCGACAGCGGCGAATGGCAGGGCAAAGCGGGAGCATTCGGCTACCAGGACCGACACCACTGGATTCACATTATCAGGGGCAGCGAATCCAATGTTGTTGGCCTTCCGATGGAATTGCTTGCCGAAATGCTCGCCGTCATGGCGCGCAACTGACCTCTCGCGACATGCGATTTCCGCCTTGTCCCCGCAGCTTCGACTACTGCTTGGCCGCCTCGGGCTTGGCCTCTTCAGCGGGAGTCGCTTCAGGTGCTGCGCCCTCGGGCTTTGCAGCTTCCGCTCCCTTTTTCGCATCACCACCTGCCGGCAGTTCGATGCTCAAAGGATCGGTCGTCACGGCCTCACCCGACGGAGGAGGCGTGTCGTTCTTGGGTTTGCAGCCCAGACCTGTGACCGTTGCCAGACAGATCGCCACCAGCGCGAACCGAGCAATCGCGTTCCATGACTTCAACATTCCGTTTCCTTTCCTTTCGCGTTTGGATCTAACGTCGGGCTTGCCCGAATTCCTCTATTTCCGCCAAGTATCCTAAGCGATTTTTCACGACGCGCCGATCCGGATTGACATGCGAAGATTCCGTGGTCTCCGGAGATTGCATTCGCCGCTTGCGGCCATCCGTCCAACTCGCCATGATTGACACGCGTGCACGGTTTCGTTTGGGTGAACATCCAAGGGTTCACTTATGGAATATCTCGTCGCCCTCGTTGCCCTGACCGCGATGGAAATCGTTCTCGGCATCGACAATATTGTGTTCATTGCGATCCTCACGGGCCGCCTGCCGGCCCAACAGCAGCCCGCGGCGCGAAGGTGGGGCCTCGCGCTGGCCATGCTGATGCGGATTGCACTGCTTCTGACGATCACCTGGGTCCTGGGCCTGACAAAACCCATTTTCGACCTGTCGTCCCTTCCTATCCCCTCCGAATGGCTAAGTGAAGAGATTTCCCAGGT
>CAIPEB010000337.1 GCA_903863885.1 uncultured Planctomycetaceae bacterium | reverse complement strand
TGGAAAAGCCGATGGTTTTCGAGTTTTTTTGTGATTCAGCGAAGAAACTTCACAAGGCCTTCGCTGGTTCTAGGTCTAGAGCGGGGCCATAAACGTTCTGTAATCCGTTCGGGTGGCACGGGTGGCTTGTCCACCCGTGTTCGAACCCACGGAGTTGCCGTCCGTGAATCGTTCGTTTCGCATACGTCTTTTTATTCCTGTCCCGGGTGTGCATGGCCGTACATCCCCCTTCGGAAACGATACACGATCGCGTGCCGTCCGTCAGCGACACATGGGTGGACAAGCCACCCATGGCACCCGGTATCGAGTATTTGAAAGACGGTGCCAAAGAGGAGGGCAAAAGAACGAGCCACCCGTGCCACGCGGCATGGAGCGTCTGCAGAGCGACGCGAAGTAGCAAAATGCGGGGCAGTTCTACTTCCGTGGCGAAGTTCACACGACAGCTGCGCTTTGCGAAGTCGCTTTGCTGGCGGAGTTGATGTACATTCTGGCAAGTTGAGCATCCGCTATTTTTTCCCGCCGAGGAATTGATCATGCCATCCAGAGCGATTCAACGATTTGCCGGGTCTAGTGCATCGGTCCTCCTTTTCGCGGCCGCGGTCAGCACGCTTTATTCAGGGGCGGTTGCGGCGGCGGATGCGCCGGCGACTGGCAATTTTCGCGCCGCGTGTGTGAAGGTCGATATCACTCCCGACACGCCGCAATGGCTGCACGGCTACATCCCCCGGCTGTCCGAGGGTGTGCACGACCGGATCTATCACCGGATTGCCGCGATGGATGACGGCACCACGATGTTCTTTCTTGTTTCGACCGACATCTGCACGATTGACCCGAACTACTACGACGATTTCTGTGCGAGACTCGAACGCGAAACGGGCATCAAGCCGGAGCAGATCTGGTGGTCCACCACTCACACCCATTCCGCGCCGCACCTGGGGCCGCAGAAAGTCGGGGCCCTTTTTGCCAAGGCTCTCGGCGATCGGTTTTCGATCAAGCACGACACGGCCTACTGGGATTCGGTGACGGACAAGTTGTTGAAGGGTATCGAAGAAGCCCGTTCCAAACTGGAACCCGCGCGGCTGGGCATCGGCACGGGCACTGCGCAGGCCAACGTGAACCGGCGCCAGCGCAATCCGGACGGCAACACTGTGCTGGGGGTAAATCCGGACGGACCGGTCGATCGTCAGATCGGTCTGATTCGACTCGAGCGGCCCGACGGTTCGCTGATCGGACTCATCGCCAACTACGGCGTTCACGGCACGGCGCTCAACGGCGGGAACAAGCAGATCAGCGCCGACGTGATGGGGTTCGCCGGAAGCGTGGTGGAGCAGAAACTGGGCAAACCGATGCTGTTCATCAACGGAGCCGAGGGGAACGTGGCACCGCTGCACAGCGTAGGGCCCGATATCAATCATCCTTTGCTCAAGACGTACGAAACGCTGCTCGGCCAGCAGATCCTGGCAGCGAACGACTCGATTCAAAAGACCACCGCCGATGTGTCGCTGAAGATCGGAAAGGCCGTAATCGAAACTCCTCGGCGCGCCGGGTTACCCTGGATCGACGAGTTGGCGAAGTACGCGTCGGTTTCCGCCGAAGGGGTGAATCTGGTGCGGGTGCCTGTGTGCAGCCTGACTATCAACAAGGACACGGTCATCTGGGCGGCGCCGCTGGAACTTTTCAGCGAGATCGAACTCAACGTCCGTGCCGCCTCTCCCTTCAAGAACACCTTTTACTTCGGCTTGACCAACGGTTCGCTGCTGTATCTGACAACCAAGGCCGCTTTTGCGGAAGGCGGTTATGAGCCGTCCGTTTCGATCTTCACCGATCAGGCCGAGTCCGACTTTACGTCGGGCGTGACGAAGTATCTGCAGGAACTGGCCCGACGCTGAACAAGTCCGGTTAAAGCAAGTTACGCTGAATTGAGCACCCGCTGAGGATAAGAACATGCAACTCGCGCGAGCCTTCACGGTTGTCCTGCTGATCGTTCTCGCCACCTGCGGAAGTCAAGCTGCGGCTCAGGAATCGGCGACGCTGCAGGACGCTGCCGCGTATTGGTCCATGTCGGATGCGGGGGCGACAGCGCCGCTTCAGATTCATGGAAACGTGAAACTCGGCGTCGAGCTTTCCGGTGCGGAACGCGAGGCATCTCTGGCACGGGGCGGCGACGGCAAGGCAGCGCAGATCGACGGCGGATACCTGGCGCTGGCCGACGACAAGTCGCTCGCGATGAACCCGAAGCAGTGGACGGTTGCCGTTCGCATGCGGGACCCGCAGGGTGTCTGGCGTTATCCGATCCTCGGCAGCGATGGCGGCGACAAGACGGTTTCGGCGGCTATTCGAGCCGTGGATATCGCCTCGAAGCCGATGCAGGACCGAAACTACGTCGGAGGGACGCTGCCGACTATCGAAGCGTGGCTTGCCAAACCGGCCGGCTCCCGATCAGTGCCCGGTTCGTCGCTCATCGAAGCGGTGTGGGGCGCGAAAGACGTGGATGCTGCGCGCATGAATACGATTCGCAGACTGCAGCCCAAAGAAACGTGGCCCAATCCGCTGGAGCAGGATGTGGCGAACGCGGTCATGCGGGTCAACTTCCCGGTCGGGCTGATCGGGCCGACGGATTGGCACGATATCGTTGTGGCGATGACGGGTGCGAAACTCGAACTCTGGATCGACGGCGTGCTGGTTGACGAGGAATATCCGATCGGCGAAACGCGTCCCCGCACGGTTCCGTTTCTGATCGGTGCCGGTTATGAGAACGGGCAGTTGAAGAGCGGCTTTCGCGGGTTGATCGATCACGTGGCCGTGTGGAATCGTGCGTTGGCTCCCGCCGAGATTGTTGCCGTGTCGGGTTCAGCGACTCATGTCCGCGAACGGGAACTGGCGATCCTGGGCGATGAAAGCTCGCATATGCAGTACTTCAGGCCGCGCGGACACAACCGCAAGGCAGGCGACTGCATTCCGTATTGGGATCCGCAGAGTGAGACGTTCCGTCTGTTCTACCTGATCCTCCGTCGCAACATGCACAGCAAATGGGACGGCGGCCACGGCGGTCTGGAAATCTGGCAGGCTTCGTCGAAAGATCTGAGAACATGGACTCACCATCCCGTCACAATTCCGATCACCGAGCAATGGGAGGCATGGAACGGCACGGGCGCGGTTGCCCTGTTTCAAGGAAAATACCATTGGTTCTATCCCACGCCGCATTACGAAGGTGAACACAACGGAGTTCAACTTGCGGTCAGCACGGATGGCGTGACGTTTACCAAAGCCGAACCGCATCCCTTCATGCCGGGCGGCGACGTCGAGGTCTTTCAAGACGAGTCCGGGCTGTTCAATCTGATCAAGAGCGGACCGACGCGTCAGGCGAAGACCAAGCCGCTGCTGAACAAGACGCTCGTTGCCTGGGTTCGCCTCGCCGATCTCGATCAGCATGGCGGCAGCATTCTGACGCTCGAGCATGCCGACGGCGTGCAGTTCGACGGCATCGTTTTCGGCGAACTGGCCGGTCGGCGGTGGATGCCCGGCAGCGACGGGTTCAAACGTACGCCGCCGCAGCAGAGCTCATGGCCGGAAGAGACCTCGGCGGCGGATGCCGTGGTGCAGATGGCGCTGGTATACGACGGCGCGAAGGGAACTCTCTATCGCAACGGCGCGGTTTACGCCACTTACGCGATCAACCTGCCGCTGGAGTTTCCGTCCGGTTCGTCGCTGCTGATCGGGCTCCGCCACACGCTGGCGACGCCGGCGAACTCCCTGATGCGCGGTCGCGTTCTGGATGCGCGGCTTTACGACACGGCATTATCCGCTCAGCAGATCGCGGAACTGAAGCCGGACGCGGAAGGGGGCCCGGAGCCGACCGCCTGGTATGACTTTTCCGACGGGAGTCTCAAGGATCGCGCGGGCAACTTCCCCGAGGGGATGCTCTACGCGGGTGCGCACGTCGAGAACGGCGAACTCGTGCTGGAGAAGGATGGCTATTTCAAGGCGGCCTGCAATCTGTTTTCGCAGGTCCGCATGACGTCGCCGGATCTGGTGAAGTGGACCGAACAGCCGGGGGCGTTTATCGCCTCGGACCGGATGCTGGCGATCTGCCCGAACGTGTTCAAGTTCGGGGCTTGGCATTATTACATGTGCGGCAGCGGCGTGTGGAAGTCGAAGAGTCTGGCCGGACCCTGGGTGGAGAACTTCCCCGTTCAATTGGACAATCTGGCGGTTCCCAAAACCGCGCTGTTCGGCAAAGAAAGACGCATCTACGCCGGATTTCTGTCGGACGATGGCTGGGGCGGCAACGACGTTCTGCGTGAATTAGTGCAGGATGCGGATGGCAACCTCAGCACCCGATTCGTTCCGGAAATGATCCCGGCCACGGGCGAGCCGCTGAAGATCAAGGACACGATTCGCGTGGAAGCAAGCGGCCGCCGCGGTTTTATCGATTTGCCCGAAATGCCGCACGACTATCGGCTGCAGATGGAGGTCGTTCCGGACCCGGGCGCGGCGACTTTCGGAGTCTCGCTTTGCGCGGACGGCAAGTCCAACGGCAGCGGCTGTGAATTGCTATTTCATGTGAATGAAAAGCGAGTTTCATTCGCGCGTATGAGCAACAGTTCCGGCATGACGCACGGAGGGCCGGCAATAGTCGCGGTCAACGGACTCGACAAACCGTTCGCGGTAGACATCATCGTGCGGCACGATATTCTCGACGTCGAAGTTCGAGGGACTCGCTCGATGGTCACTCGCTTCTGGAACCCGAACGCTGACCGCCTTCGCTTCATCAGCGAGGGAGGATCGGTCACGTTCCGCAATCTTCGAGTCAGCCCGCTGACAGAAACTTACAAGCCGTACCCCTGCTGGACCCGGCCGGCTGCTGAGGGGACGAACAGCGGCAAGTGATTCTTCACAAACCGACTCGCCGTCGCCTCGGCGTCGATGTTCGAACTGAAACTCGGAACGCACGGTGCTTCCGCACTGAACGGGAGCAGCGCGTCAGCCTGATATCCAACGTCTGATGTTCATGGGAGAGCACCAATGATCTGTCACCGCAGCCAAATCGGATTGGCGATGGGCCGTTCCGTACTTCTCGCTGTTGCCATGTTGGAAGTTCTGGCATCGGCGGGTCTGTCTCAGCACAAGTCTCCGTTTGACGATGCTGTGGCCGTGTGGCACATGAAGGAACTGGCGGGAACGGCAAATCGCGGCGGCGACCTGTCGGCTGAAGGCCCGACGCGGATCGTCGCGCTCGAAGGCGCTGATCGCGAGGCATCCGTGGCACGCGGGGGCGATGGTTACGCCGTGCAGTTGCAGGGCGGGTATCTCACAACGAAGGCGCAACAGCGGATTGCGCTCAACGGCAAGAACGCGTCCATCAGCATGCGGTTGCGGGATCCGTCGGGCCGGTGGGTTGGCGGACTGTTGGCAACGGCAGATGCGAAGGACCGTCTCGCGAATCTGGTCTATGCCGACGGAAAGAACCTGTTCTATCGCTGGCGGACGACTCCGCTGTGGCAACGCGTCGAAGGCATGAAAGAACCGACCGAAAAGGACAAACTGGAAGGGGAGCGAGGCACCTACGGTTTCAACGGCGAAGCGAACGACGCCCACGATTTGCTCGCGTATCCGGCGCGGGAGTGGATCTGTTCGACCGTGCGATTGCACGACGACGGCAAGGTGATTGTCTCGGATCAGCATGGCCGTGCCGAGCGCAGCATCGATATCGCGCGGCAGGCGATCAGCGGCGAGGCGTTCTACGTGGGCGGAAAGTCCGGGTCGCTGGAATTCCTCGACGGAGATGTTGCCGAGATTTTCGTATTTGACAGACCGCTGACTGACGACGAGACGCAGCGTTTGCAAAACAGTCTGCTGGCGAAGTGGCAACCGGCCGAGCAGCGCGATTCAAAATACACAGCTTTGCAGGCCGATGCACCGGCGGACGGATTGGTGCTGCATCTGGATGCGGCTCGCGCTCAAACCGACGAAAAAGGCAACGTTGTGCTCTGGAATGACGGTTCCGGTCAGTCGCACGACGTGCGGCAGGCCGTAGCCGAGAAGCAACCCCGGCGCATCGAGAACGCGCTGGGCGGTCGTCCGGTGATCCGATTTTCGCACGGCCAATACCTTCAAGGGCCTGCCGCGCTCGCCGAGGGCGACGACAGTTTCACGATCGTGGCTTTATGGCGACGTGACCACCTCAACGGATCGCAGGTGATTTGCGAGCAGAATGCGTCCAGTATGCAGCAGGGACGCCGCGCAGCGCTTCTGGCTCAAGGCAGCGCGAAGCCGCAATACACGGGCGGGAACTTCAACGACGGCGTACTGCCGGTCAGCGCTCCCGTGGATTGGGCTGGACGCAATTCGTGGCACGACGTGGTCGTCCGCTTTGCGGATACGATCATCGAACTCTATGTCGACGGCGTTCTGATCGACGAGGAGTGGCCGCACGGAGCGCTGTACCGTTTCGAGAGTCCGTTCATCATCGGCGCGGGGCATTCCGCGGACGGCAGGCAGCGAATGCCGTTCACCGGCGAGATCGATCACGTCGCCTTGTGGGATCGCGCATTGACTCCGCAGGAGATCGTTTCGCTTTCGGGCGGGCAGGAGCAGGTTGCGAAGCGGGATCTGGAGATTCTCGGCCCGCCGCAGGAGAGTCTCCAATACTGGCGGCCTCGCGGAAAGGCGTATGCGGGGGACTGCATGGTCACCTGCAATGACGGAGTGTTTCACCTGTTTTATCTCTACGACCGGCTGCACCATGCTGCCAAATGGGGACTCGGCGCCCATCAGTACGGGCACTTCTCTTCGTCCGACCTTTCGCACTGGACGCATCATCCGATGGCCGTGCCGCTCGCGCGGCAGTGGGAATGTGCGATGGGTACGGGCAATGTGATCTTCAATCCGCACGACAAAAAGTGGTACGCGTTCTACACGGACTGCGGCAGCCGCATTCAGTTCGTCGACAAGCCGCAGCACGGCGCGTGGTTGTTCCGGGCGGTCAGCGAGGACGGCGTTCATTTCACGAAAGACTTCAAGCCGGTGTTGCCCGGATTCGACAGCGACATTTTCTACGTGCCCGAGACGGGGAAGTTCCACTTGATCGCCGAAGGCGGTCGGACGCATTTTGAATCGTCCGATCTGGAGAAATGGACGAACGTCGAGAACAGCGAGTTTCGCAAGACGGCCGAGCGCGACAACCTCAGTTCGATCTGCCCCGACACGCTCGCGTGGAACGGCTGGTATTACTTCACGGCCGGTTCAAGCCGGATCTACAAGTCGCGCAGCCCGCTTGGCCCCTGGGAGGAGATTCCCAAGAACACGTTTGACGGGCTGTTCTTCTCGAAGATGCATGAGTTCAAGAACGGGCGTGCACTGGCCGCCGGCTGGGTCGCGTTTCCGGGGTGGGGCGGAAACCTCGTCGTCCGCGAACTGCTGCAGTCGCCCAACGGGGACCTGGGCATGAAGTTCGTGCCGGAGATGATTCCGGCTTGCGGCAAACCTCTGCCGCTGAAGCTGGCTGCGAAAAAGGGGGAAATTGCCGGTGATTTCGCTGCGCTGCGAGTTCGCGCCGGGCAGGCCATGGCTTATGCGGCTGCGGGCGATGTGCCGCACGAGGCTCGGATTCGTTTGACAGTTCGGCCGCAAAGCGGTGCCGAAGTGTTCGGGATCAGTCTCTGCGGCGAAGGCGATTATGAGACGGGAAGCGAACTTTCGTTCCGGCCGGCCGAGAATCATGTGCAGTTCGCGCATCCGCAAGCGGGAGGTCCGGCCGGCAAAGTCGGTGTGGCGACGCTGATGGACGGAGACACGGGGGCCATGCCGCCGATGGATGGGTTGAGCGATCCTTTTTCACTCGACATCATCGTCAAGGAACGCATTCTGGATGTGTGCATCGGCGACCGCCGCACGTTCATAGCGCGCCGGTCGGATCCGGGGGGCGATCGCCTGTTCTTCTTCGCAAAGGGAGGCGAGGTCGCATTCGAGAACATCGAGGTATGCCCGCTCGAAAAAGAAAAGTAAGGCGGCTCGCGTTTGAGACCTCTCCCGCAAAGGTCCGTCTTGGGAGCTTTACGCATGCCTCGCATTTTCGTCGGCGCATTATGCACTCTGCTTGTGATGTGCCTGTCCGCATCGGCGCTTGCTTCGGAACCCGCGAAGGGTCTGCGCGGAGTGTACTTCAATCCGCCGGTCTCGGCCGATCCCGGATATCCGTGGCTCATCTTCTACGACGCACACCGCGCCAAGGTGAAGACCGCGCTGTCCGAATTGCACGCAGAAGCAGGGATCAATCTCGTGGATCTGCAGATCCTGATCGCCAATACTTTGCGTGTTGCGGGGCAGGGGAACCGAGTCGGTCAGCGCGTCGAGGAGTGGGCCAACCTGTCGATGCTCGACAACCTGGCGCGATTTGTGGACGACTGTCACGAAGCGGGCGTGGTCGCGGAACTCGATCTCGTCGATAACCGCTGGATTCCGCATACGATCGACCCCACTCGGCACATCGGCCGGCCGGGTAATCCTTGGTGGCCCGTTCCTGACGAGACTCCATGGGATGAGGCGGCGCAATGGTATGCGCAAATGATCGAGTATGTCGAGTCTCATGCGGCGCATCCGGAAGCCATCGCCATGTGGTGCATGCTCGGCAACTACCAGTTAGGTGGCGCGGAGCCCATGCTGTGGGGCAATACGCAGCTGCCCGAGATCGGCAAGTTCACGGAGCGTTTCGTGAAATCTGCCTGGCCGGTGATGCGAACCGCCGGCAGACGACCGAAGGCCGCGCCGATCCTGCTGCCGATCTTCGCGGCCGGCGGATACTGGGAGCGGAAGTCGCCCGCTGATCGCCTGGAGGGGTTCACGAATCTGAAGCGCTGGCTGGTCGATGACCTGAAACAGCCTCCGGACTACTGGGTGATGACGACCTACCCGTACTGCGATCCCGCGCCGGACGGCTTCTGGTATCTGCGCGAAATCGTCAAGATCCTCGGGACGGAGAACGCGGGCCGGATTATTTCGACGGATTTCAAGGGCGAGGGGCACGATGATGAAACTCGCGGCACGATTCTCTTGCGAGAGGGCCGGACTGGTTCCGAAATGCTGCGCTGGCACGTGGACAAGTGCAGGGAGTACGGATTCGCCGGATGGTGGATGTGGAATTACCAGGACAGCGCCGCAGCGAAGATGGGCCTGCGGAGAATCGACGGTTCGTGGAAGGACGACCTGTTGCGCGAAACGGTCCGCCGCGACGGCAGGTAAACTGGATGTCCTTACATGACCTTGGGATCGCGCACCGAGTTGTGGGACGGTCTCCCGACCGGCCCACTTCACGAGACTCCCGACGAGTTATGAAGAGGCTCCGCCTCGCAGGATGAAAATTCGGATGCCGGCAGCCGGACGGGCATTCATCTACCTCCGGACTCCAGACCCCGGCCTTCTTCCTCCCGGTCCTTGTCCGGATTCATTCGTGAGCAATCGTGCACTGCGGCAGTTCACGCTGCAGTGCTTCCATTCCGGCGGTTGTGACCTGTGTGCCGCCGAGTGCCAGGTACCGCAGGCTCCGCATGGACTTGAGGTGTTCCAGGCAGGCATCGGTGACCTCGGTGCGGTGGAGATTCAGCGTGGTGAGGCCCGTGAGGTCCTTCAATTCGGCCACACCGGCGTCCGTGATCTGAGTGCCGCGGAGCCACAGTTGTGTGAGCCCCGTCATCTGATTCAGAGACCGCATTCCAGCGTCGGTGATTTGGGTCTGGCTGAGGTGCAGCGATTGCAGATTCGGCAGGCATTCCAGATGAAGCAGGCCCGCGTCGGAAATCTGCGTCCCGTAGAGTCCCAGGTCCGTCAACTCGGTCAGGCCCTGCAGGTTCTCCAATCCCACATCGGTGATACCCGTATAGCCCAGATGCAGTGTCGTGAGCGACTTCATTCCGATGAGGTTCCGCAGGCCGCGGTCGGTGATTCGCGTGTCGAAAAGTCCCAGCGTTTTAAGCGCCGTCAGTCCGGCGATATGCTCCAGTCCCGCATCGGTAATCTTGGTGTGGCCCAGGTGCAGCGCTTTGAGATGCGTCATACCCTTCAGGTGTTCCAGGCCGCGATCCGTGACGCGAGTCTGGAAAAGACCCAGGCGTGTGAGTCCGGTCAACTCTCGGATGCACTCGAGGCTCTCGTCCGTCGTCGTTTCGCTGTTGCAGAGCCGCAGGTCCTGCAGGCCCCGCAGCGCGGCCAGTTGTTTCAATTCCGCGGGGTCCAAAGCAACTCCCGCAAAATCCACTTTGACGACGGGGCGACCCGGCAATCGCCGGTCTCTCTCGACTCTGCCGCCCAATTTCAAAATCGCCGCCGCGGCTTCTTTCTCGGTCGCGTCGGCCCCTCGCGCGGTCTGCCCGGTAAGAAAGAACGCGCTTCCCAGCAATGTCACTGCGAACCACCGTAAGCGTTGCATGGCGCACCCCCATTCCTTGAAAGGGAAACTCAAGGCTATTCCAAAACGCACACCTCGTGCCGTCGAGGCCTCATGGAAGAGCGGGAGAGTTCCCGGATTCATGAAATCCCTTGGTGCGCCCAGTCAGGGAGTTCGGGAGAGCCCCAAAATCGACTGATGCCACTCGCGCCGTCCGACGTGATCCGGCTGGCCGGATGACAAGGTGCGAGCAGAATCAGGCGTTTAAGGACCCGCACCGGATCGGTGACCCAGGCTCACGCAAAGGACCATGAAGCCTCGGCCTTCCGTATTCTATGCCCGCCGCCGCTGCGCCGCAAAAGGCCGGTGCCTCGGCAAGCGACGGATTGCCTGAACCGACCCGCTTTTCGGGACGTCGCGTCCAACTCGGACGGAGTTGGCAATCCGTCCCGCGGGGTTGTCCCGGAAGAACCGAAGCAAGAAAAATGGCATCGTTTGCGTCTTCGGTTGCTGGAGTTGATAGAATTTCCATCCGGATGGGCAGCCAAGCTGTGCAGTCCTTCTTGCTGTGCCGATCGGCAAATCCGATTCGATCGCCTGGATGAGTGGTCGCAATGTACGTGGTGAACAACCCTGTGTTGCAGCGCGAGCTGCTGGTAAATCTCCGCACGCTGCGGGGCTTTGCTCTGCTGTTCCTGTACCAGGCCCTGCTGGGGCTCGTCGTTTACATTGCCTGGCCTCAGGACACCCGGCTCGATCTTTCCGAGAATCCGCAGGCCGCACGCAAGCTCGTGGACCTGTTCTTTCTCGGGCAGTACGTGTTGGCCTCGATGATGGCCCCGAGCTTTGCGGCGGGTTCGATCACGGGAGAGAAGGAACGCAAGACCTATGAGATGCTGCTGGCCAGCCCGCTTCGTCCGTCGGCGATTGTCCTTGGAAAGCTCGTGGCCTCGCTGACGCATCTGGCCGTCCTGGTCTTCGCGTCGCTGCCGATCGTCATGCTGTGTCTGCCGCTGGGCGGCGTCTCTCTGTATGAAGTGCTCGCGGCATACCTCGGGCTGATATCGTCGGTGATCACGTACGGTGCGATCAGCATCTGGTGCAGCAGCTACTTTCACCGCACCTCGGCGTCGCTTGTGGTTTCGTACCTGCTGATCCTGCCTCTGGCACTGTGCGGCGTGCTGGCCTGGTATTGGCTTTCGGACAACGGTTCGTTGCGGCTGTGGCTCACCATTACCGCGCTGCCGCTGAGTGCTCTCCTGCTGACCGGCGCCGCGCTGACCAATACCAGTTCGCGGCTGCTGCATCCGCCGGACGTCGGCAGCGAGGGCAAGGAAGTCGTGGACATCGAGCAGGAGGCACAGACGGCCGTCGGTCTCGTGATCCAGAGGGACCAGTTTCCCGACCGGCTTTTCGCACCGGCCAAGCGGGAGGACGTCATGGAGGACGGCGCCAATCCGGTGTACGACAAGGAAATGCGCAGCGAGATCTTCAGCCAGGGCACTCTGATGCTGCGCCTGGTCATTCAGGTCAGCATGGTGCTCGCCCTGCCGTTGATGGCCGCCTGCCTCTACATCTGGCCTCAACTGGCGCCCTGGTACATCAGCTACGTGCTGCTCTTCAACATGCTGGTGGGACCCGTCTTCTCGGCCGGCAGCGTGACCAGCGAACGGGAACGCCAGACGCTCGATCTATTGCTGACGACAACGATCACCCCCTGGAAGATCCTGTGGGGCAAGCTGATTGCGGGGCTGCGGGTGTCGAGCGTGTTGACGATGTTCCTGCTCTGGCCCGTGCTCCTGGCCTGCATCATGGTCCAGCTGTATTGGCCGAACCTGCATCGCGTCGCGGCTTACCTGGCCATCGTGCTGATGGCCTGTCTCACAACGGCCCTGATTGCGCTGTTCAACTCGGTGCTCTTTCGCAAGACCTCCATGAGCCTGATGGCTTCGTACCTGGCCATCATCGTCATCTTCTGCGCGCCGCTGGCGGCTGACTTCTTTGCGGCGGAGTTCTTCGCCGACCAGCGCGGCGCGTCGGGCGTGGAGTGGCTCGGGATCACCAGCCCGTTCGCGGCGGCGACAGCCCTGCCGATGGACGTCGCCCTGTTGCCGAGCACGGATCTCGAGGCTGTGTCTCCGGACAAGTGGTGGCTCGTCGCGGGATACCTGACGTTTTCCGCGATGCTGAATACCGCACTGCTGTCTTCCATGGTCTGGCTGTTCAACGTCCGCTGGCGGGTGGCCGAGTAGCCCGCTTCAGGAAGCCGGATTCAGTACGGTCGTTGCCGCGCGCAAGTACAGCCGGTGCGGTTTGGCCGGAGGGCCGCGACAGCCGCCTGCCTCGCCGGTTCTTCCACGGACTTTAGTGGAGCACGGCGGACAGCGGACCCTTGTTGACCTTGCTGAACAGGTCATCAATCATCGTACTGGTGTCTTCGCGGACCACCAGCCGATCACCCGGGCGGATCGCATAATCCGACTCGGGTGGGACGCGATGCTTCCCCCGGTCGAATTCGATTTCCATGCGCGAGTACGTGTTGTTGGATTCGTTTTTGCGGTAGAGCTGAATCTTCTCGCGGCGGAATCTCTTCAAGACGCCGTTCTGCTCGATCGCCTGCTGCACGTAGGTCGCGTCCTTCAGCGGCACCTCCGCCCGTTCCGGCATTCCGTCCACCGGGTGATATTCGATCGAGTACATCCCGGGCTTCGCGGCAGACGCTGAGGCGAGTTGGTCGATGTGGCCCTTTCCGGCCCCTTCACCAAGCATCAAGGACTGACAGCCGGTCAGGCACAGGCCCAGGGCAAGCAGCGAGCCTCCGATGGCAGTACGTGAAAACGACATGGTCAGATCCTTCTGAAGAGTTGGCGACATACAGCGCGTCGCTCCGCCCCACTCCATGGGGCAGTTCAATCGACCAGATTCTGGTGGGACTGTAGGGATTCGGGTGATTTTTCCGAAAATGCCGGTTGCGCAGGCATCGCCCGCCATGCCAGCAGCGATTGGAAACGGATTGCGGAGCGGACGGCCAGCCAGTCCAGTGGCGATTGTCGCTGGTTCTGCTGGGAGTTTCGAGGCAGTGCCCTTGGGGAATCCTCGGTTCGGGCTCCGGGCGTTGTGGCGAGCCCATTTCAAGATGCTAGCAATGACTGCTTGCAGCGAGCATCGCCATTGCTAGAATCCAGTCGATCTGCTGCGTCGCCTAACGATCACACGGGAATCGCAGGGTGTGCCACCATGAGCGCTGTCCTGGAAGAGTTCGCCAGAATTCCGGAAGGTTGGACGCGGAAGCATCTGCTGGATCTTGAAAGCCTCACGGCCGACGAGATCAACATTCTGCTCGATACGGCGGCCCGACTGAAAAAGGCCACGCGGGGATGTCGCGGTAAGGTGCCGTTGCTGCAGGGGCGGACGAGCGCCAACATTTTCTTTGAGAATTCGACGCGGACGCGCAACAGTTTTTCGCTGGCCGCTCGCCGGCTGGGGGGGGACACGATCGAGTTCACTTCGAGCGGCAGCAGCGTCGCGAAGGGTGAGACATTCATCGACACGGCGAAGAACATCGAGGCGATGCAGATCGACTCGATTGTGGTGCGGCACAGCACGCCCGGCGCGCCGCATCTGCTGGCCCAGAAAGTGGGCTGTGCCGTGTTGAATGCCGGTGACGGCGCGCACGAGCATCCCACGCAGGGCCTGCTGGACATCCTGACGATTCGCGAGCACCGGGGCAATCTGCAGGGGATCACGGTGGCACTGGTTGGCGATATCACTTACAGCCGGACCGCGCGGTCGAACATCTGGGGATTGAAGAAGCTGGGGGCCAACGTCATCGTTTGCGGACCGTCGACCCTGGTATCGCGGCAGTGGGAGGAGTTCGGCGTCGAGGTGGCGTACAGTCTCGACGAGATTCTCCCTCGCTGCGACGTGCTGAACCTGCTGCGGATCCAGTTCGAGCGGCAGGCGACCCGCCCGTTTCCGTCGGTTCACGAGTATGCACTGTTGTATGCGATGAACCGGGACCGGATGGCGCGCGCGAAGTCGGACATCCTCATCATGGCGCCGGGACCCATTAACCGGGGCGTTGAGATTACGCCCGATGTCGCGGACGGCCCGCAATCGGTCATCCTCGATCAGGTCACCAACGGACTCGCGGTGCGCATGGCGGCTCTATGGCTGACGATCAACGCGAACGACCGATAGCCTTGGCCCGGTTGCGGCTTGTGTCAGGGAGTTCCTCGTCCACGGAATTGCGACCATGTCCAAAATTCTCATCCAGAATGGCCGAGTCATCGATCCCAGCCAATCGCTCGATCGCGTCATGAGCTTGTTGATCGAGGATGGCCGCATCGCCGCTTACGCGGCATCGCCGACCGGCGGCGAGCAGGTTATCGACGCGACTGGCAAGATCATTTCGCCCGGATTGATCGATATCCATGCGGAGTTGCGCGAGCCCGGGTGCGAACTCGACGAGACCATCGCAACGGGTACGGCAGCCGCAGTGGCTGGCGGTTTTACTTCGGTCGCCTGCCTTCCCAATACGGACCCGCCCATTGATTCTCCGGCAGTCGTGGAATTCGTGCGGCATCAGGCGCAGCGGGCGGACAACTGCCACGTGTTCGTGCTGGCCTGCGTGAGCAAGAATCGGGAAGGCGTCGAACTGGCCGAGATCGCCACGTTGAAAGGAGCCGGCGCCGTGGGCTTTACGGACGCGGACCGGTCGATCAGCAATTCGGAGCTGCTGCGCCGCGGCCTCGAATACTGCCTGATGTTTGATCTGCCGATCCTCGACCATCCGGAAGTGCCGGAGTTGTCGCATCGCGGGATCATGCACGAAGGCAAGACCTCGCTCGTGCTCGGATTGCCGGGCATGCCGGCCGAAGCCGAAGATGTACGGGCAGGGCGCGACGTGCGACTGGCCGAAGCCACCGGCGGGCGCCTGCACATCATGAATGTCTCGACCGCGGGCTCCACGGAGATCATCCGCCGAGCGAAGGCGCGCGGCACCCGCGTTACCAGCGAGATCTGTGCGGCGCATTTCAGTTTGACGGACGAGAGCCTGAGGACTTTCGACTCGAACTACAAGGTCAACCCGCCGTTGAGATCGAGGGATCACGTCGAGGCGTGCATTGCCGGACTGGCCGATGGAACCCTGGATGTCATCGTGAGCGGTCACTCGCCTCGCGCACCCGAAAAGAAGATGGTCGAACTCGACCAGGCGCCCTTCGGAATGGTTGCGCTCGAGACCACGCTGCCTCTGGTCATCACCAATCTGATCCAGCCGGGCCATCTGGACTGGTCCCAGGCCCTGGCGAAACTCACGATTAACCCGGCTCGCGTGCTGAAATTGAACAAGGGCACGCTGTGCATCGGCGCCGACGCCGATGTGACCATCATCGATCCGGCAGTCCGCTGGGTAGTCCAACCGGATCAGTTCAAGTCCAAGAGCAAGAACACGCCGTTCGGCGGAATGGAACTGACCGGCCGGGCGGACTACGTCATTGTCGCCGGCAAAGTGAAACGCACTCCGCAATCGGTCTGATTTCACGCGTCGCTTTGCGAGGCGGTTCCGGCGCATCCCGGAAGTCGGCGGCTTGCCCCGGAATGCTCAGCTGCCGTCTTCCCTGCCGGTGCCTGCCACACCGTGGATACCGCGGTGCCGCAGTTCTCGACGCAACTGGCCGGCGTCCGTCTTGATGATCGCATCCATGCCCAGGGCGCGTGCCGCCTCGATGTTCTCGGGGCGGTCGTCGACAAAAAGGCATTCGCCGGGTGCAACGCCCAGCGTTCGGGCCGCGTTCAGATAGGTCTGCGGATCGGGTTTGCGCAGGCCGGTCAGGCATGAAACGAAGGACCATTCGACGTAACGGCTCATCCCGAGCGACTCTTCGATCAGTTCGTACCACATCGAGTAATTCGACAGCGCGTGCATCGAATACCCGGCTCGCTTCAAATCGACGACCAGCTGCTCCATTCCATCCAGCCAGCGATAGGCTTGTCGCAGGCGATTCCTCAGGCTCGCGACGTCGATCGGCCGACCGTCCAGAAAGAACTGTTCATAATACTCGGACTCGGTCAGCCGCCCCTCCTCGAAGTCGATCCAGGAAGTCGGGTGCATCTGGCTCTTCAGCTCATCGACCGACATGCCGAAGTAGCTCGGCAAGTCGTTGAAATACGGCTCGGTCACCAGTGTTTCCATCATGTCCCACAGAATGACCGGTCGCCTGACTGACATGTTCATTGGTCCTCGCGTCAACGGGGTTCAAGGCGGCTCATTTTAGCAGGCGGACGAAAAATGGAGTACGCGGCAGCGGAGAGGCGAGAGGCCGCGCCTTGCCACAGAGGAAACGCGAATCCGGACACGCTCCGGCATCGGGTATCGGGCCGACGGTACTTGGCTCGTTGGCCTGCGGGCTTTACTCTCTTGCAGGAGTTTGTTGCCGCGGTGGTTGCGAGAGCAGCGTGCCCTTCAGGTTGGGGAAAAGGTCGGCGTGGATCGGCAGCGAGTCACATCATCGAGTCTGGCGACGGCGTCGGGGTTGGCGGCCATTGCGCTGTGGAGCACCACGATAGCTTGCTCGCGGACGCTGACTGAGCAGGTCGGCACTTTCACGGCGGCGGCTTCCGTTTATTTGGCGGCCGGCACGATCGGGTGCGTCTGGCTCGTCGCACGCGGCCGCTTGCGGGCCGTGCTGCGGGAGAACAGCCCGCGATACCTGATAATCTGCGGCGGGTTGATGGTGGTCTATACGGCTCTGCTCTACGGGGCAGTCGGAATGTCGGCCAGTCGCGAGCAGGCCATTGCCGTGACGGTCGCTAATTATCTCTGGCCGTGTCTGACGCTGACGCTGGCAGTGCCCGTTCTGGGCTGGTCATGCCGCGCGTGGCTGCTGATCCTGGGTTCGACTGTCGCGATGGTCGGCGTGGCGTTGTCTTTGGCCGGCGGGAATGCCGATGCCGGGAATCACTGGTCGGTTCGGGAGCTGCTTCCCGTCCTTGCAGCCGCAGTCGCTGCGGTTGCATGGGCGGCCTACTCGAACCTCAGTCGGCTCTGGGGCGGCGCCGGGGCCGGCGGCGCCGTTCCCATTTTTCTCTTGGCCACGGGAGTTGGGCTTGCCTCAATCCGGTTGGGTTTTCGCGAAGCGTCCGCATGGTCGTTGACCGCTATCGCGCAGTGCGCGTACATGGCGCTCATGCCCACCTTGCTGGCATACGCGTTCTGGGATTTCGGCGTTCGTCGGGGCAATCTGGCGCTGATCGCGGCGGCCAGCTATCTCACGCCCGTTTTCTCGGTCTGGATCAGCAGCATTTGCTGGCGTCTTTCGCTGACTCGAGCCCAGTGTGCCGCAAGCATTCTTGTTGTGGCGGGCGCCGTACTGTGCAGATTAGCGATTCAAGGAGCATCCGAACGCGTGCCGCGGCAGGCCTCGGCGCACGCAGACCGATCCGGCTCGTGAATCGGCGCTGCGACCGATGCAGCGGGACACTTGGTCGAATGCAGCGAGGCGTTGGCCGCGCCGCTCGCCGGCCAGTGGCGCTCTGCTCACAGTCGTTACTTCTCTTTGCGTTTGAGTTCGGCGTCGTGTGCGCCGAGGAACGCGCGGAGTTCATCGCCGAATTCCAGCAGACGATGCCACTGTTCGACGTAGAGCGTGACGGGCATTCGCTGCAGGCCGTAAACGCTGACGCCGCCCTTGGGGCTGACCTTGCAGTAAAGGCCGCGAGTCGATTCGCCTTTGTCCTGCTGCGGCGTGCCTTCTTGCGGTGCGACTGTCTCGGGGACACTTGCCTGCGAGGCCTCACAGGCTTCCTGAGTGCACGGCGTGTCGTTCGACGGGATGGATTCGCCTTCCTGGTTCATATTCAACTCCTCGTAGCCGGGATGTTCATTGGAAGAGACAAGCATACTGGTCGCGATGGGCTCAGCAAGGGGACGTTGGCGCTCCGTCGTCGAGGAGCAAGTGGTTGCGCTGAGGTCTGTAATGACGTTCTGCGGCGCAGATATCAACGAGAACAGGACATTTCGGCAATGGGGTGAATGGGAGGATAAGGCTGCAAAACGTTGGGAAAAACCTTGACCTGTGTGCCGTGGAATGGCTATTATTCAGGTGTAACGCTGGTTTATTTGCTCTCTCCGATCAGTCTCATCTTGTTAGGGAGGGGCAGGCATGCAAGCACCACCGGGCGATGTGAAATGAGAGGTCGCTGATCCGGCGGCCTCTCCGCACTGGAATCATTGCACTGCGGATGGTTCCACCTGTGTAAAAAGACCGAGTGGTATCCGTTTCCCGCCAAGTGCTTGTCATTCTGGCAAGCCTAATCCACTCGGTCTGACTTGGTGTTCGATCCTTGTTTGGAGGAGATGTTTATCGACTTGCCTGAAGTGAGGGAGGTCGGCGCCTTCCTCGTGTGCCTTTGAAACTGTCATAGGGCTACGTAATCGCGCTGAATGCAAGGCTTGGGTTTGTCGAGCCCCGTTCTCGTGACTGGTTCCGCCGGGCTTGGCTGTAACAAGCGATCTTGCGTTGTCGGTGCCGATTTTGATTCGAGTGAATCATACCTTGGCGGTTTAATGGGGCCACTTGGGCATCGTGACGCCGTCCGAACCCTGATGAATGAATCGGCCCTCGGCGCCTCTGATAATGTGCGCCGAGGGCTTTTTTGTGCGCCCGTTATCCATCGCTCGAGAGCGTCGCCCGCGCCGCTCAGCGGCTGATTTTTTCGGCTCGGAAGGATTGGACTGGTTTCCCGTCCGCAGAGTTGCCGGGAAGACG
>CAIPEB010000336.1 GCA_903863885.1 uncultured Planctomycetaceae bacterium | reverse complement strand
ATCGCGTATCTCGTGCTTGAGTTGTTCGCCGAACTGAACCTGAAACAGGCCCTGCGCGCCGATCACGCGCGGATCCTGTCCAACTTCTCGCAGATCTTCGAGCAGAGCGCCTCGTCGCTGCAGCACCTGCACGACCACAAGTGGGTCCACTGCGACGTGAAGCCCGACAACTTCCTGCTCAATGACGACTGCCAGATCAAGCTGATCGATTTCACGATCGCCAAACGCATCTCGAAGAACCTCCTGGCCAAACTGTTCCGCAAGAAGGCACAGATCCGCGGGACCCGCAGCTACATGTCCCCGGAGCAGATCCGCGGAAAGCCGCTGGACGCCCGCGCGGACATCTACAGTTACGGCTGCGTGGTCTTTGAATTGCTGACTAACAAACTGCCTTATACCGGCGTAAACCCCGACGACCTGTTAACGCGGCACCTGCGATCCGCGATTCCGTCCACATTAGTGTTTAACAACTCCGTAACTAATGAAATGAACGAATTAGTCCGCCGCATGATGGCGAAGGACCCCGAGAACCGACCGGCGTCGATGCAGGAAGTACTGCAGGAATTCCGCACGCTTAAACCATTCAAGTCGAGCCCTAAGGTCTAACAATAATAACAAGGCTCGAGCCTTGAGAAAGATTAATGACTTATGGAAGCCCCAGCCCCCGGCCCAGGATTTGAATTCGAACAGCCGATCTTCGACCTCCAGTCCAAACTGCGATCCCTGGAGCAACTGGAAGACAAGACGGAGGCCGTCAAGCAGGAAATCCGCCACCTGAAGCGCGAGGTCGCGCGGGTGATCCAGGAGATCTACGACAATCTCAGTCCGTGGCAGACCGTGCAGGTCGCCCGGCACAAGAACCGCCCGCACACGGTGGACTACCTGTCGCTGGTCTTCGACGAATTCGTGGAACTGCACGGCGACAAACTCTTCGGCGACGATCGCGCGATACTCTGCGGATTCGCCAAGCTGGGGCAGTACAAGACCATGGTTATCGGCCACGAAAAGGGCCGCACCTACAAGGAACGCACGGCCTGTTACTTCGGGTGCGCCCATCCCGAAGGCTATCGAAAGGCTATGGCCAAGATGCGCATGGCCGAGAAGTTCCAGGTGCCCGTGATCTGCCTGATCGACACGCCGGGTGCTTATCCGGGCATCGGTGCCGAGGAACGCGGCCAGGCCCAGGTCATCGCCGAAAACATGTACGAGATGTCGCGGCTGAAGACGCCCATCATCTGCGTGGTGATCGGCGAAGGCGGCAGCGGCGGCGCACTGGGCATCGGCGTCGGCGACCGCGTCGCCATGCTGCAGTACTCGTATTACTCGGTCATCAGCCCGGAAGGCTGCGCCGGGATTCTCTGGAAGAGCCACGCCTACGCCGAACAGGCAGCCACCGCATTGCGATTCACGTCCAAAGACCTCAGCCGGTTCGGGGTCGTGGACCACGTGATCCAGGAACCGCTCGGAGGCGCCCATCGCGACCATCATCAGACGGCCCAACGGGTCAAGATGTACCTGATGAAGTCGCTGCGCGAGCTGCTGGCCGTTCCGGCCGACAAGCTGATCGATCAGCGTTACGATCGATTCCGGCGCCTTGGCCAATTCCTCGAAGGCGACCAGCCCGGCGCGGGCTCCGAAACGGACCGAGCTTCGGCCTGACGCGGAGCGGGCAGGTTCGGATTCCCGGCGCGGTTTCGCGCCGGCGCCAGATGCGCGCCGGCGCCAGTCCCCGGCGCCGTGCGCCACACGGAATTGTCGCGGGACTTCTCGCCGTGCTGCCGCGCAATGACGAGCGTCGCCGCGAGTCGGGCTGGCCATTCAGATCGGCTGCTTGGTCGGATCTGAATCAGGACCGGATCGGGGTTGCAGCGGGGGCATCAAGAGAATCAGGCAAATCCCCGAACCCCGCCCCCAACGTCCGATAATGTTTCTTATGTTCGGTTGGGTAGGCTTTTTTCCCTGGGAATTCCGCATATTCCGTCCGGGAGGTCCAACTCACGCACGGACGGACGGTCACCGCCGATCGTACGCCGGCTGACCGTACACCGTCCCCGGCTGACCATACACCGACGGTCTGTACTCCGTCGTCCCGGACGCGGGCGCTTCGAACCTCGAGGCAACGTCCTCCGGAGCTGCGCCGGCCGGCGCGCTCGGGGCCGGCGACCCGTAGGCCGACGCCCCAGACGATGGTGATCCGTACGTCGGAGCCGCGGCCGTCCGACTCTCGCTGAGCGATTGCCAGACTTCCTTCGCCGCGTTGATCGGCGCGGCAACCCCACCCGGCAGCCGGCTGTCGGCCGATTGCGGCAGCGGGCCGTCGAGCTGCGAGCCTTCGCCCGGATGCAGCTGCCGATCGAGCGTGTTGATGTAGGGCGCCAACACCTCGTGGATCTCGCGCGGCATCACGCTTGACGACTTGTCAAGCAAACGAGCGATGTACAAACCGGATTTCGATCGCACGATCATCTGCCGCTGGTTGTCCCCCAGCAGCGTCACGGCAAACAGCGTGATGATCACGCACAGCAGCAGCCCCTTGGCGAACCCGAAGATCGCGCCCAGTTGGCGGTCGAACTCCTTGAGACGCATCCGGTCGATGAACTTCGACACCATCCGGAACAGAACCCAGATCGCCAGCGACGTGCTGACAAAAAGCACGAGCATCGCCACAAACACATTCCAGGGCGGCGCCGCATGAACGTGAACCGAAACCTGCTCGCGGAACCGCAACGCGACAAAGTAACTGGCAATGACCGCTGCCAAATATGCCAACTGCCAGACCAGCCCCTTCCAGGCGCCGAACAGCGTCGCGGCGACAAGCACGGCAATCATCAGCAAGTCGTACAGTTCCATACGCGGTTCCTGTCAAAGACGAAGCGGCAGGGACGGGCAGGGCGCAGTCTGTCCCTGAATACGGCCGGACTTTAGCTTAACCAGGCGGGCAAAGCCAAGCCCAATATCACGCATGCACGGCGATGCTAGCTCGCAGGGCGTTCAGCTAGTTCTCTTGTTGCCTGCGACTGTCGATGATGAAAGTCACGGGCCCGTCGTTTATCAGCGAGACATCCATATGAGCGCGAAAGCGTCCCGTGGCTATCTCAATGCCGCGTACGCCAGCGGACGCGACGAATGTCTCGTAAAGCGGCTCCGCGACATCGGGAGGCGCGGCCTGTGTGAAGCTGGGTCGCCGGCCTTTGCGGCAGTCCGCGACGAGCGTGAACTGGCTCACAACCAGCATGGCCCCGCGAATCTCCTGGACCGACCGGTTCATCTTGCCGTCTTCATCCTCGAAGATCCGGAACTCGCAGATTCGGTCGGCCAGGTAGCGTGCATCGTGGACCGAGTCCCCTTGTTCGACTCCCAGGAGCACTACCAGTCCGCGCCCGATGCGGCCAACAACCTGGCCATCCACCGTCACGTGCGCCTCATGAACTCGCTGTATACAGGCTCGCATAGAGTGATCGTCTACCTCCGTTAGCCCGAGCGTGCCAAAGCGTAACCGTTCACGGGGTGGGCCGGTTTTCGATAGTGGCGAACCACGTGAAGGGTTACTGCCAAAGCAAGGTTTGTTCCCGGGCACTAATAACAGTTTTGAGAATTTAGGTGAATCGCCATTCAAACGCCACCCGCGGATCGGCCCATAGCGGACAAGGCGTGCCCGACTACAATTCGGGCATGCGAACACCAATCATTGCAATGACGCTTGGCGATCCTGCCGGCATTGGCCCCGAGGTAGCTGCGGGAAGCTGGATGCGAGACGACTTTCCGGCCGATTGTCAGCCGTTCGTAATCGGGCATCCGGCGATCCTGCGCCGAGCTGTCAGCCTGCTGGGACTCGACCTGAAGGTCATCGAGATTTCGGCTCCGGCCGCGGCCCGGCCGCGCAGCGAAGGAATCTCGTGCCTGGCGTGCGGCAGTGACGACGCAGCTCAGGTAGCTCCGGCCACCGTGGACCCGCGAGGCGGGCAAGCCGCCTTCGACGCTACGGTGCTGGCGGCGCGTCTTGCTTTGACCGGCCAGATCGATGCAATGGTCACGGCTCCCCTCCATAAGGCAGCCCTGCATGCGGCCGGACACCATTTTCCGGGCCACACGGAACTGCTGGCAAACCAGTGCGGCGTGGATCGCGTCGCCATGATGCTTTACCTGTCGCAGAGCCCGATCGTGCGGGGCCGCATCGGATTGGGCGTTGCACACGTCACTCTGCACATGGCCATGCGCGAGGTGATCGAACACCTTAACTGCGAGCGGATCATCGCCGGAGTTCAACTCGTCCACGCCGTGTCGCAGCGATTCCTGCGTGCCCGGCGGATCGACGATCAGCCCGTGATCGGCGTCTGTGCGCTGAACCCTCACTCCGGCGAACAGGGACTGTTCGGGCGCGAGGAACTGGAGATCATAGCCCCGGCTGTCGAGCGGGCCAGAACGGGCGGCGTGAACGTTCGCGGCCCCCTGCCGGCCGACACGCTGTTCGGCAGGGCGAAGTCCGGCGAGTTCGACGCGGTGGTGGCCATGTACCATGACCAGGGCCACATCGCTCTGAAACTGCTCGACATGCACCGCGCCGTGAACATCACGCTCGGATTGCCGATCATCCGCACAAGCGTTGCCCACGGCACGGCATTCGATCTGGCCTGGCAGGGTCGAGCCGAGACGGGCGGAATGATCGAAGCTCTTCGTGTGGCCTCGGTGCTGGCCGGCCAGCGATCGGCCGACTCGGATTCGTCGAACACTGATCCAGCCGGAGCACCCCGGCGGCAACCTTCGGGCAGGTGGGAACCTGGCCGCTCAGCCCCTTAGGCAGAGCGAGAGAATAAGTTGACCAATTCATTTGTGTGGCACTGGCTGTGCCAGTGGAAACGGTCCTTGCCAACGACCTCCAAGATCCGGACCCGAGAGGGTCTGCAACGAAGAGCAAAGTCCAAAGGACGAAGAGGTAATGCCGGCAGGACTCTCGAACAATGCAACACTTGGCGAATAAGGTAATGCCGGCAGGACTCTCGAACAATGCAACACTTGGCGAATAAGTTAGCACACGAGATATCCGGCTCCGGTGACTGGACCGGTTGTTGGATGGAGATGACCAAATTCAGGCCGTTTTGGTCAGGCAAGCCGGGAGTGTTCGATGGCACGACCGCTTACACTGGCACAGCCAGTGGCACTCAAAACAGCAGGCAAGGGTGTGATCGCCGTTTCCATTGGCAGAGCCAGATAGGACACTGCAATTCATCGACGACGAACTTCCAGGCCTAGCCGATCACATCGATTTCTTTCGTATCGTTCGCTCACAAGCAACCGGCGAATTGCATAGGTTATTCTTTCGCTCTGCCTTAGAGGGAATTCATGCAGCCAACTCAGCATGCAGGTTCGTCTCCGGCCCCGGAAGCACCGCACCCCGACACGTGCATCGCTTTTCTGGTGCGCCACGGTGCCACCGACAACAACGTGGCCCATCCTCCGGTTCTGCAGGGCTCGCGCACCGATATCGATCTCAGCCATACCGGTCGACATGAGGCGGCGAGAGTCGGCAGCCTGCTTTCGCGCTATCCGCTGGCTGCCGTTTACAGCAGTCCGCTCCGCCGCGCGGTGCAAACCGCCGAGCAGATCGCCCTGCCGCACAGCCTGCTGGTGCAGCGGGTCGAGTTGCTGCGCGAAGCGGACATCGGGCGATGGGAAGGCATGAGCTGGGAGGAGGTCGCCCGCACCGAACCGGAACTGCTCAGCCGGTTTCAGGAGGATTCGGGACGATTCGGCTATCCCGAGGGCGAGAACATGGAGCAGGTGCTCCGGCGGATCGCGCCGGAGATGGACCAGTTGTTTTCACGGCACGCGGGACAGTACATCGCGATCGTCGGCCACAACGTGACACATCGGGTCTTCGTGTGCAGCGTGCTGGGCCTGCCCCTTGCGAAGTCCCGGCAGATCACCCACGCCAACTGCGGCGTCAGCGTCGTGAAATACCGGGCCGGCCGCGCGCACCTGATCACGCTGAACGCCGGCTTTCACTTGGACTGAGGCTGCTCCTTCAACAGCCCAAGCCGGCGCATGTACAACTCGGTGTGGTCTTCGATGGCCTGATCGCCGTAGGGGTACCGGAATGTCCTGACGTCGATATCCCACTGGCGGCGCACCTCAAAAAACTCGACTCTCACGATCGTCGTCGAGGCATCGGCGTCGCTCTCCCCTGCCCTCCCCTGCTCCGCCTCGTCGGCCGATTGAACCAGGCTGCGGCTGTACTCAATGCGATACGGAAACAGCGGCACGAAATCATCGCGGCCGAGGACCACCGTCACTCGGTCCGGGAGATGGGGCGGCAGCAGATCGGCCTGCGACTTGCCGGCCGACGATGAATCTTCCTTGTAATGAGCGATGGACTCCGTGAGCTTGCCGGACTTCCACTTGCCGCTCACCACCCAGACCGGCACGCGGCCGAGCATGTCCTCTCGCACAGGACCGAAATCGAAATTCCGATCGAGTCCTTGAAGAAGTTGCGGCAGACCGCCCAGCGCCAGCGCATCGCCGGCGGAGACAGGTGCAGACGAAGATGCGCTGGCGGACGGCGAGTCAGCGGACGATGACTCCGCAGCCGCCTTGCCGCTTGTTCCGCTTTCCGGTCCGCCAGCGGCCTGGGCTGCGTTGCGGACCCGGCGGACATTGACGTAAGCGACTTTCTTCTCGGCCCCCTGATCGCGGCGGATCCACATCACCGAGCCGTCGTTGATCTGCTGCAGCGTCAGCGTTTCACCATCAACCTGCAACTTCAATTCGAGTCGGACGAGGATGCGATCTCCGTCGAGCACCTGCTGGTACTGGCCCGAGCCGACGAGTTCCTGGCCGAACAGGCTGGCCTGCTGGCGGATGCGGGCCGCAAGGGCCGGCTGCATTGCGATGCGGCGAGCGGCCTCAGCCACTAACTGCTGGCCTGAAATGGACTTAATCGGCGAAACGAGGGCACCTGCCTTGCCGCTGGGATCGTCCGCCGGAATGGGCCTGATCGGCGAGACCGCCGCTGTCGGCCTGGGGTTTTCCGCGGCCGCTAGCAGTGCCGGCAATAAGAGCAAGACACTGCATGTCAGGCTGGGCAAGCTGTAGTTCATCGCGTGGTTGTGATGGTTTTGTCAAAGAATCTTCTGATGACAGGCCGAACATAAACCCACAGGGACATGGTTTCCGAGTGGGCCATGTCGTGATACGACCCGAGGGAGTGTGGAAATCCGCGACCGCGAATCGTCATTTGCCTGTTTGCTTGTGCGAAGGCGACCGTTGCCGGCAATCCGCAGCGTGCAGGATTCTAGCGAGTATCGGTGGCCGGTCCCACAGCAAAACGTGATTCGCGGGCCGCAGTTGATCGACGGCCGCGGCGTGACGCCGCATGACCAAGGAACTGTTGAATAGGACTCCGCTCCCGCCGGCAGGGCGACAAGGCCGGCGATCAGCACAACACGCAGGGGGGAAATCATGAAGGTTCGACTGACGCTATGGTGCTTGTTAACCGCTGCGCTGGTCGCGGCGGGCTGTGCCGGGATCAGGGCACACAATCTGCCGCCGGCCGACCGGCTGCTGGAGCCCGGACCTGGCGTAGCTGGACCGGGGCCTGGCGTACTTGCGCCGGCGCCGCCAGTCATGCCGGCCGCCGCTGCGGTTCCGATGCCGCAGACGGTACAGATCCTTTTCGGACGTCCTGAGGGGATGCAGATTCGCTGGGACGTCGCCTCGGTGGGACAGTTCGATTCGGAACCGCTGGTTGTTCCGGGCCGACAGAATTTCCCTGAGGGGGGCATCTTCCGGCTGAAGCTGACCAATATCCCGGGAACGGGCCGCGAGGGTGTGGAACTGTATCCCACGCTGGAAATCGCTCCGACAACGCCCCGCACGGTGGCGTACCTGGCACACAATGCGATTCCGATTCAGTTCACGGAAGAGGACTTCGACCAGGTCCAGAGCGGGAACTTCGTGACGAAAGTGATCTATCTGCCTGATCCCGAATTCCAGGAAATGGCGCTTGCCGGCGTCGAGACGCTCGTCAGCACGCGTCTGGATCCGGGCGTCAACCCGATCGTGGAAGCGGATCGCCGCGGTTCGATCATGGCCATCCTGCGGATGGGCAACAAGGATCTGGAGATGCCCGGCACCTCCGGCGACGCGATGCTCGGCTATCAGACCGCATGCCTTTATCCGGCCGCCGCAGGCGCCGGCGCGGCAGGCGCAGGCATTCCGAGCTATGTGTCGGGCGTTACGGTAGCCCAGTGGGGCATGCCGAGCAGCGGCACGCCGATCGGACTGCCCGGTCCCCCGCACATCCCGATGGGAGGACCCGCGGGACTGCAGAAGCACGTGATTCGCAATCACACGCCGCAACACATGCCGGGCCCGACCGAACGATTCACGATCGACGTGCGGCAGAATCCCGGATTCAGCTACCCGAAGCCTCCGAGTCACATGATGATCCACGAGCAGTCGATTACGACGTCGCTGCCCTACCGGCAGCCGCACGCGGATCACACGGAAGTGGTTCACTAACGGCCTATCAACAGGCGGAGCCCCCGGTGTATGACGCCGGGGGCTGCCGTCGGTTTTGCCTGTCGAAATACCGCCGTGAATACCCGTTCGGAACGAACCGGCGGAGGATCGAATCGCCCGAAGCAACATCGTGCGTCGCGGGCTTCCAAGCCTTGCGGAACAGCCGGTCTCGCGTCTGCACCGGTGCGGGAAATCGCGCTGCTGCGGGATAACGGACCGGCGCGGGGAAGAGAGTGCAGCTATGGTTCGACGAGCCGCTCCATTGAAGTCGCCGATATCACGGTTCGTTCCGGTGATGGGCCTGGTCGCCTGCGCTCTCGCGGCCCGCGCCCAGCAGCCGCCGGTTCATTACTTTCAGTCCGCCAACATGCCGCCGGGCGCGGTCGCGGCCGGTCAGCTCACTCGCCCCAACCAGTTGGCCGGCTATGTGCAGCCGGTCGAGATTCAGGTACCCGAAGGAGTTCGTATCTCGCTGAATGTGGGCGGGCAATTCGATAACTCGCGCCCGGGCCCCGTGCAGGCCGGGATGCTGATCGGCCCGGTCTATTCGCTGAAGATCACGAACATTCCGTTTCGCGAAGGGCAGGAAGTTTTCCCGACGATCGAGCTGATCAATCGTCTTTATCCGCCGCCCGGACAGGAACGTTGTTTTCCCGTGCCGATTCAGCTGACGCGGGAGGAACTGGAATTAGCGCTCGATGGCCGGTTTGTCACGCGGGTCATCTACCTGGAAGACACGGCCACTGCCCTGCCCCGCCGCGACGAGCCGGGCGATCAGCGGTTTTTCGAGGTTCCGCCCGACCAGGACCCGCTGCAAGTCGCCGATCGCCTCGGACGACCCATGGCCATTTTGAGAATGGGTTCGCGCATTCCCGACCCCAACACCGAGGTGGTGTCGTGCCCGCCCCTGCTGGTTTACGAACCGCTGCCCGCCGCGAAACCGGACGCAGCCAAGCGAGCGCCCAATAGCGTTGAATCCGCGATCGAACGGCCTGAACGGGATACTCCGCGAGTTTTCTTCCCGCGGAACCATACCGGTTCGTCAACCTCGGCAGGAGGTTCGCAACTCCGATGAGTGTTCGCACAGCATCGCCGGATCGTCGAGTACGAGGTTGCTGGACAGCGGCCGTGTTGAGCGCCGCCGTCCTGCTTGGGGGCTGTCAGTCGATTCGCCCGACCTCCACTGCCCTTTCCAAGAACGAGGATTCCAGCGCGGCGCCGGCGAAACAGGCGGCCAAGCAGCCGGCAGCGCCAACGGTCAAGCCGGTTGATTACCAGGGACCGGCGGCCTCCGAGCCCTCGCGGATCGAGGCTGGACCGGCAGCTACATCGTTCTCGGACCAAACCGCGACGGAGTGCCCTCCCCCGGTGATGAACTCGCCATTTCCCCAGTGCAGCACGGCAACCGCCTTCTGCGATCCGAGCTGTTTGCCGCAGGAAGCGTGCATGCCCCCGGCGCCTCCGGTCTGGTCTCCGAATGAATACATCTGCGATGGCGGCGACGCTGTTCCCGAAGTGGACGTCGCCAAGGACTGGCGCGTGTTCGGCCTCGGTCCCGAAGACACCGTCGCTCACTACGACACGATCGACGGCCACACGTGCGTGCAGCCCAGCAATCGGGTTTGCATCTACGCGCCTCGTTTCGCTGCAGTCCGCAAAGTGACCGGGCTCGTGCAATTCGAGCGGAACGAAATCGCCGCCGGCCTGTCGAGACCCTTGGGCCCCTCGCAGAGCGCGACCACTCAACCGGCAACGACTTTGCTGCAGCCTGAAGCTCCGCGCGGCCAGCAATCGGTCAAAGTCGGCCAGATCCTGCGGAACCGAAACCGAACGGTCGGCCTCGAGAACCGCCAGGCGCTTGCTCTGGCCCAGCGGGATCTGCTGCCGTACGAGGATTTCCTCGCCCTGCAGCGCGGACAGCTCGACAACTCGCAGAAAGCCCGCCTGGCGTCGCTGTTGGAAGCGGCCGTCACGTGGAGCCACGATATGCCGGTGCAGGTCATCATCGACAACGTCCAGGCGGTCGAAACCTCGCAGCACTTCGATGCCGAGTCCGTTGTCACCTACGACCTGCCCAAGGGCAAGCCGCGACTTTGCGTGGCCAAGTGCGCTTCGACCGGCAGCGCAAAGCCCGGCGATATCGTGCAGTTCACGATCCGCTTCCAGAACGTCGGCGAACAGAAGATCGGCAACGTGACGCTCCTCGACAACCTGTCGAGCCGACTCGAGTACGTCGAGGGAAGCGAACAGTGCAGCCTGAAGGCCAACTTCAGCTCCAAGGCCAATGACGGCGAATCCCTCGTCCTGCGATGGGAAGTCGTCGATCCGCTGGAAGTCGGCGAAGGCGGCGTGATCAACTTCCAGTGCCGCGTGCGGTAAGCGGGCCAACCGGCATCTAGACTAAATGCGAACCAGGGGCCGATCACCTCGGCCCCTTCTTCGTTGTTGTAGCCGGTACCGTGCTGATAGCCGCCGTTTTGGACACTGCGCCGGTCGCACAGCAAGGAGGCCACGGATACGCACAGATTAACACGGACAATTACCGGGACGTATTCGCCTTCCCCCGGACTCCAGACTCCGGACTCCGGCCTACGACGACTTTCGCGCGAGAATCGGGTACTCTTTTCTTTTCCGACCCGTTCCTCGATTCCTGCCTCGCTGCGACGAGAACTGCCATGCGATTTCTGCGAAGTCTAACCGTGCTGTTGCTGGTGCTCGGCTGGTCGATCGCGCGAGCGGAAGAAAAACCGCCAAAGACGGATACAAGCCGCGGTGATCGCATGATCGCCGAGTACTTCCGCGTCGAGACCGCGAAGCTCAGCGACGCCTGCCTGGCCGATATCCGGACGCTGGACGATTGGAAGAACCGGCGTGAAGAGTATCGTCGCCAGCTGCTGGAAATGCTCGGCCTGGATCCCCTGCCCTCCCGATCTCCGCTGAACCCGGTTGTGACCGGCAAGGTGGAACACGATGAATTCACCGTGGAGAACCTGCATTTCCAGTCGCGGCCCGGGCTGTACGTGACCGGCAATTTGTTTCTGCCTCGCAAGGCGGAAGGCCGGTTGCCGGCGATTCTCTACGTGTGCGGCCACGCGGGCGTCAAGAAAGACGGGATCAGCTACGGCAACAAGGCGTTTTACCAGCGCCACGGCGAGTGGTTCGCGCGAAACGGCTACGTGTGCCTGGTTATCGACTCGCTGCAATTAGGCGAGATCGAGGGGATTCACCACGGCACATATCGTTACGGCATGTGGTGGTGGATGAACCGCGGCTACAGTCCGGCCGGCGTCGAGGCATGGAACTGCGTTCGCGCGCTGGACTATCTGCAGTCGCGGCCCGAAGTCGATCCCGAGCGGCTCGGCGTCACCGGCCGCAGCGGAGGTGGCGCGTACAGTTGGTGGATTGCGGCGATCGACGATCGCATCAAGGCTGCGGTGCCGGTCGCGGGGATCACGGACCTTGAGAATCACGTCGTCGACGGCTGTGTGGAAGGCCATTGCGACTGCATGTTCTGCGTGAACACGTATCGCTGGGACTATCCGATAGTAGCCGCCCTGATCGCTCCGCGCCCCCTGCTGATCGGCAACACCGACAGCGACTCGATTTTCCCGCTGGACGGCGTGATCCGAACGTTCGAGAAGGTGCGGAAGATCTATCGGCTTTACGGCGCCGCGGAAAAAGTCGGCGTCGCAATCACCTGGGGCCCGCATCAGGACATGCAGGAATTGCAGGTGCCCGCGATGCGGTGGTTCAACCAGCATCTGCAAGGCAGCCAGCGACTCGTGGAAAACGCCGCGAGCAACCTGCTCGAACCGGAACAGTTGCGCGTCTTCAAGGAATTGCCCGCCGATCAGGTGAACACCAGGATCCACGAGTCGTTTGTGCCGCGGGCGTCGAATCCCCCGATCTCCGCTGACGCCTTGGCATGGGCCGATACAGTGGAGTTCTGGCGACGGTCGCTCGATGAAAAGTGCTTCGGGGCTTGGCCCAAGACCGCCGAACCGCTGAATCCCGCGCCGGTTTGCGATGCGACTTCGCAAGGCGTGAGGCTCCGAGCTTGGGACTTCACTAGCCAGGGCCCTGTGCGGCTTAGGCTGTATCTGGCCAATTCCGAGAAGCTCGCCAAACCCGATCGCGTCACACTCCGCGTGCTCGACGCAAAGACCTGGCCCGAGTTTCTCGCGGCCTATCGCTGTGCATTTGAGAATGAGTTTCGGGGCGAAATCCCGGCAGATACGAGCCCCGCTGCATGGCAGGAAATCCAGCGTCAGTTGGAAAACGGCACAACTGCCTTGGCGTACGTCGCGCCGCGGGGGATCGGACCAACTGCCTGGGATCCAAGCGAGAAGAAGCAGGTCCAGCATCAGCGGAGATTCTATCTGCTGGGACAAACGCTCGACTCGATGCGGGTATGGGACGTGCGGCGCACGGTTGCAGCCATTCGCGAGGCCGCGGTCTGCGGCGAAGTGCCGGTTACGCTGCAGAGCCGAGAAGCGATGGCAGGCAACTGCCTTTATGCGGCATTGTACGAACGGGCCATCGATGCGCTGGTGCTCGACCAACTGCCCGCGACCCACCGCAACGGGCCGTATTACCTGAACGTCGAACGTTTCCTCGACATGCCGCAGACGCTGGCCATGGTCGCGCTGGCGATGTCCCCAAAGTCCGACGTTCCATTGGCCAGACCAGTTACGCTCCTGCATGCAAACCGATCCGAATGGCAGTATGCTGAACAGGCCCGAGAGAAACTGGGTTATCCCGAGACCCAATTGCAGTTTCCAACCGGGCCCTGACCGAAAACCTACGATCAACCGATTCATCACCGACAAGCGAACACGGAAGACAACATGCCGAATTCCTGGATATCCGAACGGGCCATGGCGATTGACAGCAGCGGCATTCGCAAGGTGTTCGACCTGGCAGCCCGCCTCAAGAATCCGATCAACATGGCGATTGGGCAGGCGCATTTCCCAGTGCCCGAAGCGGTTCAGGAAGCGTGCATCGACGCAATTCGAAGCGGCAAAAACACCTACTCGGTCACGCAGGGCGCTCCGGTTCTGCGGGAAAAACTGCAGGCCCGTGTGGATGCGGAATATGGCCATTCCGACCGCAAGGTGTTTGTCACGTCAGGCACAAGCGGGGGGCTGGTTCTCGCCATGTGGGCGCTGATCAATCCCGGCGATGAAGTCATCCTGTTCGACCCGGCCTTCGTGATGTATGACGCCCTGGTGAAACTTGTCGGCGGCAAGACCGTCTGGGTGGATACGTACCCTGACTTCCGAGTGGATGTCGACAAAGTCCGAGCGGCGATCACGCCCCGCACCAAGATGATCCTGCTGAACACGCCGGCCAACCCGACCGGCGCCGTCGCCGGCGAAAATGAAACTCGCGAACTGGCTGAACTGGCAGCCGAGCGCAATATCGCACTGTTGTCCGACGAGATATACAGCGCGTTCTGTTACGAGCAGCCCGTCGTTTCGGCCGCTCGGTTCAACGATCGCACCATCGTCGTCGACGGTTTCTCGAAGAGCCATGCGCTGACGGGATGGCGAGTTGGCTTCGCACACGGTCCGGCGGAAGTCATCGAAGCGATGGTGAAGCTGCAGCAGTATTCCTTTGTCTGTGCTCCTCAACCCGCACAATGGGCCTGTGCCGTCGCAATGGATGTCGATGTCAGCGGACACATCGCCGACTACCGGCGCAAGCGGGACTTGATGCTGGCCGGACTGAGCGATTGCTACGAGATTACGAAGCCCGGCGGCTCATTCTATATGTTCCCCAAAGCGCCGCGGGGCTCGGGGACCGAGTTCGTCTCACGCGCGATCGAAAACGACCTGCTGATCATTCCGGGGGGCATCTTCAGCCAACGCGACACGCACTTCCGTCTTGCCTACGCAGCCGAAGACTCGGTGCTTGAACGCGGAATCGACGTGCTTCGTAAGCTCGCTCGAGCGTAATCCGCATCTCGAAGCGACTGGTGGAATCTGGAGTCTGGAGTCCAGAGTCTGGAGTCCAGAGTCCGGAGTCCGGAGAAATAACACCATCCATCCGACCACCGGCATCCGGCATCGCTCTTAGTACGGCCGAGCGCGACCGCAAAGTCCACTCAACCTCGCCATACCCCGCAATCCAGCTGACCCGAATACACCGGACGTACCTCAAGACTCCTACGATCGGTGGCGATGAAATAATTGTCAGAGTGCGCATTCCTTCCCCAACGCGCACGAAAGGTGTTTCTGAATGCGTCGCGCGCCTCGAAGACTGTTGGCCGGCCTGCTGCTCATGCTGTCAGGCTGCGCGCACAGTGGCTATACGCGGACCGCGCCGGCGCCTGCTGGACAGCTTCCCCCCGTTTACCTCTCGGACTCAGACAACCAGCGGCCGGCGCTGGTGGTGGACGTCACCGAGGCAACCGCGTCTTCCACCGAGGAAGATGCCGGCTTCTGCAAACTGAGCGAAAGCGACGCGCAGCAGATCGCCGCGACTCGGTCGCTCACCGGCAATCTTCTTGCTCGGGAAAGCGATGCAGTAGCAGCCCAAGGGCTTCAGCGGGGAGTGAATCCGTGTTCAGTGGAAATCCTCCGGTCGATGCTGTTCGCTCAGTCGGTAATGGAGCGAAATCGCTCGGCGGGCGATGCATTGGAGTCCTTCCTGCTTTTGGCCGAAGCCGAGGATGGTCTGGTTCGAATCAAGGAGAGCCTGGCTGAAGTCGAGGGCATGGGCAACGACTTGAATCAAGTGCGTTCCAAAGGCCTGGCGGTCCCCGTGACACAGACCGAAATCGACCAGCAGCGTCTGGCACTTCAGCATCAGATGGAAGAGACGCAGGCCGCCTCGCGGAATCTGAACGGAAAACTGGCGGAACTGCTTTCCATGGACGCTGCGGAGACGCGGCACATCTGGCCTGAAGTCGATTTGAAGGTCGATACGGCTCCGTTGGAGGTCGATGCGGAAGTCGCAACCGCGCTGGCTACTCGGGCCGATCTCGCTATGCTCGAGTATCTGCGATCCGCCGTGAACCCGCAGACATTGCCCGCAATTCGCGAGGCGCTGGGCGGCCTTTCGGGCGGTCTGGGCGTGACCTTGGCGGCTGCCGTCGGACATTTCGCGGGCCACACCGACACGGGCGAATCCGATCATCGCCGCGGCCAGTTGGACGAACTGCTGTCCTACCGCCGGCAATCCGTGACTCGCGACGTGCGCGAGGCCGTGGCAGAAATTGAGAGTTCGCTGAGGCAGGTCGTCAACAGCCGCGAGCAGGTGAAGTCCCAGGAACAGCGGGTGGAGAATCTGCACCAGCAGCGTGCCATCGGAGCATCAACGACCATCGATGTGCGACAGGGCCGCCTGGACCTGATCCGCAAGCAGCAGCAGCTGTTCCACGACGTCGTGAAGTGGAAGATCGCGGTCGTGCGGCTGCGAGAAGTCCAGGGGCAGCTCGCCGCGGAATACGGCTACGGAATTTCGCAGGAGCCCACCGTCGCCCCTTCCGGAGACGAACCGTCGGACAAAGAACTGCCGGACAAAGAACCCGCAGGCGAAGAAGTGTCGCACGAAAGCCTGTCGGACGACGATTCGTCAGAATGAAGTTGTCGTCCGCACGTTGGCCGATCTTCCTTCCGCGGAAAGCCGGTGTTTCGTAACGTGCGACAGGCTTTTCGCCGGGCAAAAAGGGACCATGCAGTCCCGCGGCAGCCGACGCCGGGCCTATTGCCGCTCAAACAGCACTTTCTGCAGTTCTTCCCTCAGCGACGCGCTCGCGGAAATCGCCGCCTGGAAGTCTTCCTTGCCGAGCGAGTAGAGCAGCGAGAGTTTGGTGGCGGTGATCGTGGCATTGCGGGGTTCGCCGGTCAGCAGCGCGGTTTCGCCGAAGAAATCGCCGTCCTTCAATCGCGCGACGAGTCGCTTCCGCGTGCCGTCATCGATGACTACGTCCACTTCGCCTGAGCGAATCAAATAGAACTTGTCGCCCGGCTCGCCCTGCCGGGTGATGACATCGCCGGCGGAGTGCTGCTCGGCCTGCATCTTATCGGCAATGGACGCAAGCGTGGCGGGAGTGAGTTTCTCGAAAGCGCGGAGTTTCTGCAGGAACTCGCAGATCAATGCGGCCTCCTGCACGACCACGTCGGACCTGATTTCGCCATCCACCATATTAACGATGCGATCGGCCACATCCAGGATTCGACTGTCGTGGGTCACCATGACAATCGTCACACCCTGCTGCTGCGCGAGTTCCTGAAAGAGCGTGACCACCGTGCGCCCGGTCTTTTCGTCGAGCGCGGCGGTCGGTTCGTCGGCCAGGACGATGCGGGGACCGTGCGCAAGTCCGCGGGCGATGGCGACCCGCTGCTTCTGGCCGCCCGACAGCGACTCCGGCTTGTAATTAAGTCGTTTGCCCAGGTCGAGCCGTTCGAGCAGCGTGGTTGCGCGGTCTTTCATCTCCTTCGGGCTGAAATCAAACAGCTCCATTCCCATCTTTACGTTCTGCATCGCGGTCAGCGAGCCAAAGAGATTATGGGCCTGAAAGATGAACCCGATGTCGCGCCGGGTCGCAACCAGTTCGTCGCGCGAGGCTCCGGCCAGTTCCCTGCCCAGCACGCGGAGGCTTCCTTCCTGCACGGTGCGCAGCGTCCCGATCAGCGTCAGCAAGGTCGTTTTCCCGGAGCCGGACGGTCCGGTCATGATGACGATCTCGCCCTCGTAGACGTCGAGGTTATTGTTGAACAGCGCCTGCTTGCGAGCTTCTCCCTCGCCGAAATAGTGCTGCACGTCGCGGATGCGAATCGTGCGAGAGCGGGGAGCGCTGGTGCGCACCCACATCGTGGAACTTGTCGCTCGGATGTTCGGTTCAGTTCCCATCAAATCGTCCGTTCGACCGGGGTGGCGATGTTTCGAATCAGAACAATTCCGCCGGGTCGGCCGACAGCAGCTTCCGCACCGCCAGCAGACCGGATATCGAGCACATGCACAGGGTAGCCGCGAGAATCTCGACGGTCGTGGCCAGTTTCATCTCCATCGTCAGGCCGGTAATGCTGGCGATCAGCCAATAGACACCCGCTGCGGCAAGGCACCCGGGAACAAAACCAAACACGGAGAGACACGCGGCCTGGGTGAGGACCAGCTGGAAAAAGTACGTTGTGCGGTAACCCATCGCCTTCATGGTGGCGAACTCCCGCATATGATCCGAGATATCCGCATAGATGATCTGGTAGCAGATGATCACGCCGACGACGAACCCTACCACCGTCCCGACAAAAAAGATGTAGCCGATCGGCGTACTCTTGCGCCAGAATTTCTTTTCGCTTTCGATGAACTTCTCTTTGGTCTCGACGCGAACATCGTCCGGCAGCCGTTCGATCAGCTGCCGCTGCACTGCGAGAGGATCCGCGCCGGGCTGGAGTTTGACGAGGGCCAGATCGACGACGTTGAGAGGATTGGATCCGCGGAGGCGGTAGGGAAAGTAGTGCGCAAAATTCTCGGCGGTCATGATCAGATTTCCATCGTTCGTGAAATCGACGCCGAGATAGAACGTCCCCGCAAAACGCAGACGGCGGCCCGTCAGTTCCACGTCCTGCTTCGCGAGCTGCGAACCGCGCCGCGAAAGTCCGTACTGTCGCCGGCTGGCTTCGTCGAGCAGCGCGACGCCCGGTTGCCGCAGTTCGCTCAACCGCTCGGCGACCGCGGGGATCTTCCACAGGGGATCCCCCGGCCGGAAGCCGAACACGCGGATCGGATAGCCGCGGGGCGGGGGCGTGGCATCGCGGCGGCGCAGAATCGCCCCCATCGTCTCCATATAGACCGGATAGACGCCCTCCACGCCGGGAATTGCCTGCGCCTGGTATGCCCGCTGCAGGTCGAATCGCTCGCGGGCCGCCATGGCGAACTTCGTCTGGCTGACGATGACCAGTTCGCCTCGCATCACTCGAAGCACCTCCACGGTGCTGTCGAGCAGCGCATTGAGGAATCCCATTTCGATGAACATCAACAGCACGGCAAACCCCACTCCTCCGACGGCAATCATCATGCGCCGGGGCTCGTGCGTCAGGTTTTTCCAAGCCAGTGGAGTTTTTCGCAGCATGTCAGAACAGGTCCGCGGGATCGGCCAGAAACGTTTTGCGCATCGCGAGGAGGCCCGACACCATGCACATGACAATCGACAGGCCGAGGACGAGGAAGAAATTAAACCACGTGAATTCGACGGGGATGCCTGCGCGGGACGACGTAATGCGGTACATGATCTGTGAAAGAACCAGACCCGGGACGAACCCTCCCAGCGCCAGGGCGAGCGCCTGCTGCAGCACGATGCCGGCCAGGTACCGGTCGCGATACCCCATGGCGCGCATCGTCGCATACTCGGGCAGCAGCGACGTCACTTCGCTGACGAGAACCTGGTACACAATCGCCGTGCCGACGATCACGGCCACAACCACGCCGGCGAAGAAGATCAAGCCGTAGTTCGTTTCCCAGACCCAGCGTCTGGTTTCACGCGTTAACGTCTCGGCGCGAGTCAGCACCTCCACGTCGTCGGGCAGCGACTTGCGCATGCGGGCGGCAACCTCGTCGGGGCGGGCGCCGGCCTTGAGCTTGAGGAACCCGAAACTGACCTGTTCCGGCGGGTGAATAGTCACCACATCACGAAAGCCGCGGTCGTTTATCAGCACGGCGCCGCTTGCAATGAGCCCCGCACCCCGAGTGAAGTGCCCCGCCACGCGTATCCTGCTGCCGCCGATCTCGGTCTGCAGGCCGACGTTCGCATCGTCAAGCCAACTGCCGTTGCGAGGACCGAACTCGAGCGAAGTCTTCGTGTCGATCAGCACATCCTCGGGTGCTTTGAGCGACTGACGCACCGTGCGGTTCAGCTGCGGATCGAGAAACACGTCGTCCGCCGTTCCGATCCCCATGACGAGGATGCCCCGTTTCTCGCCGCTGGTCGGATTTCGCCACGGCGCCACGGAAGTCTGAAAAGCAGCCCCGCGGGCCACACCCTCCGTGCCTTTCGCCTGCAGCAGCCGACTGCCGGGAAATGTGCGTGCATCGGCCATATTCAAGTAGTCGGGCGACCGGATGCAGATATCGAAATCCAGCCCCTTGTAGATCAGGGTCGCACTCGCCTTGACTGCTTCGAGGAAGCCCAATTGCATGAACATCAGGACAATGGCGAACGCCACGCCCGACACGGCCACGGCCGTGCGCACCCGATTATGGATCAAGTTCAGCCAGGCAAGCGGTGTCTTCATGGCGATGATGGCTTGTCCCCGCTGGACTTTTCGTCAAACCTCGCCTCGACCTGGAGGCCCACCAGCGCCGTGGCATCGGGCGTTTTCGTGCCGTAGATCCGCTTGAGCACGTCTTCCGCGCTGAGCGACACGATCACTTCGACCACATGGCGGTCCACAGGTTTGCGGGGATCCAGCGGCTGGACGGTCGCCTGGGCAACCACGCTGCCGAACCGCTCGATCGTGCCAGACACTGTGGTTTCCGGAAATGGCCCGCTGAAGGCGCGGCATGCGACCTTGGCCGTTTCGCCCAATGCAAGTCGCTGCACATCCGTCGCATCGACCTCGACTTTGCACACGATCTCCGTCAGGTCGGCCATCCGCAACAGAGGCGACTGGGTCACGACCTCGCCGGCGTGGGCCGGGACGCTCAACACCGTGCCCGTGATCGGAGCGGTAATGGTGGACTGTTTCAATTTCAGGCCGGTCAGTTCCTTCTGCATTTCCAGTGAACGAATTCCCGCTCCGGTGGTGGCCAGATCCAGCATCCGTTTGGCGGCCTTCTGTTCAGCCTCCGCATTGGTGATCTGGAAATCGAGCGATTGCTTCAGCTTCTTTACGCCCACGTCGCCCGCCTGCTGCTCGGCTTGTGCAACTTCCACCAGCACCGCCTGCTGTTCCACCTGCTGGTCCGAAACCGGCGGATCGGACAGCTGACGCAACTGCCGCAACCGCGCGAGGTCCGTGGCAGCCTGCTTGGCTTTGGCCGCCAGCACTTTCTGCTTGGCGTCCTGGACCGCAATATCCAGTTCGCGGCTTCCCTGCAGGATCTGCAGAGCGCGAGCCGCCGCATCAAGCCCCTGCTGGGCCCGCTCCACCTCCGCCGCCTGGCGAACTTTCGCTTCTTCAAGCTGGATATCGACCAGCTGCATTTCTTTCTGGTCGAGCGACTTGTCCAGTTCGACGACCACTTCGTTCATATTGGCCGGTCCGCCTTCCGCGACGTTGATCTTTTCGATGCGATGTCCGATGAGCGGACTGGCCACATTGATGATCCCGCCTTTCGGTTCAATCGTTCCCAACGCCACCACCACCGAACTGCCGCCGGCGGTCGCAGGACCCGCAACCGGACCGGCGGGCTGCGCGCCGGCCGAAACCGGTGCCGCAGCGCCGGGGCGTGCCGTCAGAGGCCCAAACTGCAACTGGTACGAGACCGCCGCTCCGATACCCACGGCCAATCCCACGATGAAAACGGCCAGTTTCTTGATCACGATTAGCTTCCGTTCCGAGTCGTTTGGAAATCCGATTACGTCTATTCAATGCCCGAGCGACGATTGCCGGCACCCGGGACAGCGGTGTGCCGGCCTTGGCGGCGCACTAGCGTAACACGAACTTGCCGCTGCGGTCGATCTGAATTGGCTGGTCGCTCCGGACTGTTTTTGCTCCCCATTGCAGGAGGTAGAAGTACTTTCCCTCCAGTTCGATCGAACTGGGATCCTCAATCAGCCGCCAGTCCGGATCTTTCTTCTGTCCCTGTGCGATTCGCATCTGGATTGCATGAGTCAGGAAAATGCGGCCGCCCGGCGGACTGGTGACCAGCGTCACCGTGTGCGGCGGACGATAGCGGGCCTGTTGCCCCAATTTCAGCCCCTGCTTTTTCGCGTACTCGGCCATCGCCCGATGATAGACATCCTCGACCTGCTTGTTGAGCTGCGCCGACAGGTCGTTGCGTTCCCGCTCAGTCAGCTTCTCGTCCTGCAAACCAGGGAGCTTGTCGGCAATGACCGCCTCCACCTTCTTGAGTATCGGCTCCCAGAACTCCCGCTTGCGAGTAGTTGTGCGGGTCTGACGCAGAACCTCGACCTGCAACTGGGCTTCGATTGCCTGATTGACCGGGTTGAAATGGTCGAAGTGCGGGTCGAGTATGGTCCGGGCACCGCCCAGCGTGTAGTAAAACGAACCGTCATCCACGCGGAACTCGGCCGGTTCGATGCCGACTTCTTCATTGCGAACCGCGTCGCGTGCCAGTTTCTGAAGTTCCTCGTACGTCAACTGGCCGCTGACTGACACGGGCAGCAACAAACATACTGCAACCGAGATACCGGAAAGCCGCAACATTTCGATGCTCCTATGGTCTTTGTTTGAAAGACTCGCTCGAAACCGGAGTTCCTTTCCCGACGGGTTGCTGGGGCGACGTGTTTTCCGACAACCATATTCTTACCGTTCCGTCCGAATCGGCAGAGGCCAGTTGGCGGCTATCGGGCGAAAAAGCGAGCGCGAGAATCGGCCGGTCGCCGGCCTGAAACACGGCACGCTGCTGCCCGCGGTCCGGGTCCCAGATGCATACCGCTCCCTTGTCATCCGCCGAGGCCAGACTGCGAAAATCGGGAGACATGCACATCGCGTTGACCCGTGGGCCGCGACCGGTGAATTCGAAGATCGGTCGCTCGCCGGGCAAACGCCACACGGCGAATGTACTGTCGCTGAGCGTAGCGATCAGGTTCCCCTCCGCCGAAAACGCAAGCAGCGACGATCCCTTGGACTTGCCCGAGGTCCGCCACACTTCGCGGCCTTCGGCAACCGACCACACAATTACCGTGCGATCCCAGTCGCTCGAAGCCAATCGCCGGCCACCCGCGTCAAATGCCAGGTGCGATACCGCCGCGCCGTGCCCATCCAACTGTTGCAGCAGTTCCCCGGTCTCGGCATCCCACACGCAAATCCGCTTGTCGCCGCCCGCGGAAACCAGCCTGCGGCCGTCCGGGGAAAAAACGACCGACCAGACATAACCCGCATGCGGGCCCATTCGCCGCAATTCGCGACCCGAATCGAGGTCCCAGATACGTACCCAGCGATCACTGCCGCCCGAAGCAAACCAGCGCCGCGACGGCGCAGCAGAGACCGACGTCACCGTTCCGGACACTCCGCCGAACGTGTCCGCCCTTTCCGCTTTATCTAAACCCCAAACGTGCAGATATCCGCCCGGCTTTTCGAACAGAGGATCTCCGCCCGCCACAATCAGCCGTCTCCTGCCGGGCGCGGCTCGATTATCGGGCACAAACGCCACCGCAAGGGGCTTCGGTTCATCCCGCAGCGTGGAAACGCACGCATCAGGCACAACGATCCAAGCGGTGAGGCGGCCGTCCCTGTCAGCGGAAACAAGGCATTCACCGTCGGGAGAACATGCCGTGGCCAGCGCCGAGCTTCCCGGCCCCTCGAAGGTGACCTTCATTTGTCCCGCATCCAGATCCCAGACTCGGACCGTCTTGTCCCAACTCGCGGAAACCAGCCAGTGCCGCGTGGACGCACAGGCCAGCGACTGGACCCGGTCCGCATGGCCGGACAACCGCAGCCGCCTGCTCCCATCGGCCGCATTCCACACAATAATAACTCCGTTCTGGTCGGCGGAAGCGACTTCGCGGTCTTCATTCAGGGCAAGCACTGCGTCGACGGGAGCCTCGTGCCCGGAGAGCGTCCTGGGGTTGGAAAGCTCGCGGTCCCATAATCGGACGAGGCCGTCCTCAGAGGCTGACGCGACGGAGTCTCCGACAAAGCAGAGGTCCGCCACTTCGCCGTCCTGAACCTGCGACTCCTTCAGCAGCTCGCCATTGGCCAGCGACCAACTCTTGATCTTGCCGTCCGAACCGCCCGACACGATCCTCACTGCGTCGCGCGAAATCGCAACGGCGTTGACGTGCGACTCGTGAGCCGCAATGGTGCGAATGGTCCGGCCTGCGGGAATGGACCAGATTCGAACGGTTCGGTCGGCCCCTGCCGAGACGAGCATGCTTCCATCGGGAGAGAACGCCAGATCCGTCACCCAGCCATCATGGCCGGCCAGTTCTCGCTGCACTTTTCCCGTCGCCGCATCCAGCAACCGCACGACATGATCTTCGCCTCCCGTCGCAATCAATTGGCCGTCCGGAGCAAGGGCCACAGCAGACAGAAAACCGCTTCCGACCTTCTGCAGCCAGCGTTGCCTCCGGGCCATTCGGTGAAAATAACCCCACGCGAAGTCACGCAGCGAATCGGGGCAGCGCTGCGGGTTATCGAGAGCCGCGAGAGCCTTTGCCGGTTCGCTTGCCCAGAGATCGCGGACTCGCAGGAGTTCCATGTTGTACGTTTCGTGCACCACATGGTCCAAACGCTCGGCCGCCAACCGGGCCTGCCTGCGAGCTTCGTCGCGCTGCCGGTCTGCATCCTGGCGGGCTGCTGTTTCGCGACCGCGGGAATCTGAGATGATCGCCACCGCGACGATCAGCACCAGACAGGCCGCAGCCAGCGAAGCTGCAATGGATCCGGTCAGCGTTCGATGCCTGCGGGTCCATCTCGCCAACCGCTCGCGATAGGATTCGCGGCAGGCCTTGACAGGCTCATCCGCCAGAACGCATTCGATATCTTCGCGCAACTCGCGGACGGTCTGGTATCGTTCCGCCGGCGACTTGGACATGGCCTTCATGCAGATGGCTTCGAGTTGAGGCGCGATGTGGCGGTTCAAGCTGCGCGGCCGCACAACGTGCTCATCGAGCACTCGCTGCCGAACGTCTTCCGCCGTATCGCCGCAAAAAGGAAGACGGCCGGTCAGCAACTCGTACAGTATCACCCCCAGCCCGTAAACATCCGTCCGCTCGTCCACGTCTTCAACCCGCCCGGACGCCTGTTCGGGAGCCATGTAAGCGGGCGTTCCCTGAACGGTCCCCGGCTGGGTGACAGCCGGCGACTCGCCGAACCCGGCCGGCGATGCGGGCTCTTCGGAGCGGGAATCGTTGCGATCCTTGGCCAATCCCCAGTCGAGAATGATCGTCTCGCCAAACTCGCCGACGATGATGTTCTGGGGCTTCAGGTCCCGATGGAGCACGCCGCGCGAGTGCGAGAATTCCATTGTCCGCGCCACGGCGACAAACACATTCAACAGGCCGAGCAGCTGCAGTCGCTCGTCGCTCGCCGGCGGCCGCTGATGAAACCGCTCGATCGCAGCGGACAGAGTCTCGCCCCGAACGAGCTTCATGGCATATCGCGGAGCCTCGTCGCCCGACGATTCGAGCAGGTCGTAGACGGGCACGATGCCCGGGTGTTCAAGCCGGGAGGTGAGCCTGGCTTCCTCGACGAACCGCCGGCGGGCTTCGGGATCCCCGGCGAGCCGTTCGCCGAGACACTTGACCGCGATTTCCCGGCCCAGCTTTGAATCGAAGGCCCGCCAGACCGCGCCGAATCCTCCCCGCCCGCAGATTTCCAGCAGAGCATATCGGGACGGCGTGCCTTGTCCGCTCGGCACCTCATCAGCCTCGATTGGCAACGGACGAGCCTCCTGCCTGCATCAATCCGAAGATCGAAAAGCGCGCGAAGACCGCAACAAGAAAGGGCGCAGGCTAGGATACTGGCGCTAATCGGAAATTGCAAAGCGGTCTTTCGTCCTGCCGCGAGTCATCCTGTCAATTCCGGTTCAGGAACTTGCCCGACCGGTTGCGGCGAGCGATAAACAGGATGGATACGAAAATCATGCAGCGCGGTCTGCTCGAAATCGTTCGGCGTCGAACCATCCGAATACCGGGTCAAATGTAATTGCCATGCAGAACGCGTCCAACCTCTCAGACGCCACTGGACCGGAAGACTCGACGGACCGTCTCGTGCCGCTGTCCGAGGACGAGCGAGCCGAACTGGAGCAATTTCGCCGGACACACGAAACCCAGGTGCTGACGATCTTCTTCAGCGACCTTGTCGGCTCGACCAGGCTGCAGACCGAGCAAGGCAATCTGGTCGCCACCGAACTGGTCTACCGGCACTACCGAATCGTGCGGGACGCGCTGCGGTCCTTCGATGGACGCGAGATCAAGACGGCCGGCGACTCGATGCTGATCGTATTCGCAGCGCCGTCGGAGGCGGTGAAATTCGCCCTGGTAGCCCAACGTTCGATGCGGGAGCACGCCAGGACCGAGCGTCACCTTCCGCCGATGCGGGCGGGCGTGCATCAGGGGCAGGTGGTGCTGGAAAAAGACCGCGGCGGAGCGACCGTGGTGGATATCTACGGCCTCCAGGTCTCCACGGCCGCCCGCATCATGGACCTCGCCGAAGCCGGCCAGGTACTGCTGAGCCGCTCCGTGTTCGACGACGCCCGGGCTATTCTGCGGCAGGAGGACTTTGACGGGTTCGCCCGACTGGCCTGGCGCAATCACGGGCATTATCGGTTCAAAGGGGTCGAGGACGACCACGAAGTGTGCGAGGTGGGCGAGGACGGCCTTGCACCGCTGACTCCGCCCAAGGCCAGCCTGAAGGGCTGGCCGGCCGAGCGCACGCTCGAGGAACCGGGATGGCGGCCCGCCGCGGGCATCACGGTTCCCGAAACGAACTGGCAACTGACGGCCAAGCTCGGCGAGGGCGAATTCGGCGAGGTCTGGAAAGCGTTCAACCTCAGCGACAAATCCTACCAGGTTTTCAAGTTCTGTTTCAAAAGGGACCGACTGCCGGCCCTGAAACGCGAAGCACGACTGCTGAAGCGGCTGCGCAAGTATGCGCATCCAAGCCTCGTGGAAGTCTACGACGTCACGGAAGGCGAGCGTCCGCCCCATTATCTCGAGATGGAGTTCGTCGACGGCCCGCCGCTGCACGAGTGGCTCAAGGAAGACCCGCCGCTCGGCCAGCGGCTCGAAGCGATCGCGCAGGTGGCCGACGCATTGGACACCGTGCACGCTGCCGGCATTTTCCATCGCGACATCAAGCCGCCGAACATTCTCCTCACGCGCCGCGAAGACGGCGAACTCCGTGCGAAGCTCGGCGATTTCGGGCTCGGCGCTGCCGAGGATCCGGATCTGCTAAAAAGCATTTACACATCGAGAATCAAAGGTCTTTCCGGCACGTGGGACTATCTCGCGCCCGAATTGCGGCATGGCGGAATCGCTTCCGCACAGAGCGACATCTTCAGCCTCGGCATGACGCTTTATCAGATCACCGTCGGGGACGTGGAACGTCCGCTGACGGCCGACTGGGAACAGCAGATTTCCAGCGACGTGCTGCGTGACGACATCCGGCGCTGCATCTGTCAGTCGCCGCAGGAACGCTGGCCGCGCGCCGCCGAATTGGCCCAGGCCCTTCGAAGTCATGACCAGCGACTCGAGCAGCGGCGACTGGAAAAGGCACATCAGGCACAGCGGATCAAAGCTCACCGTTTCCGGCGCGCGGCAATGCTGGCCGCGGGCATGGTCGCAATTCTGCTCGTGGCCGGCGGGATCGCAATCTACCAGTGGCGGGAAGCTGCCCGACAACGCGATCTGGCGCTTGCGCAGAAGCGGCTCGCCCTGGACGCGATCAGCCGCCTGACGCACGATGTGCCGCTGCGACTGCGCGAAGTGCCCGGCACCCTGCCGATCCTTAGGCAAATGCTCGAAGAGAACCTCAAACTGATCGACCGGATTCTCGCGATCGAACCGAACACGCCCCTGGCACAACGCGAACGGGGCGTGAATTTCATGTCCATCGGCGATCGATGGATGCTGATCGGAGATACCGACCGGGCATCGGCCTCCTTTGCCGAGGGGCTGAAGATCGCCAGGCAGCTGGCGAGCGAGAACCCGAACGAGATCGTCTACCAGCACGATGTGTCGATCGCACACGATCGAATCGGCAGCGTCCAGCTGGCAAAGGGCAAGGTCGCGGAAGCCCTGCGGTCTTTCCAGACAAGCATGGATATGACGCGCGAGATGGCCAAGCGAGCCCCCAGCGATCGAGGCAACCGCCGCGATCTGTGGTTGGGGCTCGACCGCCTGGGCGGCGTCTACCTTCGTCTCGGCAGGACGGACGATGCACGAAATGCTTACGAGGAGGCCTTGTCCATCGCCGAGGAACTGGTCAAGGAAGATCCTGATGACGAAACGGCGGCTCGCGACCTGTCGCTGTGCCTCGAGCGGATCGGCGACTTGCGGATGCAGCTGGGGCAGACCGAAGAGGCCCTCGCCGCATACGAGCGTGGCATGGAAATGGGCAGGCAGAACGTGGCCAAACGTCCCGGCAGCGAGGAGTCCCTGCGCGACATGTCGGTCGGCTGGGACAAACTCGGCAGCGCCTACCTCAAACTTGGCCGCAAGGACGCGGCACTGGACGCCTACCGCGAAGCGTTGAAAATCAGCGAGTCGCTGGCCGCAAAGGACCCCGAAAATACTCAATTGCAGCGCGATCTTTCCATTTCCAACGACCGCCTCGCGGATCTGGCGATGGAAATGAACAAGCCGGATGAAGCCTTCCGTCTCTACGAGTCGGGCCTGGCCAAAAGCCGCCGAATGGCGGAAAAAGACCCGAACAGTGCTTCCATCCAGTTCGACCTTCTCGTTGGCGCGACGAAAGTCGGCAACGCGCTGCTCGCAATGGGATCGCCTCAGAAAGCCCTGTCAAACTACCGAGAGGCGCTCGATATCGGTCGGCGACTGACTCAGCAAGACCCGGCGGACGCAGAAGTGAAACGCAGCCTATCGGTGCTGCTGAACAAGACGGCGGGAATCCAGATGCAACTCGAGGAAACCGCCAACGCAGCGGCCTCCATCGAGGAATCGATCGAACTCGCCCGCCAAAACGCGACAAGCGATCCGAACAACATGCGAGCGCAGCGCGACCTCGGCGTCAGCTACATCAAAGCGCTTGCGATTTTCGAGAAGGCCGGCAATCCGGATCGTCTGCGTGAAGCCATCCAGGGAGCGCCGAGTCAGTTCGAGAAAGTGCTCGCGGCCTCGCCAAAAGACGCCACCGCAAAAGAAGACCTCGTGGCCGCACTAACCGCCAGCTGCTACACCACGCTCGCCCGACAATCAGCCACGCCCGAGGAACTGCAAGCCGCCGTCACTCGAGCCAAGCGACTGGCAGAGCTGGCAGGGCCGGATTCTCCGGATGCACAGAATCTGCTCTCGCAGTTGCAAGCGAGGATAGCACCGAAGTAAGACCGACACGCGCAGCAACGAACGGAAACCTCACGGCCGAAAGAGCTGTCTGCGCAGCGACCAACGAGGGCATTACGCTTGGCAAGGCCCTCGTCCCAAACAGTGGGGTCAGCCGAACATCACCCGAGCTTCACAGTGCGGCTGCAACGCTTGCAGCGTTTGAGCAGTCGGTTGAGATGGCAACCGCACTTCGGACAACGACGTCGTTTCATTCTCAGCGCTCGCGGCGTGCGTGGACGCAGACCCATGGGAGTGACTCCTAGCCAGATATATGTCTATCCGTTCATCGATGCACAATTGATCGATGCACAATTCGCGAAAGCATGTAGGTTACTTGCTCAGCGTCAGGGGGTGAAGCCCATATTCATGCGATCGCGCGAACTTGTTCCCGACTTGAGTGTCATCAGTGTGCAGCGGGACACGAGTTCGAGCGACGACTTCCGCGATCTCGGGCATTGTGCGCGACTGCGGCTAAAGAGTACCTCGAGTTCGGCCGATTCGTAGTGGGATATAAATTCGACCGAAATCGGAATGGAGATGCGGAAGCCCTCTTCCCGGCGCAAATGACACTGCACAATTGGACGCTTGGCAATTGGTCGCCGTTTCGCATGGTCAGGCCGGGTGGAGTTCTCAAAAGGAATGCAGACGCCTCGACGAGTGCCGGCACCTCGCGGAGCTCGAAAGATGTGCTGCACAGCGACCTTCACTCGACCGTTGGTGATGGACTCACTGCCAGCGTCATGGTCGGGATGGGCGAGACGTACCTGCCGGCGTTCGTGCTAGCTCTCGGCATGGGCGAAATCGCTTCCGGGATGATCACGACTGTGCCTCTGCTCGTCGGAGCCGTGCTCCAACTGATCACGCCCTGGGCCGTGACCAAACTGCAATCGCGTCGCCGGTGGGTAGTCGGCTGCGCACGCGGGCAGGCACTCAGCTTATTGTTGCTAGCTACCATCCCCGCAATGGACTCGCGTTATTCGTGGCTGGTGTTCGTCGGGGCCAGCCTCTACTGGGGGACCGGCATGGCCTCGTCGCCGGTCTGGAATACGTGGATGGAGGAGCTGATTCCCAAGCAGATCCGCCCGCGTTTCTTCGCACGCCGAGTGAAAATCTGTCAGGCGACGGTGATGTGCGGGTTCGTGATCGGCGGGATCGTGCTCGACCGATGTGCCGGCACCACGGTCACGGCCTGGGCATTCGCCGCTCTCTTTGCCTCGTCTGCCGCCTTCCGTTTCGCCTCGTCATGTTATCTGGCTCGCCAAAGCGAGCCGCAGCACGTCGAAACAAACGGGACGAGAATGGACGTTTGGGCTTCGCTTCGGCAGATCGGTGCCAGCGGCAATGCCGGACTGCTCCTTTACCTGGTGGTTGTCCAGGCAGCCGTCTACACATCGGGGCCCTACTTCGCTCCCTTCATGTTGAAGAAACTGCACCTGTCATACATCGACTTCATGACTCTGGTCGCGCTCGGATACCTGGGCAAGGTACTGGCCTTGTCCGCATGGGGACGATTTGCCGCCCGGTACGGCATGCGTCGTCTCTTGTGGGCGGGCGCAATCGGGATCATCCCGATCTCGGCGATGTGGCTGGTCAGCCAGTCGTTCTGGTACTTGGTCTGCGTCCAGTTGTTGGCCGGAATACTGTGGGCCGGGTACGAACTGGCCATGGCGATGGTGCTGCTTGAGGCAATTCCGCGGCAGCACCGGGTCGTCCTGCTGACGCTCTACAATGTCGGCAACGCTGCTGCAATGGTCGTGGGCGGCCTCTTCGGCGCGGCGCTGCTCGGCTACCTGGGGCGAAGTACGTCGATTTACCTGATGCTCTTCGGCTGGTCGTCTCTGGCTCGGCTGGCGGCGTTGGCAGTCCTGATTTGGACCCGCAAGAGCGAGTCGGGGCGGGTGGCATTGCCGGCGCGGGTTACATACGCGGCGGGCAGCACTCTGCGCCCCGTCTTTTTGCGGATTGAAGCCCGCGTCCTGGCGACGTTGCGTCTCCGCTTTCTCGACATGCGCGCATTCGCGTTCGGAGTGTCGCGCTACGAGGGAGCGAGGAAACCGGCCATCGCAACCGGCGGACGCGACGCGAAATCGGGCACGGAGCGATTGCTCGTTTGAAGCGGGCGGCGGACGGCCTTCGCGTGCTTACCTTCGCGTGCCGACCGGCCGAGTGACGTGCGTGCAGCGACTTGCGCCGTTTTCCGCCGCCATTCTCCACTGCTCAGCGAACGCAGCATGCCGCGCGTTCGTACTGCATGCGGGCAGTTGCCGGGGCCCCCGATCCCCGAAACTCGCTTCGGCCGCAATAATGGTGCGGCGCGGCAAGCTTCGTTTACCCCAAAAGACCCATTCGGCGATCGCCGACGCCGACACGCGGAGGATGCACGCATGAAACAACAGGAAGTCATTCGCAGCAAACAAGTTGCGACGCACGACCCTTCAAGTCTGTGGCTCGTTGGGCCAATCCTCCTGTTGAGCCTGTTTTTCATTGCGTCGGCAAACTCCGGCGAGTCGTCCGCAGCAAAGGGCACCGATCCGGCCGCGCTGGCCGCAAGCCTGGCCGATTTCAACCGGGGCTGTGCGCTGCTCGACCAGTTCGAGTACGCGCCGGCGGCCGCAGCGTTCGAGAGAGCGTTGAGCGTCTTCCCTGACTGGACAGCGGCCAGATTCAATCTGGCGCTGGCTCAGCTCAACCTCGAGGGGCAGGCGGCCAAGGGCAAGAGCAACGCAAAGGAACAACTCGAAAACTGCCGCAAGTCGCTGGAGGCGGTGCTCGCCAAAGATCCGAAGAGCGCGCGTGCGAATTTCATACTGGGCATCTACTACCAGCACGTCGGCGACGCAGAGGCGGCAGCCAAGTGCTACGAGGCGGTCCGGGAAGTCGACGCCAAGGATCCGTACGTTCTCTACAAATATGCCGAGGTTCTGCTGCGGCTGGGCAGAACCGATGAAGCCACGAAGGTGCTTGAGCAGGTGATCGAGTTGGACCCGGGATTTGTCTCGGCTCTTTATCGGCTTTCCCAGCAATACCAACGAGCCGGCAAGCGTGATCGCGTGAAAACGCTTCTCGAACGCTTCAGCAAACTGCGCACGTTCGAACTTGCCGGCGGGACCTTTGTCGCGGGCGAGGCGTACAGCGAAGGCGGAAAGTACTACCAGGCACTCGGCGCCGACAATTTGCCGCTGCCGGACGCCGAGCAGAAGACGGGACGGCGGGTCGTGCTTTCGCCGAACGTGCGCAAGTTCGGCGAGGCGAGTGCTGCCTGGAAGTGGGCGGGGGGCGACATTCGCCTTCCGGGCATTGCGGCGGGTGACCTCGACGGCGATGGCGACCTGGATCTCTGCCTGACGGGCGCCGGCGGCCAACTTGTCCTGTGCACCAACGACGGAAGCGGGAACTTCACCGCAGGCTCGCCGCTGTGCGACCGCACGGTCTCCGTCGCCCTGGGAGATGTGGACAACGACGGAGACCTCGATGTCTGGGCGGGGCGCGAGGGAGAGGACTGGCTGCTGCTCAACGACGGTAAAGGAAAGTTGACGCGGGCCGAGGCTCCCAAGCTGCAGGAGTCGTCGCTTGCCAACGGCGCGAGCCTTCTCGACATCGACAGCGATGGCGATCTCGATCTTCTCAGCACGCAGATCAAGAGCGGCAGCATTCCGGCACAGAGCGATTCTCAGGCCGCGGCCTCCCGTCTGTGGATCAACAACCGGGACGGTTCCTGGGCAAATCAGGCGGAGCCATGGGGACTGGCCTCGGGCGATACTCCGATTGCCGCCATTGCGGCAGCTGATTTCGACAACGACCGCGACCTCGATCTGATCGTCTTTCCGGATGGCAAACGCGCGCCGAGCGGATGGCTCAACGATCGCGGCGGCGCATACCGTCGTCTGGACGGCAAGTCGATGGGATGCGATGCCAATGAGGTGATCAGCGCGACGACGGGCGATCCGGACAAAGACGGATTCCAGGATCTGTTGGTCTGCACGCGGAGCGGAGTGCGATTGTTTAGAAATCTCGGCGGCTTCCGCTTTGAGGAGCATGCCGACTTCACACGGCAATTCGGGCCGCTGAAACCGACGGGCGGCTGTTTCGCTGACATCGACAACGACGGCGACCTCGACCTCTTATTCGCCGATGCGCAGCGAGCCGACGGCGAGTTCGGTCCGGTGCTCCTCATCAATCGCTCGCCGGCTCAGGGCTTCTTCAATGCCTGTACCGGCGATCCGGGCAATCTCCTGAACAGTATCAGCTTCAAAGCGAATGCCAGCTGCGTCGTCGCGGATTTCACGGGTGACGGACGCTGCGACCTGCTGCTTTGGCCGGAGGGCGAACAGCCCATGCTGCTGGAAAACGCGACCCAGGGCGGCCACTGGATACAGTTCGATCTGCTGGGAACGGCAACCAAAGACCAGAAGTCGCGGTCCAACAATTCGGCGATCGGCGCGCGAGTCGAGATCAAGTCCGGCCGCATCCTTCAGCAGTACGTGATCGGCGCTTCGACCGGCCCGACATCTTCGGCCCCTCTGCGTGTCCACGCGGGCCTGGGCGACCAGGCAAAGGTCGAGTGGCTGCGAATTCTGTGGCCGGACGCTGTGCTGCAGGCCGAATTGGAGTTGCCGGCCGATCGAACGGCGACAATCACCGAATTGAACCGAAAGGGCTCATCCTGCCCTTACCTGTTCGCCTGGAACGGCTCTCGATTCGAGTTCGTGTGCGACTTCGGGGGCACGGGCGGCCTGGGATTCCTGCTCTCGCCGGGCAAGTATGCACCTCCCGATCCGACGGAATACGTTCCTCTGCCGAATCTCAAGCCTCTCAACGGGAAGTTCGCGTTTCGCAGCGTCACGCCGCTGGAAGAGGTTACTTACTTTGACGAAGCGAAACTCGTCGCCGTCGATCATCCGGCCGGCACCCGCATCTATCCCAACGAGATGATGGCGGTCAACGGTCCGGCCCCGCCTTTCGAGATTTTCTGCGTTCGCGAGGCCATCGATCCTGTGCATGCGGTGGACGGCAACAACCGCGATGTGACGGATTTGCTGCGTCGGGTCGATCGGCGATACGTCGGCCCGACGGAGCAGGACGTCCGATTCATGGGAGTGGCCCAACCCCACCATGTGGATCTGGAATTCCCCGCGGGCATCGGCAGACCATCAGACCACGAGAAACTTGTTCTCGTATTGAACGGGTGGGTCGAGTACGGCTATTCCTCGACGAATTATGCGGCCAGCCAGGCCGGCGTCGAATTGAAAGCTCCGACGATCTCCGTGTGGCGCGACGGCAAATGGGTGCCGGTGCTCGTCCAAGTCGGTTACCCGGCGGGCGTCAATCACATCATGACCGTCGACATGACGGGCGTCTGGATTGGGGGCGACTCGCGACTTCGCATCGAGACGAACATGGACCTGTACTGGGATCGCATTTTCCTTGCCGTCAGCCGCGGCAAGGATGTCGGGTCCGTGCGCGAATTGAGTGCCACGCACGCCGAGTTGAGGCGTCTTGGCTATCCGCGCGAGTACTCGCCGGACGGGGCTCGCCCCAATCTGTCGGACTACGACAACATCGATCGCGACGTGGCTTGGAAGCTGATGGCCGGCGACTACACACGGTTCGGCGATGTGCGCGATCTCTTGACCTCAGCCGACGACCGGTTCGTGATCATGGGGCACGGTGACGAGGTCGCCATGGAGTTCTCCGCGACGGAACTGCCGCCGGTGGCCGAGGGCTTTCAGCGGTCCTTCCTGCTGAAAACCGACAGTTACTGCAAGGATATGGATCTCTACACCGCGTTTCCGGACACCGTCACTCCCCTGCCCTTCCACGGCATGAGCGGCTATCCGTACGGCGCCGGCGAGCAATATCCTCAGACGCCGGAGACGATCAAATACCGACAAGAGTACAACACGCGGCGAGCGGGGCCCTGACGCGATGACCAGCGGCACTAACCGTCAGAATGACTGTCTTTCGCGCCAAGACCAGCGCCCAGCGGAAGCCGGCGATTCGCCCGGTTCGGCAGCACCGCTTTCGCTGGCGGTCCAACCGCCCTGTGAACGTTATTACGCCGCCGCATGTCAGATCGATCTGCCGAACCCGCAATCGCGGGACGAAATCGCGGAGCGGGTCGGGCATATGCTCCGCATGGTCGACTTCGCAGTGAACGGCTATGCGCCGTTCCACGATGTCAAGCTGGTCGTGTTCCCCGAATTCGCTCACGCAGCGCCGGTCTACGCGACGGCCGAGGAACTGCTGCGGCATCTCGCGGTTCCGATTCCCAACGAGCACACGGATCGCTACATCGAACAGGCAAAGTCGCTGGGAGTCTACATCCAGACCGGCACGTTTCTCGAGTGCGACCAGCGATGGCCGGGACACGTGTTCAATACAACTTGCCTGATCGGCCCGGAGGGGATCCTCTACAAGTACCGCAAAGTCCACCCCTGGGTGCCATGGGAAGTGCACACCAGCCCGCACGATCTGGCCGGTTACGACGAGCCGCTTTTTCCCGTTGCGGACACTCCGATCGGCCGGTTGGGCGCGGCAATCTGCTATGACTGGCTGTTTCCGGAAGCCATCCGGCAACTGGCATTGCAGGGGGCCGATGTGCTGATTCGCGTTTCCGCTTACATGGATCCGTGGGGCACCGCGGCGCCGCTCGACTGGTGGACGACGATCAACCGCACGCGGGCGCTGGAGAACATGTGTTACGTCGTGGCCGCCAATCAATCGTCCAGCCTGAGGAATTACCCGCCTTTCAGCTGGCCGGGCGGCAGCATGATCGTGGACTTTGACGGAGTCGTGCTGCGTCAGGCGGAGTCCGGTCCCGGAGAACGCATCGTCGTCGGACCGATCGACATTGCCGCGCTGCGGAGCGAACGTCAGCGGCGCCGCGGACACCAGTTACTGGCCCACCTGCGCATGGAGGCTTATCGCAGCTATGGCCACGCGGTCTATCCGCCGGAGGCCGGCCGGAGCGGACCGCCTACGGTTCAGCGGAACGAGGAGGCGACGAAGGCGGGGCGAGAGGCTTTGGCGCGACTTGAAAGCAGCCTTCGCGAATCGTCCCCACCTGGGCAGAGCGGGTGTTGCTCCCCAGACCGTCCCACGTGATGCGGCCGCTGACGCCGTTCCACGGCGACAGTCCGGCAATCGCATCGCGGATTCGCGCCCGGTTCAAACCGCCGACTCGAATGGCTTCCACGGTCAGCCGCACTGCATCGTAAGTGTGGGCTGCGGCAAAGTCAGGTTCGCATCCGTGCGCCTTCCTGAAACGGGTAACGAACTCGTTTTTCGGCGACTGCCCGGCATCAAACAGCAGGGGGAAGATGGCCCCCTCCCCTGCCCCGCCGGCCGCGTTCAGAAACGCCCGCCGCCCCATGCCCGGACCTCCAACAAGCAGTCCTTGAAAGCCTGACACCCGCAGCGATTTGACGAGCCTTGCCGAATCTTCGGTGTTGGCAATCACCATGACCGCGTCGGGGTCGGCCCCGACAGCGCGGGCAATCGCATCGGAGAAGTCCGGTGAGGCCGCGGGCAGGACAAAATCGAATGCAACGGCCATCTGCCGCTTCTGCAATGCGTGATCCAACTCGCGCGAGAACATCCGACTGTCGTGATCGTCGGTCGTCAGCCGTGCCAATCGGCGCGGCGCGAGTTGCTGAGCCATCGCATCGACCAGCAGCGGCGCAAGCAACTGATCGCCCGGCACCACGGCGAACGTCCACGGAACATTCGCGAGATTCACGGTCTTGTCGCTGCTGACCGGACACACGAGCGGCACGTTCGCTTTGGCGACCACCTGCTCGGCCAGATGGGACGATGCGCTGTCCGCTCCGCCCACAATCGCCCAGACTTTCCGGACAAACACGAGGTCCGTCAGTTGTTTGACGGCCGCCTGCCAAGGATTGCCGGACCACGCAGTGACCAGTCGAATCGGCTTGCCCCGCACGCCTCCCTCGGCGTTTGCATCGGCGACCGCCAGTTCCGCGGCCCGCCACATGTCGCCCGCGCGCGGATCGTCCGGGTCACTCGGCCCGAAGTACCCGATTTCGATTTCATGCAAATCGGACGGGGGCGGCTCTTCGCGGCCGGGCCCCACATATTCAGCTTGGTGTTTCCGAGCATTGAAGAAGGGCGCCGTCGCCTCGCCCGCCGAACCCGATGCGCAGACCAGCACCGCGGTAATAGTGACCGCACAAACATAAAGGGCCGCGGCGAGCGGCCCGTCAAGGGTTCGTGAGGATGATGATGTCAACACGGTTCTGCCCACACAGTTGCCGTCCGGGGGGAAGCCACGGATGGGCGCGGATGCACACGGATGGCGACTTGTTCGCGGACTCCAGCCCCCCTCCAGACTCCGGACCCCATCACTTTTCCGGCGAAGACGAAGCGGCAACCGGCGTGCTCTTCACCTCAAGACCCAGGTCTTTTCGAGAATAGTAATTCCACTGTCCCTTCTCGCGTTTCGCGAGAAAGACCTCGCCAACGTCATCCAAAGCAGCGCTGAACGAGATGTCACCCGTCACCCCGGGCCAGGGATCCGTGCGATAGGCGAGCACGTCGCGAATTTTCGCACGGTTCAATCCGGCGTTCTGTATCCCCCAAATCAACAAGTTCATGCCATCGTAAGCATGCGCCCCGTAGGTGTCGGGTTCCTCTTGAAATTTTTCCTGGAACGCCTTGCGGAACGCATCCAGTTTCGGATCCTGGCGCTGAGGGTTCCAGGGAGAAACGCAGATGACGCCTTCCGCGGCATCGCCGGCTTCATCGGTGAACTCCTTCAGCAGCGTGCGATCACCGCCGAAAAACGGCTGGTTCATGCCCCGGGCCCGCATCTGCTTCAGCAAAGCCGCGCTATCGGCCGCATCGCCCCAGTGCACGACCGCCTCGGCCTTGGCTTCCTGCAGTCGATCCAACTGGAGGGAGAAGTCCGTCGTGCCGAGCGAGTAGGCCATTTCGACCGGAATCGGCTTGCCGAGGCGGCGGCTTGCGTCGCGCATCTCGCGAATGCCGAAGCGGCCGTAGCGATTGCTCGCTCGAACCACTCCCACACGGCTGAAATTCAACTTGCGGTAGAAATAGTCGGCCAAAAGGTAGCACTGCTGCCGGTCGTCGCCGATGCAGCGAAAGACCCAGGGAATGTTGGTTTCGATAAATGTCGGATCGGTGTCGCCGCTGTTCATCATCGGAATCTCACACTTCAGACCGACGCGGATGGCGATATGGCTGTTCGCGCCGTCGATGCTGCCCAGCAGAGCCCAGCAACCCTTCTTGTAAGCCATCTTGATGATCTCTTCCCCCGACGAGCCCCACAGACCGTTGTCGTTGCTCACGGCCAGTTCAAACGGTATCTTGCGGGCCGTGTAGCCGCCTGCGGCATTCGCCTGCTCGATGGCCAATTCGCAACCGTGCAACATCTGCCGGCCTATCGATTCTTCATGGCTGCGCCCGCCCGTGGCGGCCGACACGGTTGGGTAGATGGGACCGAGGAAACCGATGCGAACCGTCTTGACGTCGGTGGGCTCCGGAATCGACCGTCCGGGTCCCGTGTATTCCATTTGCTTGAGGAAGTGGCGTTTGAACGGTTCGACGTGACGGAACGGCAGCAGTTCCGAGTCCGTTTCCGCGTACCGAGGATCTTCCCTCAACGGCAGATCCGGCGCCTGATACGGATTGAGGGAGTTGATCTTGTCAACCACGGTCTTCGTGTGTGCATCGGCGGGCGGTTCGGGCTTGGCGACGCTGGCCTCGGATTGACTCGCCGCCGCGCCGGCTTCCGGCTTCTCGGCCGGTTCGGCCGCGAAAACGCACGAGATTACGACGAGGGCCGTCAGGAAAACGCAGATGGAACAACGCATCGAATAACCTCCAGACACGGCGATGATGAACAGGTTACTGCTTTGCAGGTGCGGGAGCAGGCGCGGTCTCGGAACTTGGCACCGGATCGGAAATCTTGACGGCTCCCTTCATCCAGTCGGGGTCCTTTTTCAGTCCGGCATAGTATCCGTCGCCGATGGCCCACCCGAGGCCTTTGCCGGTCGCCACCCAGGTATCGCTGCCGTCGTGATCAATGTTGATAATGAAACTGTGGGGGACTGCACGCTCCATGTCCACCGTCTTGAGAACTTTTCCGTTGCGAAACACCTCGGCTTTGCCGCGGAGGGTGTTCGGATCGCGAGTATAGGTCACGACCGTTTCGGTCGGGAAGTCCGCGAAGACTCCGAGTCCCTTGTCGTGGGCGAACCAGCACTCGTTCTCGCTTCGCGCCTTGACGTTGTTCGTGAAGTCGCTCGGCAATCCGGTTTCGTGGGCATAAATGCCGCGCCAATGACGCCCGTCATACCGGCAGCAACCGAAGTAGGATGAAATCCACAGCACTTCATTCACGGGACTCACGCCGGTGATGATCACATGCACGATACCGTCGTCGCGGTACAGGTCGATCTCCATTTCGCCATCTGGGTCAAGATAAACCTTCCACGGATCGCCCCGCTTCTCGGCGTCCTTCTTCAGATCGAACTCGAGGCAGCCGCTGCCCCAGACGGCGAGGTACATCTTGTCCTTGCCGTCGTAGGCAACGCCGTAATTCCAGATCTCCTCCATCGGCGCGTTCTTCTCGTTGAAGATCTTCCACTCGCCGGTCACCGTGTTGTAGCGACTGCAACCGGCGGTGGTTGCTGCCCAGACATTGTCCCCCTGCATCGCGATGCCGTACACGACGTCGTTGACCAGTCCGCTGTTGAACTGATTGAAATGGTCGAAGCGGCCGCCGCTGTAGCGGGCCAAGCCGCCGCCGAAAAGACCGAGCCACACATCGCCCGTCTTCTTGTCCACTTCGATCGCTGTCACTGCCTGAAACGGCAGCCCGTCCTTCTCCTGCCAGGATCGAACTACCTTGCCCTGCCTCTTGTCGATCAGAGCCAGGCCGTTTTCCGTGCCGACCCAGACCTTATTGCCATCGGCTTTCACCGCAAAGATGTGGTCGTTGGGAAGTCCATCCGCAACCGTGAAGTGCTTCCAGTTGGTGTAGACGTAGGGCAGTTCATCGGGTGCCGCCGGCGTCGGCGGGGGGCTGCTGGGGGGCGGGCTCTCTGGCTTTGGTGGAGGACTGCTGGCCGGAGGATTCTCGGGCTTTGGGGGAGAAGTTGGCGCAGCAGGCTCGGCCGCACGAGCCGACCAGGCAAGACAACAGGCCACGGCCGCGGCCCACAGAATTCTTCGATTGGCCATCGAATTCTCCGGATGAATAAGATCGATGAATTAAAGCGTCTTCAAGTACTCAACCAGATCGTTCAACTGGTCTTTGGTCATGTCGTTGGAAATCCCATGCGTATCGTTGGGATTGTAACGAGTCCAGATCTCCTCCAGCGAAGGCGCCATGCCGTTGTGCAGGAAAGGTGCGGAATCGTAGATGTTGCTCAAGTGGGGCGTATCGAACACCCCGCTCGTGTCATCGTCAACCCGGGTCCCGACATCGTGCAAACGGCGGTCGGTGTACAGCGGCGGAAAGTGGCAGGTCGTGCAGCGGTTTTCGACAGGAATCACGCGTCCGTCGTTCGTCATCGTGCGAGTGAAGATGGCCCGACCGCGACTCTGGGTGTCGGTCAACGGAGCGCCGAGCGGCCGGAAGTAATTCGGCGGCCGCGGAATCGTGCAGATGAAAAGGTCCAGCGCCGCCAATTCCTCGGCGTTGAACGGCTGGATGCGGGTGAAGAAGCACGACAGCCTCGCACCGCACTGCCGCGAGAAGGTCGGATTCTTTCCGTTCCACTTGAATGGCGCGGTGTCCAGAATGCCTCGCAGCGTCTTGTTGTCCACCGGATCCACGCCGATTCCGTCGGGTTCCGTATCGTAGGTGATCTTGTCGATGTGCCCGTCCGGGTGGCAGGAACTGCACGAGAACTGGCGACGGAACGTGATGTTGGCGCTGTGAAACAGGCGATCGCCGTAGCGGACCTGCGTAATCACCCTGGGGCCGCCCAGATCGATCGAGCCAACCAACTCGCGCCGGGCGATGTCGATCACCGACAGCGTATCGTCGAGCGAGTTGGCGACATAGGCTGTCTTTCCGTCAGGCGTTATCAGCAAGCCGCGAGGACAGACGCCCGTGGAAATCATGCCGACAACGAATTCGGACGACTTGCCCAAGTGATTTGGAATGATCTTCTCTCGTTCCTGCGGGGTGGCACTCTCCAGCATGGCGATCAGTTTCTCGATGTCCACCACGGCCACTCGATCCGTGCTGGAACTGATCACCAGCGCCCATTTGCCGTCCGGCGTAATCGCCATCGCGGCAGGGTCCGGAAAAAACAGGCCCGGCTGATCGAGCAGAACCTGATCCACCTTGCCATCCGCCCATATAACCCCCAGTCCGTTTGTAATCGTCCAGCCTTGAAGCGCTCGCGTCATGGGAACCAGGTTCTTGGTTCTCAACAGCGTCACGAGAGTGAAGCGGCCGCTCGGGTGCGTCGCCACGCCCTGAATCAGGTTCGCTCCGTTCACCAGCGGGCGACTGTCGGCAACAACCCGCTCGGCATCGATCACGGACACCTCGGAAACCGACGGCCGATGACGCGGTACGAAATTGGAGTACATGTTCGAGACATAGATCCGCTGACCGTCCGCGGTCATTGCCAGATCCCAGGGGCTGCGTCCGGCCGCCAGACGTTTGATCGGCTCGAGGGTTTCAATGTCGATGACCGCAATCGTGTCAGACGACGTGTTCAGCACGTACAGATGCTTGCGAGCCGTATCGACAAGCACCCCGTGCGGCTCATCCCCCACGTGTATCGTCGCCGTCACTTTGCGAGTCTGCGTATCGATGACCGAGACGGAGTCATCCAATCGATTGCTTACAAACGCCCTTGCGCCGTCGTCCGTAAACGCAACGTCGATCGGCTGACCGCCAACCGGAATCTCTCCCACAGGTTTCCCAGCCGCCGCGTCCACGATGACGACCGAGTTCGAAGTATTGCAGACAACGTAGAGTTCCCGGGCGCCCGGACGCAGCGTCACGTTCAGCGGCGACTTGTACGTCGGTTCGTTTTCCACGACCGGCGCGACGCTCGGGTGCGCGATTTTCTTCAGCGCCGCGTCAAAGTCAAAGGGCTTGCCGTGCGCGTCCGCATGGCAGACCATGCAGTCCTCGCGGGCGGCCTTCTTCATCTTGACCTTCAGCGCAACCTGGGGGTCCGTCCGACTTGACACTTCGTCCGCGTGGTCGCTGCCGGGCCCGTGACACGCTTCGCACCCGACTCCCTCGTAATCGACGTACGAATCGAGATATCCCGCGGTATCTCGGTAGGCGGACGCGTGGCACTTGAGGCAGTCGGTGCTCTGGCGCGGATCGTCTTTCACGCCCGCCTTCGCCGCGATTTCCAATGCCTCAGCCGTGCCGAGTTTCGCATAGGCATCGGCATGAGCGCTATCGCGCCACTTGCTGAATTGATAGCCACTGGACGACCCGAAGTGGCATTCCGAGCACGCTGCAGAACCCGTGTACTTAGCTCCGGTTGCGTCGTTGGGCTGCGATTTCACAACCAGCCCGTTGACTTCCAGTTTCCAGTCCTTTGGCGTCGGATGGGCGATCTGGTTCCAGGCATCGTCGAGATTGAATTTGGCCGGGCCGAGCACAATGCGGTGCGAGCCCTTTTCGACGTGGCAATTCACGCAGAAGTCTTTCGTGGGGATCACCAACCCCGCACGCATCGCCGCCTCACGATCCATCATAACGTCTTCGTCCGCGTATTCGCTCCCCGGCCCGTGACACTTCTCGCATTGAATGCCGTCCTTGGCAAAAAACGTCGCATCGCGTTCCCATGGTTCGGCTTCGGCGGCTGTGGCGTGGCAGCCGAGGCAGTATACGGATTGCTGCGGTTCGCCGGGGATTCCGCTCCAGCGAGCGATCTGCCGAGCCTCGGGCATCGCCAGACTCGTGAAAGCGCCGGCGTGACGGGACTGCAGCCAGATGTTGAACTGGTTGCCCATGTGCGCGCCGTCATGGCATTCGGCACACACTTTGGCCCCGACATACACCGGTTGCTTCGGACGAGCCGGCGCGGCCGTAGCCGTCATGGAAATCCAATCGCCCCAGCAAAAGACCGCGGCAATCGCCGCAAGCCAAACTCCGCGAGAGAGCATATCTCCGTTTCTCCCTTTACTCGGCCGGTTGCACGACCCGCAGAAACTGATTCGCGGGGACTTGGGTCATCTTCGTCGTACGCCCGTTCGGCCAGCGAATCTCGACTTCGTCCACCGTGGCTGCCTGGCCCAGGCCGAAACTCACGCGAGGATCCCCCTGGGAGAGAAAGCCGCGAACGGGAATCAGGTCCTGGATCTGTTTCATTCCGTTGGCCGTGACGGTGATGCGGGCCCCGAGGGCATCCGTTTTGCCGTTGGGCAACTTGGCTTCGACCGTCAGCCAGTGATTGCGATTCCCACCGTCGTTGCGAAGCAGGCGCGGACCGTCGTTCAGACAAGCGACAAGCAGATCCAAATCGCCGTCGTTGTCGAAATCACCCCAGGTTGCGCCCCGAGCCAGGTACTCTTTGTGAAAGAAGTCGCCCGACAAACGCGCCACGTCTACGAAGTTGCCTTTGCCGTCGTTGCGACAGAGCACGGCTTCGTCGGGGAACTCCTTGTGCGCGTCGCCGTTGGCCACGAAGAGGTCCAGATTGCCGTCGTTGTCGTAGTCGAACAGGATTCCGCCCCAGCCGACATACTGTCCGCACACCACGGCCAGACCGGCCGGCGTTGTCTTGTCCTCGAAGAAATCGCCGCGGTTCATCAGAAGGCAACCGTAGTCCATGTCGGGGATGTACAGATCGAGGCGGCCGTCGCGGTCCACATCGCCGAACGTCGGGCCCATCGAGGACACCCCCTGCCCTGCTTCACCGAAAGCTGCGCCCCGCAGCAGCGCTTCCTCCTCGTAGGTGCCGTCCCCCTTGTCGCGATAGAAGTCATTCGCCATGGCGTCGTTGGCGACGTAGATATCCAGCCGGCCGTCATTGTCGAAGTCCGCCATCGTGGCCCCCATGCCGCGGCCTTCGGGATTCAGCAACTTCGCTTTCTCCGTGGCTTCCGTGAATTTTCCGGAGCCGTCGTTCAGATAAAGAGCGTCCGGCTGGCCATGGTAACTCAATGGCCCCGGATATCCCGTGGGAGCGTAAAAGGCGCGGAATGCTCCCTTGTCGTATTCCAGGTAATTGACGACATAGACGTCCGCATCTCCGTCGTGATCGTAGTCGAACCAGACGGCCTGAAGACTCCATCGCGGGTCTGCCAGTCCCGACTCCTGCGAGATGTCGGTGAATGTGCCGTTGCCGTTGTTCCGGTACAACTCGTTTGGCCCGTAACACAGCACGTAAAGATCGAGATCGCCGTCGTTGTCGATATCGGCCGCGGATGCGCCGCAGGCGTAACTCCTGCCCGCCACCCCCGCTTTCTGCGTGACGTCCGCAAAAGTCCCGTCGTGATTGTTGCGGTACAGCTTATTAGCCAGCTTTCCGCGCAGATTCCGGCCGCGGTTGTCACTGAAATCCGGGTGCCACCGGCCGTTGACCAGATAAATATCGAGCCAGCCGTCGCCGTCAAAATCGAAGAACATCGCCCCGGCGCCAGTCCCCTCGACGATGTTGTCCATCTTGCTGTCGCCGCAGTTGTGGCGAAAATCGATTCCCGCCTGCTGCGTCACGTCGGTGAACGTCGGCAGCTGAGACGATGGTTCGGATTGGGCCGCGCTGTTCTGCGCAATTCCGGCGGCAACTGCCGCGAGCACGACCATGGCCAGAGTTCGAGCGGCGTTCATGGAGACCTCGTAGACGAGGATTCAGGATCGGCGGGCCCGTAGGACGCGCCAAGATCGATCCACTGGATGAGTAAAGCCTGCTCGGCCGCAGTAAACTGGACCTTCGAGTCGGCTGGAATGGGTTTCGCGGACTTGGCTGCAAACTCGCCGTCCCAAGGCCGCGACGAGTTCCGGCCCAGCACGTGCCAGATCAGAGGACTCGTTCGCGCCTGCCCAGGGTGGACACAACTGCCACTACCCGACACACCGGTTCCAACGAGCGACCGGTAGAGAGCTTCACGCTGGGCTGCCGGCGGAAGGGCGGGCGGCGAACCTTTTTCGGCGTGGCACGGCAGGCACTTGGACTCCACGATCGGCAGAACATCCTTCAGAAACGTCACGGTCTTCTTCGCGTCGTCCGGTGGATTCATCACCACACTCGACTGATTCAAAGCAGCCGTCGCATAATTGTCCGGGGCTATTTCCGGATCCTCATGGCAGCCGACACACCCCTGGTTGAAGTGGTTCCGGGTCCAGACCCATCCGCAACGGCGCAACGTCATGCCTTGATCGTCAAGCAACTGCAGTTCGACCGGCATATTCGCAGGCAGTTGAACGTTAAACGATCCGTCGCTCGGAACCTCGCACTCGCCGATCACGCGCCGAATCGCCGACAGCACATCGCTCGACGCCGACGAAGGGAGTCCCTCAACGACGCGAAGCCGCTTCACCGAGCCCTCGGGCAGAGCGATGCCGTCCCGCGAATCGTTGTTATAGACGTTCATGCAGTACAACTTACCCAACGGATCGGTATCGATTACCGAACTGGATCGGCCATCGGGTTCCCGCCGAGCCACGACCACCCGGGCCTGCACGTCATCGAACTCAGGGTCATCGAAAACCAGCGTAGTTTTCGCCGTCTGCACGTCAAAACGATACACGGCGAAACCGGCCGAACCGTCGTTCGGCCGGCGCGACACGAGCAAGGATCCATCGGGCAGCGGGGATGGCGAATGGTAAAGCCCCTCGTTGGGTCCTGTCAGTGACCGGTAGGTGTGCTGAGGCCGCAGCAAAGAGACACTGCCAAGCGTTCCCGCTCCATCCGAATGCGGCGAATCCGATTCGACAAACACCGCCAACTGCCGCGGAGTCGTGCAAGGCATCTGCTTGATTCGCTTACCGGCGCGGCCGACAAACGGCGAGTAATCGGTGCCATCCGCGTTGATTTCCAGCAGCGAAATGCGATCGCCCCCCGCTTCGCGGTCCGAAGGCCGCCAACTCGCGAACAGCAGCCTCCCATCCCACATGAGCGAGGGGTCGAAATCGTTGGCCAGATTGAACGTGATCGGCCGCACCAGGCTGCCGTCGAGCTTGCAAGTCCAGAGACTCGACGCCGTCCCGCCCCCCTGCTCCGCCCGCTGCCCTGAATCGCTGCGCACAAACGTGATCTGAAACCACGTGTCGTTGCTCTCGGAAATCTGGTAATGACGCGACTGATAACCCGGACTGCGGCAGTCGCCGAGGTCTTTCGTGATCTGGCGAACTTGCCCGCCATCGAACGACATTTCGTAGATATTCCAGCGATCTTCTCGATTCGGCTTGCCGGCAAAGAGGAATCGCTTCGCATCGAACGAGACGTCCGGTTCACAGGCACTGTAGAAGGCCCGAGTGAGAACCCTGGCCGCCCCGTCGGGACCGACCAGCACTATTCGACCGCGATCGGCCTCGAACGAACGCATCGGAGAAGAAGCGGACGCAACAACCGCCTGCGGCCGCCCTGGAAACTGGACGACCAGAACCGGATCCTTGAGTCTTTGCCCTGCCAGCGGTGGTGCGCCCGACTCGCACCGCCCAACGGTCCCCCCGACCAGCAGTGCCGCGACGCAGGCTACCCAACTGGCAATGCCCAGGCCCCCAGCAGAACCGAGGACCGGAACAAAACCACTCCCCCACTGCGATCGCCGCTTCCCTACCACGCGCATGATGCGGAGTGTGTGCATGAAATAGATCCGAAAACCGTTACGTGTTGTGCAGTCCGCCGTCGGCCCGAACACCCGTTCAATCCGACTGGGCTGGAGTTACGCTTAATGCGCCATGTACCACGTCGGTGGTACGATTGACGCACACTGCCGGTTCACTCAATTTCGTGCTTTCGAGGCAAAACACTTCACAAAGCCGTAATGGCCACTTGTGCCTTGCCCAGGCGGGACCGCACGAACGATCGGCGGGCTGCGGTTTGACCGTTTCGCCAATCTGACCGGTGCGACCGATTCAGAACGATTAGTAAGCTCATCGTAGGACGAGCCGATAACTCAGGTCAAGCGAATGGGAATTAGCGGGATACGCCTCCCATTTCCAATCGCCGGTCAATCCTGCTTGGGCCGCGAGCGTTCCGGTTTCTCCAGTTCGTCGCTCAGCACCTTGGTTTCCAGCGAGGGACGCCGAACTCGCGGCGTCTGAGACGCGGGAGCCGGCTTGATCTGCTTGACGATTACATCGTCGAAATCCACCGTTCCCGGCGGGAAATAGGCGTACAGCATGACCCGCCCCCATTTTGGCGTGAACTGAGTGTGCTTCGGAGTGAAGTCCTCCGTCTGCACGTTCCACGTTTTGGCAGGCCCCTGCAGATTCTGCTGGCTGCGGTAGACTTCGCGCTTTTCGCGGGGCGAGTCTTCCTTGCGTCCCTTCGAGTAATCGGTCGTCAGTTCGTCATAGCATTTGATGAAGACCTTGACCGCCGACCCGGTCGTACGCCACCGGCACTGAAACCGGTAAGTGGCATTCGCTTCAACAGGGAAATAGTCGCTGTAATAAAGAACGCCCGTCGTTTCCGCCACGCTCGAGGGGAACTGAAATCGAATCACATGATTCGCGGTACCATCCTCGCCGGTGACTACCGCCTTCGATATGTACTCCGTCGGCGGATCCCACCCCTCGGGCCTCGGGTCGCCCTTCTCAAAATCACCTTGGACGAGATTGGCAGCCGTTTGCCACAGCCGCTCGACCTCCGGGTCGGGCCCCGACTTCGCCTCGGGCTTCCGCCCCAGCAACTGGTCGAGCGCCTCTTTCACATACAGGTGCGGAATTTCGCTGACGGTCTTCGTTCTTGCCTGTTTGCTGAACACAAGCCGCGGTTCCGATTCCGAAAAGTCGGCAATGCGAATCCATACGTCATATTCGTCCGTCGCAGCACCTTCGACACGCTCGATTTTTCCCCAGATGCACGCCTGCCCGCCGAAATCGTCTCGCACATAACGCTGGAGTTCCGCAAGCGGCGTATCCGGGTTGGGCACCGTTCGCCGGCGTTCCTGCCAGTCGCGCACGTCCAGCATCGACTCGGGGATAATGCACGTTCCGTCGCGTTCGAGCTTTTTCCAAATAAGGTCCCCGACCATCTGGCCATATCGCCCGTTATCGAATTTCGATTCGAAATCGAATGGAATCACCACCCTTTTGGTCGCAACCTTGCCCTCTTCCGCGCCGATTCCCCGCACGGCGACGAGAATGAGCAGAGCAGCCCCAAACGTGCAGAACAGCGATCTGATTGCGGACACGCGACGACCCTGCCAGGCAACGGAACGGATCACGGTTTCACTCCACCGCCAGGCTGCTTCTCAGCGGCCGGCATCTCGGCTGCAGGCTTGTCAGACGTCGGCTTCTCGGCGGCATTCCCTTCAGCGGGCGGCCTTTCAGCAGACGGTGTCGTGGAGGGAGCGGAAGCCGCATCCGACGCCGAAAGCCGCTGGAAGTACTTGCGGTTCAGTTCCTCCCAACCGGCGGGCGATGCTTCGCTCATGCTGCCGAGCAGTTCCTTCTGGATGTCGCCGGGCAAATTGGATGTCTCGTCCTTGCGAACCTCGAACTCGCCCTCGGCATACGTCTTTACGTTTCCGAGTCCGTCCAGCAGTACCTGCCGGCGGCGCATCGCACTCTGATAGCGGCCGCTCTTGAGATCCTGCTCTACGGCCGCCATCATTTCGATCATTTTCTGCAGGTCGGTATGGTGATAGTTCATCACCTGGAATTTCACATCGACGGCTTCGGCGCGATTTCGCAGATCGGCCTGGCGTTGCGCCATGCGATCGAGTTCGCGTTGCTTTTGCGGAGGCACCGGGCCCTCCAGACCTTCGCCGCCGGCGCCGCTCTCCTTGCCGCCCCCCGTGGCCCCGCCAGTCGGGTCCTTGCTAACATCCTTGACTTGCCCTTTCTGGTACGCATCGGATGAAAGGCGAGTGGGGGTCTTTCGGCCGCCCTTGCCGACCGCCGTATCGGAAACGAATTCACCGCTTGATTTTCCCTGACGTCCTTCCCCGCTGCGTCCTCCGATTTCACTCGAATTGGGCAGGCGGTTTCCCGTCACGCCGCGGGCACTCATGTTCGAGATCGGACCGTCCATCGCGTCCCAGCCCGCCCCCTTGTCGATCGAATCCGCCATGCTGCTCGACACGTCCTCCATTTCATCGAACAGATCTTCTTCCTCTTCCATCAACTCACCGACGATATCCTCCAATTCGCCGGGAAGTTCCGCCATCGGAGCTTCTTTCATGTCGTCGGCCAGCGACTCTTCCTGGCTCCATCGTTCGCGGTCGGGCGTATCCGGCAGCCACTTCTCGATATTGGTCAACATCTCTTCGGCCATTTCCACGCCGAGTTGTTCGAGCGGGACTGCGATGTCGGCCGTCTTCTTGGTCAGCGCGCCCTCGGCCATCTTGAGTTCGGTCTGGACCTCCACAAGTTCCTTCGCGATACTCGCGTTCGCGAAGTCCTGCTCGGGCAATTTGCTGAAATCGCTGTGCGTTTCCCCCATGAACTGCGACCAGCTGTCTTCGATGGCGGCAAGGTCCGCGAGTTGTTTCTCGTCCTCGTCCGTAAAGTCATCGACCGGCTTCTTGGCCAGATTCTCGCTCGCTTCAACCACTTTCTTCTGCTGGTGGAGGAATTCCTGGAGCTTTTCGGAGAGCTTCATGAGCTTCTCCTGCACATCTTTCGGCAGATCGCCGCCAGGGCGGTCCTTCATCTCGGCGAGTGCTTCATTCGCGGCCTGGCGGGCTTCATCAAGCAGGGCTCGCAGCGCCTCAATTATCGCGTCCTGTGTTTCCATCAACGGCGGAGCGGTCTGCGGCAACTCGCCCGTGTGCTTTAACCGAGCCAGTGCATCGGCCTGCTGGACCGCCTTCAGCATTTCGCCGTTGGCCAGTTTGGCCAGCGACTGGCGCAAGTCGGCCCGGTCAATTTCCTTGGCGGCTTTTCCGGCGCGAGAGATCTCGGCGGTCCGCGTCTGAATCTGAACCTGCCGCTGGCGGATGTCCTGGCCTGATTTGGCCACAGCCGTCGAATCCTCCTGGCGAGCCGCTTCAGCGGCGGATACGCGAGCCAGCACCTGCAGTTTCAGTATCTCACGCAGCTTGGCGTTGATCCCGTCGATCTGCTCGAGCGATTGCGCGGCAATCTGTTGAGGGTCGGCAATCCGGATGCGATGCCACTCGCTGACTGCTTCCTGAGGCTTGAGTTCAAGTCCAGTCCGTGACAACTGGCGGGCGTCGCTTACCACAGCCCTGACCATCAGCTCTTTGCCGGGCGTGAACTGCGACCCTTCGAGCTTCCAGGAATGCGCAAGCGTCATGGCGGCCGCGTTCTGCAGCGAGTCCCATTTTCGCACGGCCGCGATATCGCCGGATCCATTCTTCGCGTCCGCAGCCTCCGGTGCCGAAGGCTTCCATTCGAAACGCGCCGCCCCCAGTCCATGATCGTCCGCGGCCCGCATCGCCAGCGAAACTTCCTCGCCGGGCGGACAACTTGACTCGCGGAGCGGTTTCAGCAACTGCACTGTCGGCGGCGCATCGACCGCCACGCGGATGCAATTCACGCGGGGAGCCGAATCTGTCTGACGCGATGTGTTGTACAGGTGGAGCGTGTAGTTCGTCGTCTCGACCAGCGGAATCGACAGGGTCAGCGTCTTGCCGTCACGCCCCACTTCGCCGGGAATCTGACGGTCTTTGATCTGCGCGTGGCCGCGTGAAAGAGCCGCGGCGCTGGCGACTTGAAGATGCGCGATTGCGTACTGCGGGCCCTCGAGATCTGCCTGCTGCTGCTGGACCTGCCGCTCGGGCATGCCGAGATAAGACGGATATTCGTAGGTCACCCGCACGCTCGTAATGGTGGGCAGTTCACTCGCCGTGACCCGGTAAATGTCGCTCTGGGAGTCGCCGATCTGCAGCCGGTATCTCAGGGATCTGGTTACGGTCGGAATCGTGTAGCGGAACAACCTCGGATCGTTCCCGATCGCCAATTCACGTTCGTTTTCTGCGTTTTCGCCATCGACTTGGAAGTAGAACTTCCCGCGCGGGGCCCTCATTTCCTCGGGCACGTCCACGCGTGCTGTGACCTCCAATCGCGAGCCGACCAGCAGTTCCGCGTTGCCCGGAGCAACTTCGACGATCTTCACGGCGCCGACCTGGGGAACGAACGTCCAGGGCTTGAACAGCCGATCCATCGACGAGGCCCAGGTGGGAAAAGCCATGCCGAGTGACACGGACAGCCCCACCACAACCGCCGCCAGTGCGGTGAATATTGCCAGATCGTGCGGCGTCTGCAGCCCCAGTCGCCATCTCTGCCAGGCCGTATGACGTCCGGCCGCGGCGGAAAAACGTACGCCCTCCATGCGATGTGCCGCATCGGTGATGGCTGCCTCATGGAAGCCGCTCGTGTCCGGCTCCGCACTGTGCACGAGCTGGATCAGATTGATCAGATCGCTGCCCACTTCCGGGAACGACAACTCGACGCGACGCGCGGCGGCTTCCAGTCCCCTCTGGTATCGCAGGATGCGAAGCACGGTCACCAGCAGCAGCGAGACGGTCGCAGCCAGCCAGACGACCAGCAGCGCTCCGAGGATCTTCTGCGGCAGCAGAAGCAGCACGTCCGCCATGATGAAAGCCACGATCATGGCGAGCGATGAACATCCCGCCAGCAGGATATTGCACAGCAGGCTGAACAACCACCAACGCTGACGCGTGTCATCCAGTTGATCGAGGACGGCTTGTGCGACAGGTGACATCGAATGCGGCTCCGCGAATCCGATGGAATTCATCGGGTCAATTTGTGAGTAATCAATGGGTGACGGCGTAGACCAGAAGGTTGGTGCCGATCTTCAGTGCATCGTCCTGCTGGTACCCGTAGCTGTAAGGATGCGTGAACTGCTCCCAGCCGTCTCCCAGATCGAATCGGCTGTAAACGACGGCGAGCCGGCCGTCGAGGGAGATGCCTTCGAGGGTCGGCCGGTTGTTTGCTCCGAAATCCTCGCGGGTTCTCGGCGTATAGTCCACCTGCTTGATTTCGTGATGCGCGCTGTACAGCGGATGGTCCGCGGGGAGTTCCTCCAGCTTGTTGTCGGGCAGCACCTTGGCGATTTCACGACGGAATGCCTTGTCGAAAGTCTTGCGTCCGCAACAGGCATCGGCTACGAGCATGCCCCCCGCGGTCAAATATCGCCGGATCAGCGTGGCCTCTTCCTCGCTCCACGCGAATTCGTGATGCCCGGTCATGTACCAAAGCGGATAGCTTGCCGCCTGAGGATCTTTCACGCGGACGTCCATGCGTTTGAATTTCACCTCGAGCGTCGAGCTTTCTTTGGCGAACCGCAGAAGGTTATGAATGGCCGACGGATCCGGATCCCAATCGCCCTCGTGGACGAGCTGTGCCATGACAAAGTCGTCCCGCGACGGCTCGCCCGCCTCGTAGTAGACCTTGGTCGAACTGAGAAACCGGCCGAGCTGATAGTTGGCCAGCAGATAGGTCACATAATTGGCGCCGACTTGTCGTGCCTGATCCACCACGACCCGCAGACCTCGGGGATGGTCGTGCCCGTCCCAGCCGCAGGTGAGGTCGACCGGCGAATAGATGACGCCCAGCCGGCAGCCGACCGAGATCCCCTCGACGCACGGCTGGTCCCCGTACCGCGAGCCGTCCTCTTTCTGATACTGCAGCGAATCCAGCTTGTAGTAGGACGAGTAAACCGGATCGTCGGGCGTCAGCTTGCGGAGCGGCCGCTGCGAGAAGATGGCTTGAAACTCGCGACGGAATGCCGCGTCAAAGTCCTTCCAGCCGCAGCACGCATCGGCGAGTATGGTGCCGCCGTCGAGCACGTAGCGGGCCAGTTTAGCTCGCACTTCCGGGTCCAGCGTGAATTCGTTGTGCCCTGAAAACAGCAGCGCGGGCAGTTCTCGCGGATCGTAGGAGAAGTGGGTGAAGTCGACCTCCATCGATCGATACTGAATGCCCAGTTTCTCGTTGGTCCACGACAAGAGGCTTGTCATGTCGGCCGGGTCGGTCATCCAGTCCCGGTACTGAACCTGCTTCCCTTCCTGCGTGATGAACTTGACGGGACCCATCGCCGTTTTGCCGATCAGAGCGGGCGGCGCCGGCGGACGTTTGTTTTCAGTCCGCCTCAGTGGAGTGGCCGGAAGCGGAAGAGGAGGGAACGATTCTCCCCCGGATCGACTCTGCCGTTTCGGCGGCGGAGGAGGCCCGCAATCGACCGGCCCGCTGCGTTCTTCGCCCATCGCAGAATTCGCAAGGAAGTTCGCATTGGCCGCCACGTAGCCGAGCGCCACGTGCTGAAAGAACCGCCGTCTCGACACATATTCCCCGGCCGGATTTGTCATGGAGGACTCCTCGACGCCGCAAGCCCGAGGCGGTGGGCCCCGATGCTTGGGCAGCGTATGGACCGCAGGCGCGAGAGTTTGCGCGGATTAGTGTGTACGAACTGTCGTTCGCCCCAAGCCCGCTGGATAATACCTGATAACCCAAGTATAGAGAAGCAAAGGAGAAACGTGTAGCAAAATCAGCTCCGGGCAATACGCCCCCGGAGCGGGTACACGGACCGGCGAGGGCAGACCATGGTCAGGCAATCCGTCGTTGCTTTGTGGCTGGGAATCGCGGCTGGAGTGGCTGCCATTGGCGAAGAGCCGCCGGCCATCAATCCTTTCGGTCCCCGGCAAGAGACTCGCGAGGATGCATTGCCCGGATATGTCGAGCTATCCGACGGCAAGGTGTATGCCGGCCAGGTTTACCTGACCCGGGACGCAAGGCTTCAGATCTTCGACGGGGAAATGCAGCGGCAGCGGGAAGTGCCGCTCAATGCGATCAGCAAGATCGAATGCCGCGTGGACAAGGAGTGGCAGGAACGCGAGTGGCGATTCCGCGAAAACGCCAACGACGAGAAAGTCTACACGGGGCGTAGCTACCCGGCTCGCATCTACAGCTACATCCTGACACTCAAGAATGGCCAAAAAATCTCCGGACCGCTGTCGGGTATCCTGTATGTAGCGCCCGAAGGCGAGGCGAAGCCAGTCAAGCTTCTGCTGCACAAGCGGGACAAAGGCGAATTCGGGATGGACCTGAGTTCGCTGGTGTATGTCCGATCGGCCGAGTTTGGCGAAGAAGCTCTGCGCCGCGGGAAGGCCGCAGCCAAACGAGCTTCCGCGGCGGCGGCCAAGCGGTGAAGCAGCGGAAGCGCGGGCCGAAAATGAGCTTTGAAACGGAACTGACCTCGCCCAGTTGAAATGAAACTACCACACCGCGACACCCGGTCTCGGCGCTGAATACTGTCGATGCCAACCGTCTCCTTTCATTCTGGTTTCAGTGGGGTGCTGCTGCTGGCGGCCGCCGGCCTGGCAATGATCGTCATTGCCGCGTTTTACGCCCGGGCGTTTCGCGCACTTCGTCCGATTCCCTGGGCGGTTCTCTACGGGCTGCGGATGTTCGCGGTCGCGCTGGTACTGCTGCTTCTGTTCCGTCCCGTCTTCAGTTTCCAGCGCGAATCGCGAGAACGTGCGGCCATGGTGTTGCTCGTCGACCGATCGGCCTCGATGGGGATCGCGGACGATGCGGCGGGAGCCACGCGATTCGAACTGGCGCTGGACCGACTGCCCGGCTGGGTGAAAAAGCTCTCTTCGGAATTCGAGACGCACCTCCTCTCTTTCTCCGATTCGGCAGTCCAGATCGCGAACCTCGACGAACTTCCAAAGCTCAAGGCGGACGGTCCGGCAACGTCGCTCTCGCGAGCGCTCTCGTCGGCAATGCAGGCAAAGTCCTCCAGGCGGCTGGACGGCGTCTTTCTGATTTCCGACGGCGTGCACAATTCGGCGGGCGATCCGCTGGCCGTCGCGCAGCGGATCGGAGTGCCGGTCTACACGATCGGCGTGGGCAATGCGCTGCGGGATCGTTCCGCCTCGCGTGACCTGCGGGTGGTGGATATCGAAGTACCGCCCCAGATGGCCCTGCAGAACCTGGCGCGAGTCAAGGCATACGTCGATGCGGTCGGTTTTCCGGGCCGAGTGGTCAAAGCCACGTTAAGCGAGGACGGCAAGCAGGTCGCCGAAACCGAAGCCGTGCTCGACGACGCCGAGGGAACTCAGGAAATTGCGTTCGACTTCACGCCGACCGTCAAAGGCGTCCACAACTACCGCGTGCATATTCCGGCAGCGGCCGAAGAAAAGATCCCCGAAAACAACGAGCGTTCGGCCAGCAGCCTGGTTACCGACGCCCGCATTCGCGTCCTGTACGTCGAAGGGACGCTTCGGGCCGAATACGGCGCCCTGGTCGGCCGATGTCTCGCAAAGGACCCGAACGTCGAGTTCTGCGCTCTGGTGCAGACGCGGCCGAACGTCTTTGTGCGCCGGTCCAACATCCAGGGACTGGAACTCACGACGATCCCGCAGGACCGCGAAACGCTCGCCAAGTTTGATGTGTTCATCATGGGAGATTTGGACAGCACGTATCTTCGCCAGGGCCAACTCGAGGCAATCCGCGATCGGGTCAAGCAGGGTGCCGGCTTGATCATGCTGGGCGGATACCACAGCCTCGGACCCGGCGGGTATCGCGACACAGCCCTGGCGGAGTTGCTCCCCGTTCAGTTGGGCGACCGAAATGTCGGTCAGGCGGGCGACCCGTTCCGTCTCCAGTTGACGGCCGAAGGCCGCCAGCATCCGATCTTCGCGAACATCGCGTCGTTCTTTCCGGGCGGTGAAAATTCCAACGACGCTTCGGCGCTGCCGCCGCTGGAGGGCTGCGTCCGTGTGCTGGGAACATCCCCGGCGGCCACGCTCCTGGCCGTCCACCCGAAAGAAAAGGCCGGCGGGTCTCCGATGCCCGTCATGGCCGTCCAGCCATTCGGCGAGGGTCGCACGGCCGTATTCACCGCCGACACGACGCGGAACTGGCACCAGACGCTGCGGACTATGGACCGCGAAACTCCGTTCCTGAGGTTCTGGGGGCAGACGATCCGCTGGCTGGCCCGTCGCGACGGCACGATTACCGCTGAAGCGGGCGTCACCGCCACGACCGACAAAGCCTATTACGAGCCCGATTCATCCGTCCGCATTTCGGCGGTGGTTCGCGGCAAGGAAGGCGAAGCCGCCGGCGGCGCAGCGGTTGCGGTCGCGATCAGCGGACCCAATGGACTCGCCACGGAATTGAAGCTGACTGCCGTATCGGGGCCGGCCGGGAATTACGAGGCCGTCTTTGATCCGCAACAATCGGGCCATTACGAACTGCTCGTCAAAGGCACGATCGGCGGTTCGACTCTGCAGGCTCCGCCCCTGCAGATCGATGTCGGCCGTCCCAACCTGGAATTCGACCGGCTCGATCTGGACGAAAAAATGCTGATCGCGCTGGCAGACGCCGGGCGCGGCCGCTACGCGCACCTTACCACTGCCGACCGCCTGATCGATCGCCTCTGCAGCGGCCAGGAGAAGCGGAAGATCCAGTATGAAATGCGGCTGGCGTGGCCCCCGGCAATCTGGCCACTGTTCGTCCTGGTGCTGACGGCCGAGTGGATACTGCGACGGAGGTTTCTGCTGCGATGAAACGGGACACCGGCTATCGTTACCTCGATCCGTCCGCTCTGGCGCGAGTCAAGAACCTGTCGCTGGCTGCACGCGGCGTGGTCGAGGGATTCATCAGCGGCATGCACTCCAGCCCGATGCGGGGCTTCAGCGTGGAATTCGCCGAGCATCGCGAATATGTCCGCGGCGACAACCTGCGCTATCTCGACTGGAGGATGCTGGCTCGAACCGACCGCCTGTACATCAAGCAGTACGAAGAAGAAACCAACCTCAAGGCCCAGATCATCCTCGACACAAGCGGTTCGATGCTGTACCGGCACGGGCCATCAATGACCAAGCTGGATTACGGCTCGTACCTCGCCGCGATACTTGCCTACCTGATGACTCGTCAGCAGGACGCGGTCGGCCTGACCACGTTCGACGAAAAGGTCAGGCTCGATATGCCCGCCCGCACATCGCCCCGTCACTTCGGCGAGATGATGCGCCAACTCGAAGGAACCGCTGATCGACTGCGCTCGCGCAGCGAAATCGATCCGGGCTCGGGCACAATGGTCGCCGAGACACTTCATCGACTGGCGGAGCGATTCAAACGCCGCTGCCTGATCATCCTGATCAGCGACCTTTACGACGAACCGGAGGCCGTGATGAAGGCCTTGCATCATTTCCGACATCGCCGTCACGAACTGATCGTCTTTCATATCTTCGATGCGGCGGAACTGGACTTCCCGTTCCGCGACACAGTTCGCTTCGTGGACCTGGAAACGGGGGAACGGCTCCAGGTCGACCCGAGCTACGTCCGTGACGAATATCAGCGCCAGATCCAGGAGTTCGTCGCCCGCTATCGCAAGAGCTGCGGCGACTGCCAGATCGACTATGTCATGACCAACACCTCGGTTCCCTACGACGTCATGCTCTCGCGCTACCTTCACAAGCGGAGCACGCTATGACGTTCGCCACTCCGCTGTTCCTGCTGGCCGCACTGGCCGGTCTCATTCCGCTCGTGCTGCACATGATCAACCGGCAGCAGGCTCCGGTGCTGCCATTCAGCACGCTGCGTTTCCTTCGAATCAGCGTGCAGCGTACGCGTCGCCGCAAGTATCTGCACGACGTGCTGCTGCTCGTGCTGCGGATCGCCGGTCTGGTGCTGATCGCGATCGCTCTTGCCAGTCCCGCCATCAGCCGAATTGGAGGCCTGTTCGGCAGCTCTTCATCGTCCGTCGCGATCGTCCTGGACAATTCGGCCAGCATGTCGACGCGCGACGAGGGGGGCGTTCGTTGGGAACTGGCCGTCAAAGCCGCCGAGCAATTGCTCGACGAGTTGAATGACGGGGATTCCGTGGCGCTGATTCCGTCCTGCGGACCGGCCCGCCCGGACCTGGGGCGGCTGTACAAGAATCACGAAGTCGTTCGGCAGGCCGTCGAGGTCTGTCGCGTCAGTCCCGAGAAGGCCGATCTGGCAAGCCGGCTGACTCAGGCCCGGCAGTTGCTTGAGGCCGACGAATCGTCCAACAAGGAAATCTACGTCATCACGGACATGCAGTCTGTCTCGTGGGATTCATTAAAGAAGGAGCAGTCGGCCGGCCCACCGCCGAAAAAGCCGATTCCGGTGATCATCGCGGATACCCACCGCCCTGCCCTGCCCAACGTCGCCCTGCAGGGAATCGCCGTCCGCACGGCAGGCCCGGTCGCGGGAGTGCCGGCCACCGTATCGGTCAAACTTGCCGGGGACGCCGCGGTCGAACAGAAACGCCACATCGAGTTGCTGTTCGATGGCAAGCCGGCCGGCACAAGTCCTACGCTGAGCATCCCTCCGGGCTCCACTGCCGAACAGACGTTTCGCGTGGTGCCCGAACAACCGGGCGTGCATCGCGGAGAAGTGCGACTGGTCGGCGATGATGCGTCGCCCATCGATAACCGACTCTTCTTTGCTCTGACCGTGGATCCCAACATTCCCGTTGCGATCGTGCAGCCGAGGATTCAGGAAATCAGCTACCTCGAGGACGGTTACTACCTGGAGCGGGCTCTGACACCGGTTGTCGGTGAGAACTGGGCCATCCAAATCACGAAACTGACCGCGGACAAACTGGCGACCGAACCCCTCTCGCCCTACGCCGTCATATTCTGCGTCAACCTTCCGGTGCCTACCGAGGAGAGCGCGAGAAGACTGCGAGACTACGTCAAAGGCGGCGGCCGCCTGTTTTGGATCTGCGGTACCAATGTCGATCCCGTGCTTTATTCGGCCCTGGACGATTCGCTGCAGCATGAACTGATTCCCTCAACCATCAAGACGCTGAGGACGGTCTCGACCGAACGGCCCGACGGCTGGCACATTGGCTGGATTGACGCACAACATCCGGCCCTGGCTCCGTTGTCCGAGCCCGCATCGCTGTATCAGTCGGTACACGTCACGCAGCACGTGGTGATTCCGAGTCCGGAGGGGAGCGGCGTACGCCCGTTGCTGCGGCTCGACGATGGAGAACCACTGCTCGTGCAACGGCCCATCGGCTCCGGCATCGCTCTGATGCTCGGCATTTCGACGCATGTGGATTGGTCGAACCTGCCGCTGCGGCCGATCTTCCTGCCGTTGATCGCCCGCCTCACATTCCAACTGGCCGGGGCTGAGGCAATTCAGCCGCAACTCGTCGCAGGCGCTCCGCTGCGAATCCCGCTGTCCGCGGCCAGCAAGCCCACGGTTGAAGTCGTTCGCCCGAACGGAGACATGGTGCGAGTCGAGCCATCGGAGATCAAAGATAATGAGTACCGGTACAACGAAACCGACGAGGCGGGGGTTTACGAAGTTCGAGTGATCGACGGGAAGAGGCGTCAATTGCGGGCATTCGCGATGAACTTCGACCCGGCCGAAACAGCCCCAGCTGTGCTTGCTCACGAGGCACTGGCCGAACGATTCGGCCAATTGCGGCCGGTCTTTGCCGAGAAGGTGACTGATCTGGCGAGCACGGTGCGATCGCTCCGCAACGGGCAAAGTCTCGTCGAACCGTTTCTGATCCTGGTGCTGCTGGCTCTCGTCCTCGAGGCATACGTTGCCAATCGACGAGTCGAACCGATCCCGGACGACGCCGAGCCCGTTCCGAGCAGTACGCGGGCGCAACCGGCTGGAGAAGCTGCACGAACTGGAATTTGAATCGCCCGATCTAGCGGCCGCCCGGCTTCGCTCCCGGCGGCCAGTTATGCTGACCGCCTCCCGTGGATGCATCTCCAGACGGCAACGCAGCCGGCGACGGCGCAGCACTGGCTGCGGGTGCTGCGGGAGCAATCGGCGATGTGACGTTAGCGGGCGAAGCTGCGGTCGCCGGTGAAGCCGCAGGCGAAGGAGATGCCAGCGGTTCTTCGGGCATTCGGTCCAGCATGACGACGGTCGGCGCCACGGACTTTTCGCCGTAGGACGGTTCCTTGACACTCTTCAAGAGGCGTTCGATGACCTGATCCGCGTCGATACCTTCAGCGTCCGCATTGAAGTTCGTGAAGATCCGATGCCGGAGAACGGGTTTGGCCAGCGCCCGCACATCGGCTGCCTGAACGGCAAAACGCCCCTTCAGAAGTGCGCGGGCTTTCGCGCCGAGGATCAGGTACTGCGCTGCGCGCGGACCGGCCCCCCAGGCCAACCAGTTCTTTACGAAATCCGGGGACTCCGATTCGTTCGGACGAGTCGCCCGAACCAGATCCACGGCATAATCGACGATGTGGGGCGTGGCGGGAATCTGCCGCACCAACTGCTGGATCCAGAGAATATCGCGGGCCCTCAGCACCGATCGGATTTCCGGTGCGCTGGTCTGGGTCGTCGCATTGACGATCTGGCGTTCCTCGTCGCGGGTCGGATAGCCGATATTGATCGACAGCATGAACCGGTCCAGCTGAGCCTCGGGAAGCGGATAGGTTCCTTCCTGCTCGATCGGGTTCTGAGTCGCCATGACAAAGAACGGCATTTCGAGGTCGTGCGTATTTCCGCCGGCCGTGACCTGATATTCCTGCATGGCCTGCAGCAACGCGGACTGGGTTTTCGGCGGAGTCCGGTTGATTTCGTCCGCCAGCACAATGTTGGCGAAAATCGGTCCTCTCACAAAGCGGAACACGCGCCGGCCGGTCTGAGGATCCTCTTCGATAATCTCCGTCCCGGTGATGTCGCTGGGCATCAGGTCCGGAGTAAACTGAATCCGGCTGAATTTGAGTTGCAGGGCCCGCGCGAGCGTTGACACGGTCAGCGTCTTTGCCAGGCCCGGAACGCCGATGGTCAGGCAATGCCCCTTGGCAAAAAGGGTGATCAGCATCTGCTCGATCATCTCGTCCTGGCCTACGATGATCTTGTGTACTTCCGAAACCAGGACTTCCCGTACACGCGCCACGCGACGCACGATCTCGTCGGGTTGCATGGGTGTAGGGGTCGGGGCCGGAACGGATGCCATCTCGTCACTCCAAGGCTTTATCGAACCGCGGCGGGAGCCGAACCCGAGCTATTGTAATGGCAATGCATCTGGCAACCAAACCGGCAAGTGTACACTGCCGGCTCGCGCTGGCAGCACTCGCGGCCGCCTTGTGCGGCTGGCCGTCAACCGCCTCGGCGCAGAAGTGGCACGACGAGGGCTTTTCCTTCCGGCGGGTCGTGCAAGTCAACGCAGCCGCTAGTTCCTTCCCGGAAGTCGCAGTGTGCCAGTTCTTCGCCCACGGCGCGATCAACGCCGAGAAACCTCAGGTGGCAGTGTACGGGCGACGCGATCGGGTGCCATGCGAGGTGCTGCAGACCGGCCCGGGTGACTTCTGCCGGGTTGCCCTGCAGACAACGTCCGGCGAGACTCGTTACTCCATCTACTACGGCGGACAAGGCAAGTCGGCCGAGACGCCGCCAAAGTGGACGGCACGCAACGGACTCATGCTGGAGACGCGGCGCTGGAAGAACTGCGATGCGGGCAACCTCGATTCCGTGCGAACCGCGTTCGACACTTCGCAGCGGATCGGCGCGGACTATGTCCCGCAGGTTTTTCACCGGTTTGATCCGTTCAGCGGTGTGTCCGCTCCGTTCCTGAGCCGCTACACCGGGACGCTGCAGGTCCCGCAGTCGGGAAAATATTCGTTTTTCACTTCGAGCCAGGATTGCAGCTTTCTGCTGATCGACGGCAAACAGGTGGTGTCGGCGCCGGGCCACCATGGTCCGCAGAATGTGGCGAGATGGAAAGGCGAAGTGACGCTTCAGGCCGGACCCCATCAGTTCGAGTACCACCACGCAGCCGCCGGCGGAGAGGCTTGCATGGTCGCGGCGTGGCAGGTGCCGGGAGTCGCCGCCCCGGCCCCGATCGAAGCTTCCGCATTCGGGAGCGACCGAGTCGCCCATCTCCCGGCAAACGAACTGGAACATCGTGAGCAGGGTCTGCTTCCCGATTTTCAAGTCGCGATTACCGGCGACCTTCCCTCGTCGGAAGACGACTCGGCTCTCGTACGGGCACAATTCATCAATACCACCCCGGCCACAATCGCCGCCAACGGACGTTTCACCTGGAATTTCGGCGATGGGCAGACGAGCGATCAGGAGAAGCCGGCACACGTTTATCTTCATCCGGGCCTCTATCAAATCGAATTGCAGGTCACGCGAGGCCAGCGGACTCCATCGATTCGATCGGCCGTGTATATCCCGCGGCAATTCGTGCTGGACCCGAAGGATCTCGGCCAGGCGCAGAGTCTGGCGGACTATCTGCCCGCGCTGGACAAGTACGACGCGGCCAAGCTGGACCCGGCCGGCTCGCAGCGAATCGTGTCCATATATCTGGAAGCCGATCAGAAGGAGAAAGCCGTTGCGGCCGCCAAGGCTGCATTTTCAGCCAACGCGAACCAGAACGACGAAAGCCGCTGGGCCATCGTGTCGCGAATCGGCCCGCTGCTGCGTTTTGAAATGAACCAGGCGCGGGAAGCGGGAGAAATGTGGTACTCGGCGAGCCGCCAGATCGGTCGAAAGGCCTGGCGGGCGGCGTGCGCAGTTCAGGCGGCTGACATTCTGATCAACGATCTCCTCGCGGCAAACAAAGCAAAACCGGTGCTCGACGCCGCGAAAGAGGACATAGCCGATGCATCGGCCGAAGCAAAAAGCCAGTACTTCCGAGTGATGGCGGATTACTTCGCAAGAACCGGCGAACGCGAAAACGCACGCTCAGCCCTGAAGAACGCCGTGGCCACAAGACAACTCTCCTACAGCGCAACCGAACGCGATGCGTGGCGCGGCGCGCACAGCCGGTCGGCGGAGGCTTTTCTGCGCTCCCAGGAGCCGGTACGTGCCAGGATGGAAATCGAAAAGTGGCAGGCAGATTTTCCCGGGGACAAGGCCGAAGGATATCTGTCTCTGCTGCTCATGCGCTATTGGCTGGCCGCGAAGAAGGCCGAACAGGCAATCGCGACCGCGTCGGACCTGCTGACCCTGAACCACGAATCGGCCTATGCGGACCAGATTCTGCTGCTTTCGGCCGATTGCGAAGAGCAACTGGGGCGCCGCGAACGGGCAATCGCCACGCTGCAGTCGCTGATTACGGACTATCCGGGCAGCCCCCTGAAGGACCGCGCGAAAGACCAGATCCGCCAGTGGCAAGCCTCCACCGAAGCAGCCAAGAAGCCGCCTGAATCCGGCTCGGCGGCTCCCAAACCACCCGATTCGAAGGAGAGTCAGCCCAAGTGACCCCATCGACGACAAACAAGCCAGGATGCTCCTACCCTTCGTTATTGACGGTTCTTTCCTGCTTGTTGCCCGCATTGACGCTCTGCCCTGCGGCCATCGCAGCGGATTCGCTGCGCGTCGAATTGAAGAACGGCTCGAAGGTGTCTTTTGTGGGTGCGATCGGAAGATGGGATGCGGATGGAAATGCACGTCACCCGGTAAATCCCAAGGCCAAATTCGGCCAGCCCGAAGTTGATGGGGTCGGCAAACCCGAGGCTGGAGCCAGCGGGCGGTGGCTGATTTCGGACCTGAAGCCCGGCCGGTATGACCTCGTGATCCTCGTTGGCGAGCGGATTCGCATCGAGGGTTTTGATTTTCCGCCCGTCTTGGAGTTCGATCCGTTTGTTCGGATCGATCAACGGCCTCAGGAAGAAGATATCAAAGTCGTCTCCGAAGACATCGCCAAGTCCCCCCACTTTGAGAACAAGGTTAAGCCGCTTCACTTTGCCGGAACCGGGCAGCACGTTCGCGTACTCGTCCAACTGCTGCGCGACGAAGCCACCAGCTACGATGGCGAGTACGGTCAACAAGTCGCGGTCCTTCGCCACGAAGTATGGCAGTACACCAACCGCTACGGCACGTGGTCGAAAGAGAAACGCACGCGGGTCTTCGACCGGACGCTGGCTCCCAAATCCGAACTTCGGCAATGGACCTGGATATGGGAACCGTCTCTCGGGGGACTGGAAGTCGGTAAAGGGGCCGCTGCTGTCCGTTACACGGTTCCGCAACAGTTCAACGAATCTTCCGCACGTGGCTTGCTTCCTTACTAGTCGACCGCCAGATCTGTTGGCCTTATTCGGCAACTACCCAGCGACACACAGTTGCCATCTCACGGCCCACAGTCCTCCAGGGGGGATTTTGCGGAGTTTCGTTGCATCTCTCCCAAAAATTGCGTAACCCCTCTGGAACGTACTTCAGGTTGGTTACGTCTCACCTTTGCGAAGAAGTAATGCATGCAGGCATTCCCAGGCGCAATTTACAAATGCTGGGTATTTTGCACCACATGCAACGGTTAGGCCGGAAAAATGGCTCAGGCGGTGGTTGAATCACTATTCGGGGGGTGCAAAAAGGCCGTATTTTCGCCAAAGGCGGAAACGTCGAATCCCTATTGGAACAAGGGGTTAACGCCCTTTTTCATTGCAATCGCCCTGACGGTAATTACAATCCAAAAGATGGCCCCACTCAGCCTAACCATTTTGCTTATACACCCTGTTTTATCTAAATTTACGCCAACTCCGAGCAAGCACTGGAGTTGGAGCGGGTCACTCTGACTAGGAATCTCCGCTTAACAGCGTTCTCTGGTTATCCGAGTGCCCGTGGACTGACCGGTCTTTGATTTCGGTAATCGAGGAATTGGTTTATGACCATCCGTCCGAAGAAACTGTTCTGGGGAAGTAAGAGCCGCAAAGCCCGAGTCAGCAGATTGCGAGCAGAGTCGCGCAGCGATATGCGGCTTGAATCGCTTGAGCCGAGGCAGCTGATGGCCGTCGGGCCGCAGTTGGCGGGCATCCGGCTGAGCGACGCCGCGCTCTTGACTGACGGTCAAGTTCTCAATGTGGCACCAACCGACCTCACGTTTCGGTTTTCCCAGGCCGTGGATTCTTCCACGCTTTCGGGAATCCACATAACGCGAAGCGGACTGGACGGGCAGTTTGACGGCGCCACCGCAACGACGGATTTCAACACGAACGGTACGGTCGTGATGGACTTCACGGCCAGGGATTCGGGTTTCCCGGGCGACGGGATCAGCCTGCAGTTCATCAAGAACCCGCTGGGGGCGGGCCTAGGCCCCAAGATCACCGTCCAGGACAAGACGATTCGTGTTGAATTGAACACGACAACCGGCAGTGAAACGCGAGCCTCGCAGCTTCGCGACGCGTTGAACTCCGACGCCAGCGCCAGCAGATTACTCACGGCTTCCATTCGCTCGGGAAGCAATGCCACAACCAACATTGCCACTCCGGCCATCAACTATTCTCCGGTGACTCTGCTCGGCGCGAGCACGGCATCGGTCGCATCCAGTTTCAATGTGGGTGCCACGTTTGAAATCGAGTTCCTTGCGCAGCAACCCGGCCAGGCAGGCCAGGGAATCCAGATCGCGGTCACCAAACGGGACATGGGCGGCGTAAGCCCGCCGACGGTTTCCGTCAAGGACAAGGTCATATCGGTAGAGCTCAATTCGAATACCGCGAACCCCACGACGGCGCAGGAACTGATTGATGCGATCAACGCGAACGCGCCAGCCAGCGCGCTGGTCAAAGCCCGCCTGAATGCGGGAAGTCCGACCACGGCGATCGGCAGCCGCACGATCAACTACTCGCCGTTGAGTCTGGTGGCCGTCGACGACGTCGTGATTCAACCCGGGTACATCGGCGTGGGTGCGTCGGCCAATGAGGTCGTCGTGCGATTCAAGGACCCGCTGCCGGACGATTTGTATCGCGTCGATTTCATCGGCACCGGTTCCAGCGCCCTGCGTGGTGTGAACGGAGCCGCATTTGGCGACAAGACCGATGACGGCGTGGACAACGGAGTCGATCTGGGCGTTGATTTCGAGCTTGACTTGGGCGCAAAGATCCTGGCGGTGGTTCCGCAGCCCATCACGCGCAACAGTTCCGATAATACCCTGTCGCAGGCACGCGACCAGATCATTGTCTACTTCAACAACGACGACCTGAGGGACGATGCCACTTCGGCCGAGAACCCCGATTTTTATCAGCTGATTTTGACTCAGGACACCGTGCGCAACACCGACGACACGGTCTACAAGCCGATTTCCGTATCGTACGACACGGCCTCGGATCGGGCCGTTCTCACTTTTGCCAAGCCGATCGACGAACTCGGCGGCGCGGGGACATACCGATTGCGGATCGGGACAAGTGAGAGCATTCCCGTCGCTCCGAGCGCGTTGAGCATCGGCGCCGACGTCGGGTCGAGTTTCACCGGCGCCTACAATCTCGCAACGCTCGGCGGCGCGTCGCAGATCATTTCCTCCAAGATCGATGTCCAGCCCTACGGAATCGAGTTCCCGGGCGCCAGCGACATGGCGGGGCACCGGGACATCCCCTTCGAGTTCCACTACAACCAGAACCGCAGCGGCGACAGCGAAGACGGCATCGCGGAAATCCACTACAACTTCCGGGACATTTACGGTTACGACCCCTTCGGCAACCCGCTCCGCAATGCGATTACCGAAGCTCAGAAGCAGCGGGCGCGTGAGATCTTCGCACTTTACAGCCAGTACCTCGGGGTTCAGTTCGTCGAGACGACGGGCAAAGGCATTTCCGACACAGACATCACCATTGCCACAGGCGACCTTCGAGCGCTGAACGAACTGATCAACAACGGCGCCGGGTATCCGTATGCCCTCAACGGCACGGTTGGACTTCTGGGTTCGGCCGTCGGCACGTCGGGCCGTCCCACGATCATCCTGGACAACGCCGAGAAATGGTACGACGGTTTCGGCGACGACGTGGATATCAACACCCGAAGCTGGTTCGAGACCGCCATGGGCGAGATCGGAAACATGCTCGGCCTGGGCCACACGTACGACCTCACCGGACGTACGATGCAGGGCCAGCTGACCGTGTCGGACGCCCCCGGTCTCAGCAACGCGGGCGAGACGGTTTACCCGGGTGACCAGGACATCGTGCACGGGCAATACCTCTATCGGCCCGAGAGCAACGACATCGACATGTACCGGTTCACCGTCGACACGGCCGGCCTGTTCACGGCCGAGACGTTCGCAGAGCGGCTCTCCAGCTCCAGCCTGCTGGATACCAATCTGCGTCTGTATCGCGAGAATGCCGACGGAACGCGTGAACTGCTTTCGCAGAACGACGACTATTTCAGCAGTGACTCCTACGTCGAATTTTCGCTGAAGCCGGGCGTGTATTACCTCGGCGTCAGCGCCAGCGGCAACGCCGACTACGACCCGACGATCAACGACAGCGGCATCGGCGGTCTTTCGCAGGGCAATTACGATCTGCGATTGAATTTCCGGCCGGATGTCTCCACCACCATCGTCGACGCGACCGGCACGGCGTTGGACGGCGACTTGGACGGCACGCCCGGCGTCGTTTACGATTTCTGGTTCCAGGCCAAACCGCTCGACCGAACCCTGCGGGTTACGGCGGCCGCGAACGCTTTCACCGACGGTCAGAAGATCACTCTGGTCGACTCGGCGGGCGTCAGCCGGGTATTCGAGTTTGACCGTCTGAACAACGGCGTTTCAGGCACCAACCGGAAGATCGACGTTTTCTCGGCTGTCACCGCGCAGCAAGTCCGGGATGCCATTGTCACAGCAATCAATTCTGCCGGTTTCGGCGTCACGGCAAGTCCTCTGGGATCCGACGGCGTCACCCTGAAGGGCGAGCGGCGGGTCGCATTGGACGCGAGCATCGTGGCGTTGGCCACCGAGGGAAAGACGATCTTCGTCGACAAGACCGCTTCGGCGACTGCGGATGGCTCCTTGCAGAAGCCTTTCAACAACCTGGCGAACCCGAATGTCGTCAATGCATTCGGCAATGCCATGCCGGGCGACATCGTGCGGGTTGTGGGCAACGGCGGCGTGGATGGCAATCTGGGCACCGAAGAAGACGCGTACGCTTACGAAATCGGTTTCGGCGGCGCCGGCAACTCGATGCTCAGCGACGGCTCGATCCTCGCCGTTCCGCAGGGTGTCACTCTGATGGTCGACTCGGGCGCCGTGTTGAAACTGCGGCAGTCCGCGATCGTCGTCGGCAGTTCGACCGAGTCCGTGAATCGCAATTCCGCGTCGATCCAGATTCTCGGCACGCCGGTCCAGGATGTCTTCCTGACGTCCTACAACGATGAAGGACTCGGCTACGATACGAATCCGCTGCAGACGTCCGCCAATCCGGGCGACTGGGGCGGCATTTCCATCCGTCACGATGTGGAGCGAGCTCAGGGGCGGTTCGTTTACGAAAACGAAGGCATTTTCCTCAATTACGTCAATCACGCCGACATCCGCTTCGGCGGCGGCAGCGTGTACGTGGACTCGGTGCTGCAGACGGTCAATCCGATCGACCTGTCGAAGGCACGCCCGACGCTCACGTTCAACACGATCAAGGACAGTGCGCAGGCTGCGATCGCCGCGGATCCGGACAGCTTCGAAGAAACGAACTTCCACACGCCGCGATACCAGGCGTCGGGCGCATTCACGTCCGATTACGATCGTGTCGGCCCTCACATCCGCGGAAACACTTTTGCCGGAAACACGAACAACGGTTTGTTCGTCCGCGTGTCGACCCCCGCCGGCAACCAACTGCAACCGTTGACCGTCGCGGCGCGGTTCGACGATACCGACATCACGCACATTATCACCCAGAATCTTGTCGTGCAGGGAACACCCGGCGGACCGATCACGGGCGAAGCCTCGCCGGCCACGTCGCTGGTCACCCTCAACTCGCAAGCGGGCGGCACCCTGCTGCAGGGCCAGCCGTATAACTACCTGCTGACGTATGTCGACGCGTACGGGTTCGAGACTGCAGTATCTTCGGCAACCCTGAACATCACGCTCACGACGGCCGGGCACAATTCGATCCTGTTGGGCAGCCTTCCCGTCGCAGCTTCCCCCTTCGTCGGCCGCAAGCTCTACCGCAGTGTTCCGGGCAGCCCTGGCACTTACACGCTCGTAACAACGCTCGATGCCACCGTTACGACATATCGCGATACCGGCAAGACGGCCGGAGGCGCTCCGAACCTGTCGGCAGCGATCGACCGGCCCCGGCTTGATGCTCGCCTGTCGATCGATCCGGGCACGATTATCAAGCTCGAATCCTCACGCATCGAAACCACGATGGGCGGACAGTTCATCGCCGAAGGTCAGGACGGCCGGGAAATCGTCTTCACATCCCGCCTGGATGACCGGTTCGGTGCGGGCGGCACTTTCGACACGAACGACGACGGCAATACCAACTCGCCGGCCAGAGGCAACTGGGGCGGGTTGTCCATCAGCCAGATGAGCAAGGGCAGCATCGATTACGCCCGGATCACTTTCGGCGGCGGCATCACGCCGATCGAAGGCGCCTTCGCCGGGTTCAACGCCGTCGAGATTCAACAGGCCGACGTGCGCCTGACGAATTCGATCATCGAAGACAATGCGAGCGGTTTGGGCGGCAATGCGCAGGCCCATCGCCTGGGACGCGGCTCGAATGCCGCAGCAGCGATCTTCGTCCGCGGCGCGCAGCCGATCATCGTCGGAAACATCATCCGCGACAATTCCGGCCCCGCGATTAACATCAATCTGAACGCGCTGAACTCCGACTTCGTCAGCGATGCCGGACGCACCACGGGACCGGTCGATCAAGTCATCGGCTACGGCGACAACCAGGGACCGCTGGTCCGCGAGAACCGGCTGTCGGGCAACCTGATCAACGGCATGGAAGTCCGCGGCGGCATCCTCAGCACCGAAGGCGTGTGGGACGACACGGACATCGTGCACGTGCTGCGCAGCGAAGTCACCGTTCCCGACTTCCACACCTACGGAGGCCTGCGACTGGAAAGCAGCCCGACCACCAGCCTCGTGGTCAAATTATCGGGCGCCAACGCCGGCTTCACCTCGACCGGACGCCCGCTGGACATCGACGACCGCATCGGCGGGTCGCTGCACATCGTGGGACAGCCAGGATTCCCGGTAATCCTGACCTCGCTGTCGGACGATACGGCTGGCGGCGGTTTTGATCCGACCGGCCGTCCGCAGACGGACACCAACGGCAATGGCGCCAGCGTGGCGTCGCCCGGAGACTGGCGCGGAATTCTGATCGACCAGTACAGCAACGACCGCAACGTCGAAGAAGTGCTGGAGCGCGAAGCACCGGACTCGGCCGCGCCAGGCGTAAACGCGACCCCGTCGTCCGCGCAGTTCCTGGGTTCGCTCGCCAGCGGCGAGAAATCGAGCGACGACAACCTGCGTCTCGGCTTCGAGATCCAGGGCTACATCAATGAAGCCAACGATGTCGACGTCTACAGTTTCCTGGGCGTGTCCGGCACCGAAGTCTGGTTCGATATCGATCGCACCACGCATTCGCTCGACACGGTCATCGAGTTGATCGACGCCAGCGGACAGATCATTGCCCAGTCCGACAACTCCATCAGCGAAACGGCCGCAGGATCTCCGCTGTACGAGGATCAAGCGTCCCGCGAAGTCAATATCCTCCAGAACAACTCGTGGCGGCGCAAGGACGACTACACGACGAACCCCAGAGACGCCGGTTTCCGCGTCGTGCTGCCCGGCACTGCCGGAGCAACGGGTACGTTCCACGTGCGAGTCCGCAGCAGCAATCTGAACGCAGGCGATCCTTCGTCCAACCTGCAGGACGAATCGATGTTGGCTGACGGCCTGACGTCGGGCGTCTACCGGTTGCAGATCCGTCTCCGCGGAACCGACGAAGTTCCCGGCTCGACGGTTCGATATGCCGACATCCGTTACGCCACCGTCGGCATTGAAGTCGCCGGCATGCCGATCCACTCGCCGCTTGCCGGTGAGGTGGTGGAAGACCCCAGCGGGGCCACGATGAACCTGGGGAACCTTCTGAATACGGACCGTGCCACGCTGTCCATTGCGGGTGACCTGTCCACCCGTTCCGACGTGGATTCCTATCGGTTCAGTGTCAACTACGACGCCACTGAGGTTACCGGCGGAAATTATGCGAGCACGGTTTTCGATGTGGACTACGCAGATGGCATCGCCCGTCCCGACACGTCCCTGTGGGTCTTCGACAGCCAGGGACGGTTGATTCTGAGAAGCAAGGACTCGAACATCGCCGAGGACCGCCCGGCTGCCCTCAATGGGGCCAACCTGGACGACCTGTCGCGAGGTTCGGTCGGCAGTCTGGATCCGTTCATCGGCCCGGTGTTGCTGCCCGAAGGCACGTACACCACCGTGGTCACGTCGAACGGCACCATCCCGCAGGAAATGGACCAGTACCTGGGACAGGGCGTCCAGAACAATTTCTACAATCCGGCCGCGACCAATCCGCTGCTGCGTCTCGAGCCGATCGACTCGGTGGCACGCATCGCGGAGGACCGCATCGGAACTTCCGGCGGCTCCAACGTCGTCGGCAGCGATACCCTGCCGGTGATCTTTGATACCAGTTCCACGGCGAACGTTATCCCCTACACCCTCGGCAACGTGGTCCTCTTCGTCAGTTCCAACGGCGGAGTCGACGGCAACGACATGTCGAAGGTGCAGACGGTCAATCCACTGACCGGACAGGTTGTAACAACGCTGGGTGATTTCTCCCACAGCCATGGCGATATCGCCATGCGGCCGGAGTTCAACGACCAAAGGTCGGAACTTGAGGGTTCGTTGTGGACATTCTCGGGGACGGATCCCAACAACGGCTATCGACAGACCGACGGCTCCGTCATGTTCCGGCAACTCGACACCGGAACCGCCGCGTATGTTCAGTCGCTCGACGACGGGATCGTCACGTATCGCGACGATCCGGCAAATGCCGGCATTCAAGAAGTCAACGCCGACGTCGGCATCACCTTCAACGCCATCACATTCGCAAGTGACGAAGGCAAGAACTTGTGGGCCGTGGGTGATCGCGACGGGACCTTTGTCCCCGGCGCCACCGGCCGGATCCGCAACATCCTCTACCAGTTCAATGCGGCAAACGGCGCTGCCGACAGCAATCCAAGCTGCTACTTCAACTCGAGCGATCGCCGCACCGGCCAAGATCCGACTGAGATCTATCAGAATCGCTGCGGCAGCGGCACCGTCGGGGCCGCCACGCAAAAAGTCGAACGCGGAATCCTGGACATCAACACGGGTGCCGGGACGCTTGCCGTCGGCCCCGGTGGCGATATCACGGGCATTGCCGTGATGAATGGCGTCATGTACGCGGTCTCCAATGCCGGCGGCCTTTATACGGTCAGCGGCTACAACGGATTGGGCGAAGCGGCGACCGCAACTTATGTGCAGGCTTCGGCTCAAGACCTGTGGGGCATCAACTTCCAGGGTCTGGCCGTGATGCAAGGTTCCGTCGAAGGCGGACGCTACCAGAATACGTTGTTCGCGATCGACAACAACGGTGAGCTCTATGCTTTCAACACGTCGGGGCAACTGCAGCCGATGTTCGCGAGTGGCCAGAGTCACGTGTCCACCGGCATCAGCTCCGCACGCGGGCTCGCCTTCTCGACCTTGACCACGAACCTGTGGAAGACCAACGGCGAACAAACCAACGTGGCGGGTCATGGTGTCGATCCGGCATTCGACAACAGCCGAAACGACTCGGGCAGCGCGGGGCTGTCGTATTACTTCGGCAGCACCAACGGAACCAACGGTAGCGGTGACCACACCAACAACCACTACGACTTCCCGGGCGGTGCCGAGGGCTCGCTGGTCAGCAATGAATTCAACCTCAAGGGCTACTCGGCTGCCGACCAGCCGATGCTCTATTTCAATTACTATCTCGACACCGAAGCGGACAGCGAGGACTACAACGCAGTCGGCCGTCTGCAGCGGGATTCGTTCCGCGTGTTCGTGTCGGGAGACGACGGCAACTGGACGCTGCTCGGCACAAATAACTCATTCCAGGCCCACAACTATCAGGACGAATATGACATCGGGCCCGGCGATTCGACCAGCTTCTACTCTTCCAACGAAACGACGCCGAGCGTCTATCCGCTGTTCAACAACACGGGTACGTGGCGGCAGGCCCGCATCCCTCTCGGCTCATATGCCGGCCAAGAGCGAGTGCGTCTGCGGTTCGACTTCGCAACCGCTGGATCCATGAACACCGGAGATCGCCGCACGACCGGCGACGAACTGCGGGCGATTCCGGGATATCTGCTGCGGGACGGCCAGACCTTGACGCTTCTCGCTCAGGGTACCACCCCGCAGACGTTCGAGTTCGACCTGGGCTACACCCTCGTCAGCCCGTCGGGCGCCAACATTGACGCCGGCGACTCCTTCACGGTCGATCCGGACGGCGCCACGGGAATTCTCCCTTCGACGACGTTCACGTTCGGCAATGCCGGCCCCAACCCGATCCCGTTTGCTGATACCGACAGCCCTGCGGAAATCGCCGCCAAGATCGCGACTGCCCTGACGGCAGTCACAGGTCTGACCACGAACGTGCAGGGGCACCGCGTGAACCTGATTGACGGTGACCTTGCGACCATCATGACGGCGTCGGCTTCAGGCATGCCCGCCACGTTCCTGGAAGGCACGCCGGATGCCGATTACACCCTCCAGCCGAACCTGACCAACAACATCATCATCCACGTCAACTCGGGGATGACCCGCAATGAGGTCGCGGCGGAAATCCAGCAGCGGTTCGCCGATATTTTCTCTGTCGACACGAACCGCGAAATCGAAGCCAACAACACTCCGGCCACCGCGCAGGACCTTGAGGCCTATCCGTGGACGCAGTCCTATCGCACGGACGTGGTCAACGCCCTGACGGTACCGCACGTCACTTTGACGGGCGGTGGCGATGCGGCCAGCGTGGATTACTACAAATTCGACGGCAAGGCAGGAACCGCCACGATCGACATCGACTCGGCCACGAATTCCGTGCGGGTTATCCTGTACGACACCGACGGAACGACGCAACTCGCTTCCGGTATCTATGGCGGCGCGGCTCCCGAGATCTTCAACGCGACGCTTCCGGTCGACGGCACTTACTTCGTGAAAGTCGAACCGCTTTTCGGCACATCGCTGGCGCTTGGCACCCATTACACTCTGCACGTGTCCAACGTCGGTCATACGATGGTTTCATCGGGCGCCGGGAACATCGGCAACATCAAGCGGCACGAGGATCTCGTCCGAATCATCAACGACGATTACTCCACACAAAGCGCCGGCCCGAATGGCGGACAGGTGCTGGGAGTTGAGACAAGCCTCGCCGGCGACTCGTTCGGCGCCTTCAATGCGTCGTATAACGCTTATTCCGGATCGCAACGCGGCATGTCGAATAACCACCTCGGAGCCTGGATCGACGACGTGATCATCGGTCTGGCGGAACGCGGCGAGATGGTCATCAACGGCAACGCCGGCCAGACCTCGAACTTCATCGACAACACGGAACTGTTGAGCAACACCGTCAACTCGATCCCCCACCAGGAAATCCTCGTCGGCGAATACAATCTGGAGATCCGCCGCGGGATCGAATTCGCGGAATGGCCGCAAGTCAATCCGCTCCCGACCATCCAGATGTCCCCGCAGCCCGGCACCTTCACACCCGGCCCGGTCACGATGCTCTTCAAATCGATCGACTCCAACGATCGCCTCGATCAGCAGACCTCGCTCGTCGTGACTCCGCAGGTTTCGTCGGAAAGCGAACCGAACAACAGTCGCTTTACCGCACAGAACCTCGACCGGCTGACGTGGACTCGCAGCCAGGCGCCCGAAGTGTTCGGATCCGCGTCCGATCCGCACATCAGCATCAGCGGTGACCTCGACGCGGTAACCGACCCGATGGACTTCTACTCGTTCTCAGCGAGTCCGGGCGACTTGGTCCGTGTCGACATCGACGACGCCGACCTCGACTCGGTCTTCTTCATCCAGCTGATGAGTCCCACCGGCGCGGTGCTCGCATCCGAATTCGGCGCAAACCCGGATCTGTCGTTCAGACTGCCCACTACCGCGACGGCCGGATCTTACTATGCAGTCGTGTACCTCCTGAGTGCAGCGACAGGCACCTCGCAAGACTACACGCTCCACGTCTCGAATCGGAATCATGCCGCCGCGACGATGGGAAGCGTCCTGCACGACGGCCAGACGTTCCAAATCAGCGACGGTGTCAATACGGTCGTCTTCGAGTATGACGACGCGTCGCTTCCCGCCGGTGACGCCAATGCCGGCGTAGCCCAAGGCAACGTGCGGGTGCCGTTCCACAATTACGACAGCGATCAGGTCATCGCCGAGGCAATTCGCGACGCGATCAACAGCCAGCAAGCTCAATCCGTGATCGAGATCGTGGCGGCACTCTCTGACGGCGCCGCGACCGGCACTGCAGGAACGAGCGGCATGATCGACCTCGTCGGCAACGCGGTAGGCGACGTGACCGGCGCGCAGGACTTCGGCAGCATTTTCGCCAAAGTCCACGGCACCACGAATAACTTCGTCAACGAGCACGACTACCACGGCGATTCCAACACGTTCCGCGATCAGGGGCAGGTGCTGCTCCAGTCCAACACGATCACCAACTCGCTGCAGACCGGCATCCTGGTCGATGCCGGCCAGCGCACTCGCAACGACCTCGTTCCGCTCGCGGGCGACCTGCCACACGCCGGACCGCCGAAGAACTTCAGTGAACTCAATTCGCAGCGACTGGCCCCGGGCGTCACGATTGTCAACAACATCGTAGCCCAGTCCGGCACGTCCGGCATCGAGTTCCGCGGCGAAGCCACCAACACGACTCCGGGAGTCGTGCCGTTCGGACGAATTGTCAATAACACCGTGGTTGGCCTCAACGCCACGGGCGTGGGCATCCGAGTGCAGGACAACGCCAGTCCGACGATCCTGAACAATATCGTCACGGATCTACAGACCGGCGTCTCGGTTGACCTGACTTCGGCGACAACCGTATTGGGCGGGACTGTCTATAAGGGAAACACGAACAACTCCGCCGGCATCGGACTCGGCAGTTTCCCGATTCAGCTCAGTGCGACAGATCCGCTCTTCGCCGATCCGTCAAGAAACAGCTATTACTTGGCATCCGGCTCCCGCGCGATCGACAGCTCACTCAATTCGTTGCAGGATCGACCCGAGTTCGCGTCGGTCAAGACTCCGCTGGGCATCGGACTCTCGCCAATTCTGGCCCCGGACCTGGACGCCCTGGGACAGTTGCGGGTTGACGATCCGGCGGTGAGCACGCCGTTGGGCCAGGGTGCGGACGTCTTCAAGGATCGAGGCGCGCTGGATCGGGCGGATTTCTCGGGTCCCTCGGCACTGCTGATCACCCCGCAGGACAACGATCGGCAAGGCGACGACTCGGATTCGCGAAGCTCTTACGTCGCGTTGACCAACGTGATCATGACGAACTTCTCGATCCAGCTTGTGGACGGCGTGGAACCCAACTCGTCCCAGATCGGCAGCGGAGCGGACGACAACACGGTCCTCGGCAATCGAGTGACGCTCTACCGCGACAACGAGAAACTCACGCAGGGCGTCGATTACACCTTCAGTTACGACGCGACGAACAACGTCATCCGCCTGACTCCCCTCGCCGGGATCTGGGAAGTCAATCACACCTACGAGATCGAATTGTCCAACCAGGAAGGCTACGTCATCACGACGCCCAGCGGAAACGCTGTGCAGGATGGCGACACCTTCACCGTTTCGGATCAGTCGTCCCACACGGTCACTTTCGAGTACGACAGCGGCTACAACTTCCAGGTCCCGCAAACCCTGACGCTGCAGATTCCGGCGACGGGCGGCGCGGCCGTCAAGGATGGCGAGACCTTCACCATCGGCGACGGCACGCAAACGGTCGTATTTGAGTTCGACAAGAACGGCGTAACGACCACTAATAACATCGTCATCGCAATTGACGACAACACGACAGCGAATGACCTGGCCACCAAGATCCTGACGGCGCTCAAGAGTACGACGCTTGCCCTCTCCCCGACCAACATTGTGAACTACGTAGGGAGAGCCGTTCAGCTGGGTAGCAAGACCGGCATTACGCTCGACACCACGAAGACCGTTCTGGTACAAGCGGGCCAGGCCGGCGGCATCGAGGACGGACAGACCTTCACGATTGACAACGGGTCGAAAGTCGTAACCTTCGAATTCACGGATAACGGCACCGTTGCGACCGGAAATAAGGCGGTACTGTTCTCCCTGAGCCAGACTCGCGAAGAGATCGCGGACGCAATTGTCACGGCGGTTGTCAACGCAAACGTCGGCCTCACGCCCTCGCACGCCGCCAACAGCGACGGTCTGGTACACCTGGGAGGCACCTCTGCCTACCAGGTGAACGTGGCGAAGAGCAAGCTGTCGCTCATCGGAAAACCGGGCGTTCGCCCGAGCTGGGGCATCCGAATTCCGACGATTGCCGGAGTTCCGGATTACACCCAGATCAAGGATGGACAGACCTTCGTGTTGACGAACGGCACCACCCCGGTGACGTTTGAACTCGACAGCAACGGCCAGACAACGGCCGGCAACCGAGCCATCACCTTCACCGTCAATACGACCGCTGCCCAACTGGCGTCCGCAATCGCCATTGCTATCCGCAACGCGAACCTGGGTCTGAATCCGACCAGCTCAGCCGAGGGCGTCGTGACGCTGGGCGGAACCGCCGCGTACCGCCTGACCATGACGAACACGTCGCTGGTGGAAATCGGACTGCCTGGCGTGCCGGCTGCCGAACCCGTGCCGTTCATCCCCGGCACGACTTACACGCCCGGTGTTCCCGTGCGGGAACCGGTTTTCGACGAGAATGACATGGCCCTCGCCGTTCGTGATGCGATCAACTCCGCGGTCACGGGCGGACGCCTGACGAACGTCACGGCCGCAGTCCGAACGGACGGAACTTCCGCGACGATCAACGAAGTCGTTCTGACGGGCGTGTCCAACGTCACAGGAGCGGCGGCCGCATTGCGATCCGCCATTTCGGATATCGCCGGCAACTCGTTGAAGGCGAATCGGGACGACGGATCAACACGGTTCACCATCTTTGTGGATCGCGGGCTCGACTACGGCGACGCTCCGGAGTCCTATGGCACGCTCCAGAATGACAATGGGGCCAGCCACCAGATGGTGCCCGGCTTCTACCTCGGCAACGGCATTGACACGGAACT
>CAIPEB010000335.1 GCA_903863885.1 uncultured Planctomycetaceae bacterium | reverse complement strand
GCCACGCTACCTCTTTGGACAACGTTATTCTGCCGGCGCGGACACGGTCCCTTCCGTTTGATTACCATTGAAAATGGAAAGTCCGATATACGAATCGTGCGATCCGAGTTCCGAGTGGCTGCCACCCCGTGTAGACTTTTGCCCGGCCCGTCATCCCGACCCGCAGCATCTTGGCGTTGCTGTCCAACGGAACACGCGCCTGGTATGAAGTGCTGATGGGACGAAGCATCCCTGAGGCATCCGCTTTGGTATTCAATTCTCCGCCACCCTGGCTTGCCAGACTCTGGGGACTTATCTCCATCGGGGCCGAGGCCACTCCCGCAATCCGACCGCTGATTGTGTCCCATCGGAACGCATCCAGCTTGATCTCGACTTCCGGCCACTTCTGATGTTTGCCTTCATAGGCGGAGAGAAGGTCGATATCGTTTTGGTCTATAACCAGAATAGCATCGAAATTCTTGGGATCGCCGATTTGGCACAATTGGTCGCGTTCCGCGAAATGGGCCCCTTCATTCTGACGATCGAACGGGAAACCGGACCAACCCGGCAAGCGACCGTCTTCGCTGTTCCTTTGCTGGCGGAACGGCGGAGGGAAGACCTGGCCGGAGATCGGAGCTGAGATCTCCAGCCGCTCGACGTCCTGCTGCTTCTCGACGAGTTGATCCTCGACAGCCTCGAGGATTTCCTTGGCCGTGGGGATTTGCATGGCGACCCGCTCGTCCTTGAAGCGCCGGCGATTCAAAGTCTCCAGTTGAGCTTCAAGCCTGGCTTTCTCTCCCTGGAGCGAAGCCAGAGCCAACTGGAGATCGACGTTCTCAAGCCGGGCGAGAACCTGACCGCGTTCCACCCACATTCCCGGCTTGGCCACTACCTCACGGAGGCGGCCTGGCACCCGTGCAAAGACTGCTTCTGCGCCGCGCGGCTGCACTTCCAGGCTGCATTTAATGTGAAACGGCAAGGGTACGAACGCGATGGCCAGGATCAGCGCAGCGACCAAAACCGTGGTTATGCCAAGATTTAATCGCTTCACTTTGTGCATTCTCCCAGGAACGTAGAAGAACCGGACCAGCTGAATGAGCGGCTGGACAACCAAGCCGAAGAGGCCTCCGATTGCCAGAAATTGGCCAATGATCTTCAATCCGTACGGCTCAAATATCTTGATGCAGAAGAACATGATGGAAAACACGACAACCCAGCGGTAAATCGCTGAAGCTACAGTGTAGATTCCAAATAGCAGTTGCCGCTGTTGAGGCAGAAACGGATTCTCCGGTTGTTCAATACCTAGACACAGCTGAACCAGGAATCGTTTCAGTACCTCGGTCGATTTTTGGCTCAAATTCGGAATTTCGGCCAGGTCCATCAGGATGTAGTAGCCGTCAAACCGCAGCAGCGGATTGCCATTGAACAGAATTGTGCTGACCGAACAGATAAAGACCACCGAGAGGCAGATCTGGTTCAGCAGGCCCGGTTGGCTGAACCACCACAGATACGTGGCGAAGGACGCGAGAATCACCTCGATGTACATTCCGGCCGCCCCAATAAACGCTCGGTGCCATTTATTCGGCAGCATCCACGAGTCCGAAACGTTGCAGTACAGGCAGGGGGTGAAGACGAGGAACATCAGGCCGATCTCGTGGCATTCTCCGCCATAGTGTCTGCACGACAGCCCATGCCCGAATTCATGCAGTACCTTGACAGCCGCCATGGTGATTCCCAGCCAGATCCAGTTATGCGGACCGAAGAACTGGTGGAACGTGGGAAGCTTGGAGCGAAAATAATCGAACTCCACCATGACGAGCGTCAAAGCGGACAGAGCGAACGTCATGAAGAGGATGATGGCGATCGGTGAGAAAACCCAGCCGACGTACGGGTAAATGATGTCGAAGAAACGTTCCGGGTCAACGCCCCGAAATCGAAGCGCAAAGATGTTGGAGAACTTCGAGATGAGTTCTCTACGTTTCTTCTCATCCCGGCGTTTCCGCAGCGGCTTCCCTTGTCCCGGAGCATCGGAGATCAGCAAACCGCTGCGGTACAGCATGCCGATGAACTGCTGCAGGTCATTGTACGTGATCTTCTGCGGCAGGTATTCGTCCTCGAACTGCTCCTTGATATCGTCCAGGCTTGCCTGCCCGTCCATCATGCAGAGGATCGCGTATTCCTCTTCGTGAAAGCGGAAGTAGTTCAATCCGACCGGTTCTTTCACGACCCAATAGGTGCGGCCATGATATCGCTGTTGCCGCGCGGACAAGTCAGGGCGCATGCGCAAACACAGCGGTCGCGATGTACTGCTGATCGCGCTCTCGGCAAGTGTTGGCATGCGTTCGTTTCCGTGGTCGAATCAAGAACTGAATAGTCCCTCGGGCATCCGACGACTGTCGGCTGCGAGGCTGTTTCTCACGGGCCCGGCTTTGCTGCGGCGGCCGGTTGGTCGAGCAGGATGAACATCTCGGCCGTTACCCCCGGGCGCGCGATCGGGAACCCGTCCTTTTCGCGGTTTTCGATTTCGGCCCAGACTCGATACGCGCCGCTCAATTCCACCAGGGGGCTGACGTAGCTGATCCGGCCATTGAAAACTTCCTTGCGGTTTTTCAGCGACAACTCGATCCGGACCGGACGGCCGGCGACTTCCTCAGGCAGTTGCCTTGTAATGTCGAGATAGCCCTCGACACGAAGTTTGTCCAAATAGACGATGCGCACGATCGGATCGCCGGGACTGACCCATTCTCCCTCGTGCTTGTAGACTTGGACGACAGTTCCATCCAGCGGCGACTCGATCCGGTGGTGATTCGTATTGATCGACGCGACTTCTACCTGGGCACCTTTGGATTCCACGGTCAGCGACGCGGTCTCAGCTTCTCGACGAGCAACGTCGGCTTCGGTCTTGGCACGCTGTTCGGTCAGTTGCTGGCGGCGGAGCTGGGTGGGTGGAATCGAACCTTTTGCCTTGCGATTGATGGCCTCGGATTCCTGAACTTCCGCGCCGGCTACAGCCACTGTGGCGTCGGCCGCCGAGATGCCGGCTTCGGCTTTTTTCGCCTCACCTTCGGCGACGCGATGTTCCAGTTCGGCCGCCTTCTGACGTGCAAGGGCGTCGGCGTCGTCCAGTTTCCCCAGCAATTGCCTTCTGGAAACGCGGAGTCCTTCGCGCACTGCTGCGCCGTCTTCGGTCTGCAGCGTCATCAGGACGCCGGCGACTCGCGCCGGAACTTCGACTTCGTCGATCAGGGATACGACGCATTGCGAAAGATGGGCGACATTCTCCTTCGCCGGGGCGTTCCCCTGCGGCGGAGCAGCGGCCAACACCGTTGCCGCCAACAACGAACAAAAGCCATAGACCATTTTGTCGATCTCCTCTCGGAACTGTCGGCTCGCGACATTTCGCCGGCCGGCAGACCGGTGTTGTCTGTCAAAAGAGCACGTGGGCCTGCAACCACTCGACCGCTTCGTGGAACCATGTGTAGCCGATCGAGCGTCGGCCGCACTGCAGTTTGGCGGTGACGGTTGCTCCGGGACGCAGGTTTACACCCGGGTCTTTCTGAATGTCCACACGCACCCGAACGGTGTTTCCTTCCTCGGCATGCACCTGAGCGATCTCTTCGATCGCTTTCACTTTGCCGATGCGGGTTGTCTTGGGATCGGTGGCCAGAACGTACTTCACCGGCAGGCCACCCGGAGCCTGCTGGCGAGCCTGGTCGACGTGCCCCATCCTCCGCTCAAGCATGAACAGTTCCAATTCCCAGTCCTGGCTTGTGTCGGCGACCGCCATGAGGATCTGGCCCGGTTCGACCGTTCGGTTCTTCAGCGAGCGAGCCACATCCCAGGAGATCATCACCTGCCCTGTGATCGGGCTGAGAATTCTCAGTTTCTCCTTCTTGCGGTCCAACAATGCCCGCTGTTCCTGCAGACTCTCGATTTGCTTTGTCAACTCGGCCACTTGCCCGAACAGGCGGATGCGCTCATCCTCCTTGAGGTCGTCCTGGCGTGCCAACGCATCGCGAGCGGCCAGCATCTGCTCGCGGGCTGCCTGCAGTTTGCCGTCCACATCGACCAGTTGAACTTCCACGTCGGTGTTTTCGAGCTGCAGCAGCGGTTCGCCCTTTTTGACATGCTTCTGGTCCTCGACGTAAACGTCCGTGACCGTTCCACCCACATCGACGAACACATCCCGTTTTACCACGGGCTGAACGGAACCCTCCGCCTTCAGGTAGAAGTCCTTTTTCACGAATGTCAAGACAAGGATTGCTGCGATCACCAGCGTTGTTATGAGAAGCGTTTTCGGCAGCGCGCGGCCTTTTACCACCCAACTTGCACGGCCCAGAGTGCGCCAAACCGGCATCAGGAAGAGCGTGCTGTGATCAAGCGAATTGGCCAGTGCACGGGCACTGTGCTCGTAGACCATGTCCAGTCGAGGTTCGAAAACATTGCGGGGCAGGTGGGTTTCAAGCTGTTCGACAATCAACGCTCCGATGACCTCGCCGAGGTGGTCCGTTTCCCGCTCGACTTCGACACTCGACGAGCGGCGTACGTCGGCTTCGGTGCCCGCGGGCCGCCGCATGGGGAGCACGACTATCGACTTCGCATACGACTCGTCGACATAGTCGTGGATCGCCTTTTCAATCTGCGGCGGCAAGTCCTCGGTGGATCCCTCGTAACGCAGTGGTTCGCCAGTGGCAACCACTTTTGACGCCAGACGCCCAAGGGCGGCCACAATGTTGGAACGGTGCTCGAGCGAGTCCTGGCCGCTGATTGACTCGATGACGCATTTCCTGCCGTGCATAATCCCGACGCTGACGCGATCGCAGCCGATCAGCCTCCTCCCCTCATTGGCGACCGCATACGCGGTGGATCGTAAGTCAAGGCTCTCGTGCACCAGACGCGAAAACTGGTCGGCCTGGGCCCAGAGCGAGTGTCGATCCGAAAACTGCCTCAGCTTCTGGGTCTTGACCCACTCACTGGCCAGTTCGCACATTTGCTGGAGGAAACGCAGGTAACCTCGTTGTGTGGCTGGCGGAGAGTCTGGCCGCTGGAAAATCTCGACCAGCCCCTCGTTCTGAGAGTCGCCGCGCAACGGGCAGACGACCAACAAGTACCGAGTGGGGTTGCCGCCCGCTCGCTCGTCCGTGGCACCTGAAAGTGGCGGCACCAGCATTCCCTCGGCGTTGCGGGCAAGTGCTTCCACCAGACGATGATGACGCTGACAGTCTTCCGAACTGGAATCGAGCAACGATTCGCTGAGGTTGATCTGGTAGGCAAGAGTCAGTCGCCTGCCTTCGCCGAATACCCAGATCGCACCCCCAGTCGCGGCCAGGGCAGCCACGACTCTCTGAAGGAACGCAGCGTAGTACTGCTCCGCTTCCAGATCGCTCTTGGACAACTGCGAAATCTCGTTGACCAGACTGCGGATCTGCTGCTTCGTCTGCTCAATCGTTTCGGCGTTTACCGAGGACTGTTCGGAGGACATGGCAAACCTGTTTCGGTCTGGGAAGGCCCCGTCGAGATAGCGAATCGGCCAAAAGACCTTTCGGCAAATCTACCCTTTGCTACTACCAACTCAATCGAATCGGCGGTCAGTCGGAATCAATAAACCTTTAGGGCGATGGAGCTTACTGCTCGTGCCGGTTGTGGCAGTTCGAGCAATTATGCATTTTTGGTCCGAAGAACATTCTCGTTCCAGAAAACTTGCACTTGGCCATTCCGATGTTCATACTGTAAGTATAACCAATGGAAATGTCAAGTTGATAGTCACCGCGGAGGACAGACCAGTCCTCCATCCGGTTGAAGGCAAGGAGAGATGGGGCGGATGTTTGGCAACCGACCGATACCGGACGAGATTCTGCAGACGTTCGACTGGCAAGAGCAGCAAGCGGTTCAAAATGAGTATCAGTACGTGGCACGACTGGCCGCTGGAGATTGCGGTCTGGATGAATTGCTGGGCCAGTTTCTGTCACACGCCGTCCGGTTGTTTGGCGCATCGGCCGGGGCAATCTGGCTTCGGGCACCAGGTCAGGCAAAGCCGGCCATTCGTGTCGAAAGATCTGGGCAGGTTTGCTGGGGTGATATGAAGCCTCAGCGGGAAGTGTTGGTCCGCCATGCGTTTGCGCGAACTCGCGCTTTCCTGGTCGAAACGGGAGGTACTCCTGATTGTCGTACATCGGCTCGCAATCCCTTTGATGGCTATCTGCTGCTCGGACCCATTGACAGCCAAGGGGACCGCGTGGGGGCTTTTGAGTTGCTGCTGGGGACGCAGTCGCCTCGGCAGGTTGGGAATTGCCCGCCGCACGCAATCATCGACTGGCTGGATTACTTGTCCGCAGGCCTTAGACGGGAAATCGAGCAAAGGTTTCTCGGAAATTTAGCTCCGCTTCAGCCGGCCTTGGTTAATCTGGCTGCAACTCAGGCCGAAATCGAAGGTTACAAACGCGCTATCGCCGTGTCCTTGGAGGTTACACTCGACAGTTATGCGGGAGCGAATTTCGGGTCTCTGAGCAATAATCGCACGTTCACCAAGAAAGTCCAGGAATTACTCGATGCGAACGGCCTTCGGGTGGCGTGCCCAGAGTGCGGTTCGCCGGCAATTCTCCGCTGTCAGCCCGCCGGCAATGCGAAGTCAGGTGTCTTCCTGTACGACCATTATCTTGAGGGCGGAAGGACCTTTCACGGCGGGCCGACAACATTTCCGAAACTGCGGCTGGTTTCGAAACCACCCCGCCGTACCTCGCCGCAGGAAGGTCTTCTGCGCCGAGCAGCGGACAATTGACCGAATATCGGGCCGTCAATCCGGGGTGTCGAGATACGGATCCTGGCCCATTTCGCGCTGCACCTTTTTTCTCTCTTTTTCGTGGTGCATCAGCATCATGCGGTCGCGAAAATGTTGACGCTCAAGCTTGCGCTGAGCCTTTCGCAGCAGTCGGCCGGATCGTTCGGGCACACCGGGGCTCCTGCCCATTTCTTTGATCTTCTCGGCACGATCAGGCCCGAGGCCGCTCCGGATGATCTCATCGTCCATTGCCATGAAAAGTCGAACGCTGCCGGGATCGCCCTGCCGGCCGCAGCGGCCCGCCAACTGGCGGTCGATTCGCGCCGCGTCCTGAAGTTCGGTGCAGATGACGTGCAGGCCCCCAAGTTCGCCGACCCCAGGACCCAGCTTAATATCTGTTCCGCGGCCGGCCATGTTCGTGGCCACGGTGATTCGCCCTCGCTGGCCGGCTAGAGCGACGATATCAGCTTCCCTGGCGACTTCGCGGGCATTCAGGACCTCATGTTCGAGGCCGTGCAATTTCAACAGCTTGGAAAGATGCTCTGACTTGTCGATCGAACGTGTTCCGATCAATACAGGCCGTCCCTGTTCGTGCAGCAGTCGGACTTCTTCCACCACTGCCGACCATTTGGAGTCGCTGTCGCCGAAAATGCGATCCGACCAGGTTTTTCGCTGAGGCGGGCGGTTGGTGGGAATCTGGATCACCCGCGTGCCGTAGATGCGATGCATTTCTCTAGCCGATGTTCGCGCAGTACCCGTCATACCGGCGAGAAACGCGTAACGGAGAAACAGGTCCTGAATCGTAATACGGGCGGCCTGGCCGCCGCGACCCGCCGATTTGCCGACGCCTTCACGGGCCTCGATCGCTTCGTGAATTCCGGCTTGCCATCTCCGGCCTTCACCCAAACGCCCGGTGAACTCGTCGACGATCACTACTTCTCCATCTCGGACGACATATTGCTCATCGAGGTGGTAATCGCGATTCACCTTGATGGCTCGTTCCACGAACTGATACAGGTCAACCAATCCGACGGTGCGCAGGATATCCGGCTTCGGCAAGCGTCGAACGAGTTGGCGACCCTCGGCCAGTAATTCGACCTTCTTCGTATCTTCCTCGACTTCGTAGTGCTCGTCTTCCTCGAATTCGTCGGCAACTTCCGCCGCCCAGCGATAGGTGGCTGCGATTTCCTCTTTTCCGTCTCCTGTGTCTACTGCTCCAATGATCAGAGGCGTTCTCGCTTCGTCGATCAATACGCTGTCGGCCTCGTCGACCAGTGCGAAATGCATGCCGCGCTGTACGGGTTGCTCTCCGTCCGTGTCGAAGCGATGAACCGCGACGGAACCCAGGAAGTCCTCCTGCCGCAGGCCCATGCGCCGCAGCAGCAGGCGATCTCGCAGGAAGTCGAAGCCGAATTCCTTCGCCGTCCCATAGGTGATGTCGCAGGCGTAGGCCTTGCGACGCTGGTCCGATGAATCGGGAGTCTGGATGACGCCGACCGACAAGCCGAGCAGTTGGTACACCGGCCGCATCCACTCGGCATCGCGGGCGGCAAGGTAGTCGTTCACGGTGGCAAGGTGAGCCCCTTTTCCGGGGAGGGAGTGCAGGTACATGGGCAGCGTTGCGGTGAGCGTCTTGCCCTCGCCGGTTTCCATTTCGGCAATCGAGCCATAAAACAGGGCCGTGCCGCCGATAAGCTGCACGTCGAAATGTCTCAATCCGATCGTGCGCTTCGCCGCCTCTCGGACGAGCGCAAAACCCTCAACCAGCATGCGTTCGAGCTTTTCTCCACTTTTGGCTCGGTACCGCAGCGAAAGGCTTCGTTTTCGCAGTTGCGTGTCGGTTTCCGCCTGCAATGTGGACTCGAGGGCGTTGATCTGCTGTGCAACATCGCGGCATTTGGCCAGCCGCCATTTGACGGGACCGCCCAGCGCGGCCATGAATCGGCCCAGGCCTGCCGAAATCCGGTTTCCTCCCATTTTGTTCCCATCCCTCGCGTGGACTTTGTTAACTCGTGTTAATCAATCTTACTGCTCGTCGAAACAGCGGCCACGGGTTGCGTGACGATTTGTTTCATGATTGGCAATTTGGTGGAAATTCGGCGTGCGGTGGGTTTGGGGTGGCTGTTCCGGCTGTAACGGTTTTTCTGAAATTCGGGAAAGTGACGGTCGATTTCGTTACATAAGCTGACAGGTCTATTCTCAACACACGGGTTGTAGCCATGAAAGCGACTCTTGCCGTCGGATCAGTTCTGCTGGTGCTGTCACTCACGCTGGGACTGACCCAAAAGGCCTCTGCCGCGCAAGCCGCAGACAGGTCCCAGGGGGTGTATGCAGCCACCGAGGTAAGGCCAGCTGCCTATGACGCTTACCTGGGTGACCTGGGACACAACACGGCAGAGCTGTCGCATTTCGGCGGGGCGTGCGACTGTTTAGCTTGCCGCCGCAATGCGTGCGGAAGTCGTCTGTTTGCCAGCGCCGAGTATCTCCAATGGTGGAATAAAGGCCGGCAACTCCCGCCGCTGGTTACAACCAGCCCACTCGGCACCCCCGCGACTCAAGCTGGAGTCCTCGACCCTGGAGGACTGCCGTCCGCGACCGCTTCGATCCTGATTGGCGATGAAGCCATTGGCAGCAATCTCCAGTCGGGAGCACGACTCACATTCGGCGCGTGGCTCGATGACTGCGAGAGCGTGGCCGTTGCCGTCAGGGTTTTCGGAGTTATTGGAAACGATGAAAGTTATTCTTTGTCATCGGATGAATACCCGATCCTCGCCGTTCCGTTCATCAACCGAGATCCAGCCGTCGACGCCGAGTATGCCTCAATTCTCGGATACCCGAACATGCGCAACGGGGCTGCGGATATTACCGCGGGAAACGAAGTCTACGGAGGGCAGGTGTTTCTCCGCTACCTCGTGGATTCCGGGCCGAATTACCGAATCGATATGCTGACCGGCTACCGCTACAACCGGATCAACGATGACCTCGATATGAACTTCCACACGAACACCACCACCACCGATTACTACTTCCACGACAACTTCAAGACCCGCAACTCCTACAATGCCGGTGAAGTCGGGTTGCTGGGAGAATTCAGTTGTTCAAAGTGGACACTGTCCACACTGGGAACCATCAGTTTCGGCAACATGGCCCAGCGTGTGACCATTCAAGGTGAGAACGCCGTAACTTCGGACGACGTGACGGTATCCCATCAGGGTGGCGTGTTTGCCCAAACGTACAGCAACATCGGGGACCATGAGCGCAACGTGGCCTGCTGGGCGCCCGAGGCCGGTGTAAAGCTCAGCTATGCGATGACCCAAAAGCTGTCCATGTCGGTCGGCTACACTTTCCTGTACTGGACCAGAATGGTGCTGGCCGGGGACCAGATTGACCGCAACGTGAATGCCTCTCAGATGAGTGGCGGCACACTCGTTGGTCCGGCAGTACCTGAATTCCGGTTCAAAGACACCGATTTTTGGGTTCAGACGATCGACATTGGTCTGAACTACAACTACTGATACACGCGTCAGGCGTTAAGGAAAACCGGGGGGCCGACAACTCATGCTGTCGGCCCCGCCCGTGTTTCTTGCCATCCGCTCATTCGCGTCCTGCTCGTTCCGTGTCCTAGCTGCGGCCGAGTGGTTCAGTCGTTCCGCTGGTAGCTCGAACTGGGAACTTCACGCTCGCCCTCCGGGCCCCTGGAGAATGCGAAACTAGATACTCCGCCCAAAGAGGTCGCGACCCTGCCGTCGGGACGTGGACGCGATCGGTCCGAAGCCAGCGTCACGGTGGCCAGCATCCGCTCGCTGTTGGACAGACTCGTTAAACAGCGTCTTGGCACCGCCCGCCAGAGTCGGAGACTTCCCCGAACAAGTCTGCGATGCACGCATCCCACACCATCAGGGTGCCGGGTTCGCTGGCGGTCAATTCTGCAGTGGCGAATGTCGCCGAACGCTGTCCGTCGTCGGGGACGCAGGGGCGGACCAGCGGAGGGAGTGCCTCGCCCGAAGCTGGGACTGTTGGGGCGATTGAGCGAAGGGTGCCCCCGAACGCCGCATACTCGCCTTCTCCGAGCGCGCCTCCTCCGGGGTTTGTCGGAGTGTTTGGGGAGGCGTTGTTCCAGCCCGCCGCAGCGCGTCTATTCAACTCGTTGATAACGATCAGGGCATCGCCGGGCGCGAGTCGACCATCACCGGAGGTGTCCAGGAAAGGGGGCGCCGGATCGCTGTTGCCCAAGACCCTCGCTCCGAGCGAATTCAGGCTGTTAATGATCTGCAGAACGTCAATGGGCGTGACCCAGCTGTCGTTGTTGACGTCCAGGTGATCTGCCGGATTCTGCCATCGGCTGGCTGCGGAATTCAGCCCGACGTCGAGCGTGGAAATGGAGTCGCCGCTGGCCAGGTCGACCGATTGAATGTTGTTCTCCGGGGTGGTCGCGATTTGGTGAGGCTGGGACACGACTCGCACGTCGTAGTGTCCCTCAGGGAGGTTGGCAAAGCGGTACAGGCCCTGTTTGTCGGTCACACTCGTCGGCGGAGTTCCGAACCGCAACGAGTCGAACATGACAGCGGAACTCATATGTCCGTACGCGATGGCGTAGGCGATTTCCGCTGTGGGCATCGCCAGTGACATGGTTTCACGCTTGCCGCTGGAAAGCGAAGCTGTGGTATATCGGCCCAGCAGTTTCCCCTGGGTGTTGTATATTTCGAGTCGTCCGGCGTCTCCGTTGCTATCGGCGATCATGTCGAGCCCGACGTAGGTCACCGCCTGCGCAAAATCCACGCGAAGCTGGCGAGTGTATTCGGTCCAGAGCGAGCACGCGCCCTGGCAGTCGTAATCGGACGAGGTATTGCCGAAGACCTGTCCGGCATTGGCGACAGAGCCGCTGGCGATAGAACTGACTTTGTTATTGGCAATCCCGAGGCCGGTCGCCGACAGGGTTGCCAATGAATTGAGACGGCTGAGATCCGTGGCCGTCGGATAGGAGTCGGGTTCAATTGTCGTTTGGAGCGGCAGCACCGCACCGTTCTGGTCGACCAATTGCACCTGCACGCCCGCGAGGCCATGTTCGGTTGTATCCCAGACGCCGTTTGCGTTGGTGTCGTCGAAAACGAATCCGTGCACTCCCGGGTCGTCCGTCGAGGTCGCGCGATGGGGAGTCCCCGTGAAGATCGGTGACGAGATTCCAGTGACCGCATCCACGGTTCGCAGTTCGATTTGATTTACGTTGGCCGGCATCGAGATGGCGGAATCAATCGATGCCGTGAAGGCCCCGTATTCGGTGGCCGTTTGCCACTCACCGCCGTCGAATCGATATTCCAGGCGACTGACCCGATTAATCGTGACGTCGTTGCGATTGCCCGACGGGTTCAGATTGGCAAGTGTCTGTACGGATGAGTATCCCGCGAAATGGTAGAGCGAGGTCGCTGGATCGTAATACCCTGAACCGCTCAGCGTCAGAGGGACGTCGAGGACGTCAAAGACCCCGTCTCCGTCGGAGTCTCTCCAGCCGATCATTTCGAGAGACGATTGGGAACTGGTATTGGCTTCATAGGCACGGTAGAGGAGGTCGCCGGGGTTTGTGCCGGAAGCCATGATGCTTGGTTGTTGAACCTGGCCGGAATTCGTGTCTCGGAAGAGAGGGTTATCCCAGGCGTTCGTGTTTTGCGTGGAATAATAGCCTCGTTTCGAGGTGTAAGTGCCGCCGCCCGGGTATTCATCCAACGCCCAGAACATGTGCGCGGACTCATGAGAAACGGTGCTGGCCGGGCGGCTTGCGGGCATCACAAAGAAACGACCGCCCGCGAAGGCAAATGCCTTCTCGAATTGGCCCGCAGATTTCGGTGTGTCGGTGTAAAAGCTGCCGTCAGCGTCGTTTTGGTCGTTCACCACGAAAATCGTGTACGCCCAGTCCGTTTGGTACTTCTCGCGTTGTGAATTGTTAAAGCTTCGGATGTCCGTGCTGAAATTGCCCGTCTGGTTGTAGCCGACGACGTTCAGGAAATCGTACATCCATTCGCTGAACGCCGTCGAAGGGTTGATGATCGGCTCGTAGCGAGTCGATATGGGGGTGTCGGCGTACGTAAAGTCGATTTGGAAATTCAGTTCGTGACGGGTCGTGATCTTCTGCAGAGCACTCGACCACCAGTCGAGTCCCTCGCGAACGTTGCTTTTCACAGCCGCTATGCGGTCAGCCGTCCAGTTCTCGGAGTTGTTGTTCACGCTGCTGGTCTGGGCGCTTGATTCCATTAGCACAACGGTGACCGACACATTGCCCAGCATGAACTCCCCTGTGTCGCTCGCTATTGCCCCGTAAGGGGTAGCAGAGAACAGATTGCGGCACTCGAGGGATTCAAAGAACCGGCCGAATCGACGTTTTGGCGAGGGACGCCGACGTGAAAACCGTCGCCGAAAGCTTGCATCGAGGAATCGAAGAAGGCTCAGCATGCCAGACCGGCCAGCGGAAAATGGAGATGAGCGAGGCCAGCGCAGAAGCGAAAGCTGCCCCGAGAGTTCCTGTTACGCCAGCTTCGTCGCTGACAATTGGATCATAGTCAGCGACGAAGCCTGTCTCAACGATCGCAACCGCCATCGAAGGCGGATTGTCCACCGTTCCGTCCCGTCGTTACGGGTTATAACGCTTGGACGCACGATCGGGCTGGCTGGTTCCAGGAATATTTGCTATCTCCAAAGCCCGCTGGGGGCCAATCGTCAACCCAGTTCGGCAAAGAACGACTCGCTTGCGGTCAATTCGCGGATGCTCATGGCGTTTTCACCGAGCAGGTCCACGACGTCTTCGATCTCTTCGTGGTGTTGCTCAACGGCCAGCGTCGCTACGTCGTGAGCATTGCTGTTCCAGACTGACGCTGGCGAAATGGCAGTGCCGTCTGGCGAGGGGGTGCTAACGGCTGCTCTGGCGGCGGTTGCAGCCGACTCGGCGGAAATCCGATGGTCTACCAGGGATGGTTCCGAGATCCAGTTCACGGAGTCCAGAGTGTTGGCCACTCCGACGTTGGTGAGCGTCAGCAGATCCGCAGTGCTGTTGCCGAGTTCCCCTTCCGCCGAATCGCCGCGTGCTGCCCACGCATACTCACCCTCGCCCTGGGGCAGAGCGTTTAGGTAATTGATGACAATCAGGGCGTCGAGTGCGGTGACGTAGGTATTGTTGTCGACGTCAAGGTACGGTGATGTGGCGGGACGCGTAGTGCCGCCAAGCCACCGGGAACCATTGCGGTTGAGGTCGTTGATGATCAACAGGGCGTCGATTGGGGTGACACTGTGGTCCCCATTCACATCCTCCGGCAGCGCGGAATTGTGCCACGTATTTCCGACGAGAGTGACCGCGTAATCCTCGACTTCGCCGTCGGTCGCATAACCGGTCGGAGCCAGTCCTCCATTGCTGCTGAAGCGGAATCTCGCATAGCTGGCACCCGGAGACACGCTTGTCGGAACGGAAATCGTCAGGTTGTTCGCGCCGGTCACCAGGCCTTGACGCGTAAGGATGTTCTCACCCGCGTCACTCCAGTCGCCGTCTCGATTGAAGTCGATCCAGGCATCCAGGTATCCGGTCGCCGACGCGGTCGCAGTGATGCTCACCGAGGCACCGGCGTTGAAGGACGTTGGCAGTGTAATGCCGTCCTCGTCGTCGACTCCGTAGTTGTCGTCGCCG
>CAIPEB010000334.1 GCA_903863885.1 uncultured Planctomycetaceae bacterium | reverse complement strand
ATGGGCTACGATGCCCGGTTCGTCGAAATCGAGGGTGTAATCTCGCACCTCTCAGCCGACTCGAACGCGACTGCTATGGCGGTGATGCTGCCGGACGGCCTCGTCACCGTGACCTTCGAAGGCGATGTCAGCAAGCAACTTCCCGCGGACCTGCTTGGGGCGCGAGTCCGTTGCACCGGGATCTCGGCGCCGCGCCACGACCAACAGCGGCAAGCTACCGAGCCGCATCTCTGCGGGAGCCTGCAACAGGAACTCCGGGTATTGCCGACAGGCCGGGTGAACCTCGACGCTGTTCCGAAAACTCCGATCGGGGAAATGACCCGGCCCGAGTCGGTTTCCGCCGGAAGTCACCTCAGTCGGATCGAGGGGACCGTCACGGCGGCACTTTCGGATCGCATTTTCTATCTGCAGGATGATTCCGGCGGCATCCTTGTCCGCAGCCTTCAGCAAGTGGTGTACGAACCGGGCACGCGACTGGATCTATTGGGTTTTCCGCTCGACGAAGACGACGGTGTAGCATTTGGACTTGGTGTGGCCCGCAGTGTCCCGGGGGGGGACGTTCCGCCGCCGATCCCGCTGACCCTGGAGATGCTCGCCGAGGGAACTCACCACCAGCGCCGTGTCGGGTTCGAGGCACAGGTTCTGCGGTACGCGATGGACGACAACGCAGGAATGGCTGAGATCGTCCTGTCCTACGGACCGGAGATCCTGCTCGCTCGAGTGCCCCGGAAGCACTCGGACTTCCGGAATCTCGACAACGGGTGCCGCGTCAGCATCAGCGGCGTTCTTGCGCGATACGTGCACCCGGATCAGAATGAGCAGAGCAACATCATTTACACGGCCATGCCGGGCGACCTGCTGATCATCGCGGCACCGCCTTTCGATCCCATCCACATCTCCCTGATCGCATTGGCCCTTGTCGGCACCGGGGCGGCGATTGCCCTGACCTGGAGCGTCATGCTCCGCCGTCGCGTCCGCGTGCGCACGGCCGAACTGCAAACCAGCCAGGAACGCGCGAAGGCCATGCTGGACGCGCTGCCGGACCTGATGTTCCGAGTCGACCGCGAAGGCCGCATTCTCGAGTACCATTCGGCGTCGCAAAACCAGCTTTACGTATCCCCGTCGGTGTTCATGGGCAAGAAATTCCGCGACGTGCTGCCGGAAGATGCGGCGAGCATCCTGATGAACGCTCTTGACGAAGCTGTGGCCCGTGGTGTTCACCGCGGCGCCGCGTATTCGCTTCCGATGCCCACCGGACCGGCATGGTATGAGTTGTCGATAGCGGCCATGGGATCCTCGACGCAACCGGACTGCCAGTTCATCGTGCTGGTCCGCGATATTACGGCGAGGAAACGATACGAGAGTGAAATCCAGCAGGCGCGCGAGGCGGCCGAATCCGCTGATCGGGCCAAGAGCCTGTTCCTGGCCAATATGTCGCACGAGATTCGCACTCCCATGAACGGAGTGCTCGGCATCGCCGGCCTGTTGATGGAGACCCCGCTGACTCCGGAACAGCAGCGGTATGCCAGGATGATTCGCTCGAGCGGCGAGGCACTGCTGACGCTGATCAACGACATCCTGGACTTCTCCAAGATCGAGGCGGGCAAACTTGAACTGGAGATCGTCGAGTTTGACTTGCTTGAATTGCTCGAGGACTTCGCCGCACCGCTGGTCGTGCGAGCCAAGAGCAAGGGGCTGAAGTTCTCCTGCGAGGCCGAACCGGACGTCCCGTCCCAGCTGCGCGGCGATCCCGGCCGACTGCGTCAGATCCTGACGAACCTGTGCGGTAACGCAATCAAGTTCACCGAGCAGGGTAAGGTATCCGTGCACGCCAGCCTGATGTCGGAAACGGAGGCTGACGCCGTGGTCCGTTTCGCGATACGAGACACCGGGATCGGGATTTCGGACGAACAGCAGAAGAGACTCTTCCACAAATTCAGCCAGGCCGACACTTCGACTGCGCGCCAATTCGGCGGCACGGGACTGGGACTGGCGATCTCCAAGCAGCTCGTGGAATTGATGAGCGGCGAGATCGGCGTCGGCAGCGTGGTGGACGAAGGGTCGGAGTTCTGGTTTACGGTGCAGATGGGCAAGAGCGCACTCTCGCAGCTACCGGCCGGCGGAACGATCGAGCCGCCCGGAACAACCCGGAGTGCGCGCGGCGTCGTGCCCGCCGTGCGCCGGCAGGGGGCCAGGGTCCTGGTGGCCGAAGACAACATCGTGAACCAGGAAGTCGCGCTGGGCATCCTGCGAAAGCTCGGATTGCGGGCCGATGCGGTCGCCGACGGAACGGAAGCCATCGAGGCGTTGAAGACGCTGCCCTACGATCTCGTGCTGATGGACATTCAGATGCCGGAGATGGACGGACTGGAAGCCACTCGCATTATCCGCGATCCCCGTTCCACCGTGCTCGATCACCAGATCCCCGTGATTGCGATGACTGCCGCGGCCATGCAAGACGACCGGGAACGCTGCCTCGAGGCCGGCATGAACGGCTACATCAGCAAACCCGTATCGCCCCTGGCCCTGGTCGAAGCGCTGAATAGCTGCCTGGCCGAGTGAGCGGATAAGACCGGGGAGGCTGCGGCCGGGCACGGATCACAGGCGCACGCTCCCGCACCTCAGCTCCCGCTCGATGTTCACGCGTGTGGACTTCCGTGCGCGGCAGGATAAGATCGAGCGGTCGTTTTCCGCGTCCGCATCGTTCATCCAGACGCTGGTTGATGCATGGTCTATCCGCGAAAGCTCCTGCGTTTGTTCGTGCCACGTCAGCTGTTCGCTTTCTCGAATCGCTGCGCTGCGGCTCACCATCGACTGCGTGCGGGCGTACTCGCTCTATCTGCCGTCGCCCTGCACGTCGTGGCCTGTGCAACGCCTGCGGGCGAGATCGCGGACGGCGGATTTGCCTGCGTGACCGACGCGAATACAGGCTGGATCACCAGTCTGCGCCGAGCCGGCGACGCGGGCAGCCCGGAGTTTCTGCGACATGGCCAGTCGATCGGTCCCGTCCTGCTGCGCGTACGGACCGGCAACTCGCCCTGGCGCGAGATTCGAGACGGTGCCGGCGAAATGCGACTGACTTCAAAATTCCAATTGAAGCAGGATGCGCTGTGGTGGGAGGTCCGCATCGAGAACACCGGCACCGAGAAGCTGGAAATCGGCGACCTCGCGTTGCAGTTGCCCATGAACACGGACTACGTCTGGGACCACGACGAGACTTTCCGGCGGCGAGTATTTCGGCACTCCTTCATCGCCGGGAACGGCTCGTTTCTTTATTGGCTGCCGGTGCAGGGAACAGGCCCGATCCTGGTGATGCAGCCCCAGGGCGACGCGGGGCTGGAGTTCTTTACGGCGACGGGCATGGACTACGCGTTCGGCCGCGAACAGTTCACCGTGTTCGCACACTCCCGGGCTTCGGCCGAGTTGAATCCGCGCGGTACGTGGCGTCTGCCTCGGACCAGCCGCGTGCTGAATCCGGGCGAGGCCCGTCTGATTCAGTTTGTGCTGCGTTGGGCGGACAGCTACGAGGGAGTGCGCGAACTGCTGTTCCGCAATGGCGGCATCGACGTGCATGTCGCGCCCGGAATGGTGATACCTCGCGACCTGACGGTCCGCCTGGCGCTGCGCACCGCAAGGACGATCGAGGCGGTTGCTCCTGAATTCGCTGCCGACACCACCGTGGAAGACATCGGCCAGGCCGGGCCCGATACACACTTGTACCAAATCAAGTTCACGCGGCTCGGCGAAAACCTGCTCACGGTGCGAGCCGGGGGCGAGTGGTCCATGCCGCTGGAGTTCTTTGTCACCGAACCTCTGGAGACCATGGTCAAGAAACGAGCGGCATTCATCGTCCGGAACCAGCAGCATCGCGACCCGACCAAATGGTACGACGGACTGTACAGTCTCTGGGATCGTCGTGAGCCGGAGGGCCGGAACCTGCTGGGTCCCGATCATCTGGCGGGCCAGCATCCATATGCGGTCAGCGGCTCGGACGATCCGTCAAACGGCAAGTGCCTGCTGGTCGCGGAAAAGAACGTCGCCTTCCCGGACGCAGATGAAGTCGCTTCGCTGGAGTACTTCGTCAGGCAATTCGTCTGGGGAAAGCACCAGCGAACCGACGCCGAGCAACCGTATCCCTACGGCATCTACGGTGCCGACTCGTGGCAGCAGAATCGCCCGAGCGAGCGCGATCCGCTGGCTCAGGGCATCAGCCGTCCCGGCGGACCCAGCGCGTGCCGCATGTGGCGGACCTTCGATTACCCGACCTATTTTGCGCTCTACTTCAACCTGTACCGCATTGCGAAGCAGCGGCCCGACCTGGTCAAGCAACTCAGCGCGACGGAGTATCTGGAACGCGCTTACGGCACGGCCCGCGCATACTTCGAGGTGCCGGCGAACATCCGGATGGAAGGCGGCTGGAGTTTCACAGGCTGGGTCTACTGGCAATACACGGTCGGTAATTTCCACGAAAAGTACCTGCTTCCGCTGATTGCGGCGCTCGAAGCGGAGGGAAGGCAGGCTCAGGCGGATCTGCTGCGAGCCGAATGGGAAAAGAAGGTGAAGTACTTTGAGTACGACCATCCCTGGCCGTTCGCCTCCGAAATGCCCATCGATTCAACCGCCTACGAATCGACCTACGCGGCCGCCAAATACGCCCTGCAACACGGCTTGAAGCCGGACACGAATCTCTGGCGCGACCGAAATCTCGACAAGTGGTTCTCGCATGCGGTCATCGATCCTCGGCAGCACGAGGCTTTTCTCCAGCGGCAGCACCTGGCCAATCTCGCCTGCCGCGGCGTGCTGGAAGCGAACTACTGGTCATTGGGAAGCGACTTTCGCGGTTGCGGCAGTTCCAGCTACACACTCAGTTACATGTCGCCGATGGGCGGTTGGGCGGTGCTCGATTACGCGCTTCGCTTCGATGTGCAGCCCGCGGCGAACCTGCGGCTCGGCTATGCATCCATGCTCAGCTCGTGGGCGCTGCTGAACTGCGGCGACGCCGGCTCCAATTACGGATTCTGGACGCCGGGACCGCGGCACGACGGGGCCATGAGCTGGGGTTTTCAGCCGCGTCAGACGGGAACCGAATGGAATCCGGCCACGCACGACCTGCCGCGAGGCGCCTGGCCCGTGTGCGGCGAAGCGGATCATGGTCTGGTGGCTGCGATCGAAGCCGCCAGTACGATCGTTGTCGATGATCCACTGTTCGGCCTGATTGCTCTTGGCGGAGAGTTGTCGCGGGACGGCGATGCGATCAACGTCACCCCTCGCGACGGCGTGAGGCAGCGGCTTCATGCAGTGCTTGGCCAGCGGCGCCTGCACGTATCGCTGGACCGCGACGGGTTCATGCCGGAGCAGGCGATTCAGATATCCCCGGCGCTCGACCGCCTCGCCTTCACGCTGGAAAACCGCGCTCCGGCAGCCCACGTGACTGTGCTGACGATCGAGGGCCTGCCCGATGGCGAGTATTCGATGACGGTCGGCACCGGCGTCATGCAGTTCCACGCCAAGGACAATCAGCCCGCGAATCTCGACATTCCCGTCGACACCGAACGCACAGCACGCGTGCAGATCACGGCGACCGCATCCCCCGCGAGCGAAATGAAGCCGGTCATCAGCAAGGATGAGCGCGGACGTGCGACTGCGGGCGAAGGCCCCGTCGCGGTTCCGGCGGCGGACGAAGACGTTCGCGCCGAGTTGCTGAAGCGAACGGCCGCCGACCAGGAAGCCCGCAATGCGCTGATCAAATGGATGGCGGAACACGGAACCAACGGAGCGATCAATGCGGAGAAGTTCAGTCCCGACGAGAAAGCCGCTTTTGAAAAGATCGCGGCTCGGATGAAAGAGGTCGACGACGACAATACGAAATGGCTGGAACAACTGGTCGATTCCCGCGGCTGGCCGTCGAAATCGTCTGCCGGCCAAGACGGAGCGAATGCCGCATGGCTTCTCGTGCAGCACGCCGATGGCAATCCGAAATTCCAGCGACGCTGCCTGGACCTGATGGCCGGACTTCCCAGGAACGAAGTTTCGCAATCCAACCTGGCGTACTTGACCGACCGAGTACTGCTGGCCGAGGGAAAGAGTCAGCGTTACGGCACCCAGTTCGAAGTATCCGGCGGAAGATTCAAACCCCGCCCCATCGAGGACGAGGCGAATGTCGAACAACGGCGCAAGGAAATCGGATTGCCCCCGATGGCCGAATACGCCAAGCTGATCGAGCAAGTGTACAGCGGCAAACCAATGAAGTAGCGGCCCGCAATGCCCATTGGTCTGCAGCCATCCGAGTTCATCGGCGTCCCTCCGCGGCACCGTCCCCGCCCGCGCGATCTCCGTCATTGCCGCCCGAAGCCGATCCATCTAAGCTGGCGTTTCAATCAGCTCATCTTCGAGAAGGACCAGGGCGATGCCGATGTTCCGTCCCCCTCAGCTGTCGCTCCGCGTGCTCCGCGATACGCGATACGTGCCCGCGGCAGCCGCGCTGGCCGCAAATGCCGGGGAAGCGTTCGGATTCGGCGAGAAGGAGCAATCCTATCTTCGGCTGAGCGTCGAGGACGGACTGGGGTACCTGTGCGCGGTGGCGGACGCGGACGAGCCGATCGAAATCGAAATGCGCGGCGATGTCCACTGCATGCAATTGCGGTTTCGTTGCAGTCTGAAAGAGTCCAATCTGCGGGTCTTGAACCTCACGGCGAAGCCGCCGGTTGAAAACGGCGAGGCCACGCGTGACCTGGAACTGTTCACCGTTTCCCGTATCGCGGACCGCGTGTGGCTGGCATGGGAGCCGAACGGCCAGGTGACGTTGTCCGTTGTGATCGATCGCATCTATGCGGAACCGACGCAACCGCTCGCTGGCAACATTTCGCCCGCGCTCGACTGGCGCATTGAGCCCGCGAGCCCCGAGTCGATACAAACAGCCGCTGCGATCGCGGTTGCTCATTGCACCGAACAGCAGTACCCGGCCTTCTTTCGTTTCCCCGGTCAGGCCGCCGATGTCATCGCGTCGGGCGATTGGCAGGCAGCGCTGGCCGTGACCAGCGGAAGCGAAGTTGCGGGCGTCGTATTGTGGACCCGGAACAATTCCAGGATGGTTGAACTGAGAGGTCCGCTGCTCTTTCCGCAAAGCCAGCCGCCCGCCATGGCCGCCGGCCTGATCGAGCACGTGATCCGGAATGTGGCGCGGACGACGGCGATCGGCATCGTGAATCGAAGCACCGGCCTCGCGTCAGCGCCCGCTGGATTCGAGGTCCTGGGAACGCTCGCTGCATGCGGAGCGGAAGCCTCAACGGTGGACACGTTCAGTTTCCGAGGGCTTGTAGAGGATGCCGGCACTTCCGTGTTCTGCCATCCGGAACTGGAGCGATTTCTACGGCACGAGTACGCCAGGCTGGTGTTGCCGCGGAAGCTCCATTTGACCGCACGCGCGGAGCGGAACGTCGGCGGATCCTCCGTGTTGATCTGCGACTTCCGCGCCGGTGGCCGCGAGGTCTTGCTGCGGCCGGTGATGTTCGGGCCCGATGCGTGTCAGAATCTCCTTGAACACCAGCGATGGCTGCATGAACGGGGCGTCGGCTTTGTGCTGGTCGAACTGGACTTGGGAGTGCCATGGCAGACCGCGATGGCGCCGATCCTGCTTGAGACGGGCTTTTCGCCGCGCATGGTCATACCCTACGGCGGCCGCTCGGACACCGTCTTGTTCCAATACATGGGCCAGTTTCAGCACGGAGGGCAGGGCTGAAGGCCCGGACGCCGATGGATCTCGAACACCTGACGCCCCGCCACATCCGCGAGATCGAACCGTACGTTCCCAGCCGGCCGGATGACGAACTCAAGTCAATGTACGGTTGCCGGTTGCTGCACCGGTTGAACAACAACGAGAATCCTCTCGGGCCGCCTCCCGCGGCGCAGGCCGCAGTCAACCGGTTCCCTCCGACGAGCGCGGCGCTGTACCCGAGCGGCGACGCCTTTCATCTGAGGCAGGCTCTGGCCGAGACGCTGCACATGCATCCCGACCAGTTCCTCGTGGGAAACGGCTCATGCGAACTGATTTCGTGCGTCGTGCGGGCCTTCTGCGCGGCAGGCGACAACATCGTCACCTCGGACCAGACGTTCGCCGTCTACGAGTGGGTCGCACAGCAGACCGCGGTTGAACGCCGCCTGGTCCCGCTGAACGAGTACACTTTTGACGACGAAGCCATGCTGCGGCAGATCGACGCTCGCACCAAGGTGATCTTCCTCTGCAATCCGAATAATCCGACCGGCACCTATTGGCAACGCGCCAGAGTGATGCAGTTCCTCCAACGCGTGGCAGGCCGTTGCATCGTCGTCCTGGACGAGGCCTATTTTGAATATGTCGAAGATCCGGAGTACTGCGACGGCATGCGACTGCTCGACCAGCACCCGAACCTCATCATCTTCCGCACGTTCTCCAAGATGTTCGGCCTGGCCGGACTGCGGATCGGCTATCTGGCCGGCGCTCCGAATGTCGTCGATGTCATCCGCCATGCGTACATCGTTTACTCGGTCAATTCCATCGCGCAGGCCGCCGCCGAAGCAGCGCTGCGTCATGCCCGGGAGCACATTGAAGAAACCCGGGCAATGGTCCGCGAAGGCAAGAAGCTGCTTCGAGCGGGGCTGGCGCAACTCGGCCTTCAGTACCTTTGCGGCGAGGGCTCCTACTGCATGATCAAGGTTCCCATGAGCGACATGCTGCTCTATCGCCGATTGATGCGGCGGGGACTGATGGTCCGTACGATGACCGGTTTCCGCTTCCCCGGCTGGATCCGCGTTACGATCGCCGGCCGCGCGGTATTGCAGCAGTTTATTGAAGCACTCGCGAGTGAAGTGGCCGGCCCCGCGGGCAGCCGCTGACCTGTTTTTCGGAGAGTTGATTCGTGCGCATTCAACAGGAATTGCCGGTCGAACCGGGACAAGACTTCGTCGTCGACGGGTTTCTACCGCGCGATGCCCCGGGCGTTGCCAGCCTGTTTCTGTCGATCTACGGCAACAGCTATCCGATGGAGACCTATTACGACCCGGAGTGGATTATTCAGGGAAACGCCGGCGGCAGCATCTGCACGGCCGTGGCTCGCACAGCGCGCGGAGATATCGTGGCGCAGGGCGCCATCTTCCGCAGTTCGCCGCCTAATCCAAGGCTGTTTGAACTTGGCCAGTTTCTGGTGCTCAAGTCGTACCGCCGCACTCTTGCGGCGTACGAGATCAACCGTTACCTGGCCGAGCAGGTGGCGCCGCGGACTCCCCTGTGCGGCTACTACAGCGAAGCCGTCTGCAACCATACCGTGACGCAGAAAGCGACCCAATTGACCGGTGCCTGCGAGGTCGCAATCGAGATGGACCTGATGCCATTCGACGCCTACCGGCGCGAGGGGGCGACGGGACGCGTTTCCTGCGTGATGGCGTACACAGCGATTAATGACCAGCGGCTTGATGAACAGACTTCCGACAACCGCACGCGTGTCGCTTACCTGCCCGCCGCGTACCGCCGCGAACTGGAATACCTGCACGCCGATCTGCCTGCGAGACGGCAACTGGTCTTCGACTCGCCGCAACCGGGCGATCTGCCCAGTGAAATTGCGAGACAGAGCTTTCCTCAGGCCGGAGTGGAACGATTTCAGGTGTCGCGCACGGGTGCTGACTTCGCCGGGGCCGCAGAGCGTTTGATCGACCGGTCGGATGCGGCCGAGGTCCTGCAGTGGTTCATCAATACGGGCGATCCGGGTGCGCCGGCGGCCGCGGAGGTGCTGCGGACGCTCGGGTGTTTTCTCGGAGGCATCGTGCCGCGCTGGTTCGACAGCGATGCGTTGCTGATGCAGCGAACCAGAAACCGCCCCGGCTTTGAGTCGGCCCGCCTGCTGACCGACAAGGCCAAGTGGCTGCTGCACCACATCCGTCAGGATTGGGAACGCACGCACAACTGACCATTGATGTACGCGACGAAATCGTCGAGCGTATTCAGGTCCATGGCTTGAGCGCCGAACAGGCTCACGCCGAACTGTTTCTCCGCGGCCGCCGCGAGCGCCGGCAAGTCCATTGACTCGAAGCCCTGGTCCACCAGCGGCTGGTCGAACTTCAGTTGATCAATAACGTGGCGACTGATACCCGTGCGGGCCATGACGGCGACGAGGTCATCATGCGTGACCGCCGCCGAAGGCTCCGCGGCACCGGACCGGCCGCTCGAACCGTCGGACAACGGCCGAACTTCTTCCGGCGACCGCAGCCGGAATCTCTGAAGCTTGCCTGTATCTGTTCGAGGCAGCGATCCGCAGAACTCGACCTGAACAGGGCACATGTAGTCGGGGAGGCCGTTGCGAACATGCCGTCGGAGCAGCAATTCGAGATCCGGGTCCGGAGTGAAGCCTTCATTGAGCACGACATACGCCACGGGCCGAATCAACTGTTCGAGTCGCCGCCATGAAACCGCGCATTCGCGCACGGCCGCGTGAACCTGCAGAACCGCTTCCACCTGGGCCGGAGCGACCCAATGAGCATCCACTTTGAACATGTCGTCGGCCCGGCCCTGGTATGCGAACACGCCATCCCGGCAGACATAGATATCGCCGGTTCTCAGCCAGCCGTCGGGCGACATCGACTCGCGTGTCTCCTCCGGACGATTCCAGTAATAGGTCGCTGTGCTGCCGCCTCGAATCCACAGCGTGCCGGGCTGGCCGGGCTCACTCGGCCGCCCATCGTCGGTCACGATCTTCGCTTCGTATGGCGGCACCGCAAAGCCTGACGTTCCTGGTTCTACTCGGCCGGGAATATTCGAAATGAAGATGTGCAGTGCTTCGGTCGAGCCGATACCGTCGAGCACCTCGACCCCCGTGCGACTCTGCCATTCCCGGCAGATCGGCGCGGGCAGCGCCTCGCCCGCGGAAACGCACAATCGAAGTGAATCGACCGAAACGTCCCTCGGCCACGATTTCAGCAGCATGCTGTAAAGGCCGGGAACACCGAAGAACACCGTCGGACGGAAATCGCGCAGGATACGAAAGACCTCCTGCGGAGTTGATCTGCCGGGATGGAGCACGGTCGCCGCGCCGAAGCGAAACGGATGGAACAGACTGTTGCCCAGTCCGAAAGCAAAAAAGAGCTTGCTTGCGGAAAAATGAATGTCCCGTTCGGTGCTCCGCAGGATCCGAGCACCGTACGCATCAGCGGAAAAGAGCATATCGCGATGACGGTGAGGCACGCCCTTGGGCTGCCCCGTGCTTCCCGACGTGTAAAGAAGGAAAGCGATATCATCGGCGAGCGTTGCCGCCGGGGTGAGCGCCGCGGGCGCGGCAGCCGATGCCTCCGCAAATTCCGGGTCGTCCACCCACAGCACGCGTCGCAACCACGAACCGCGTACCTGATTGCTCGTTTCGTCGCGGCGGGCCACCAGAACGGCTGCCTGGGAATCCTCGAGAATGAACTCCAATGTTGCGGCGCTGGCGTCGGGATTCACCAGAATGGGCCACAGTCCGGCCTTGATCGCGCCGAGAAAAACCGCGATGCACAACGGTTCATCGGGTAACTTCAGCACGACCGACTCGCGCCGTCGCAGTCCGCATGCCAGCAGCAGGTTGCCCATGCGATCGACCTGCTCGGCCAGTTGCGCCCAGGTGAGTTGCTCGTCGCCGCAGATTATCGCGGCACGATGCGGCCGCATCGAGACGTTCGGCTGAAGCAGTTCGCACGCCACATTACAGCCAGCGGACATGGTCCTGCCTTTTCAGTGAGTCGCCGCGCAACTGGTCAATCCTGTCCGCGTAAGCAGGAACCCGAACACCATCTCAATCGAGGCCACGACAAAGCCGACGGCTGCCGGCCCCGGCATCTTGGCAAAAATCGACCCGAGCCCGACCAGACACAGAGTCGCACCGAGTGCCCAGAATGTGACGTCACCGTAGGCGGTGCGGAAACTGAAATAGTGCGAACCGATGCCAATGGCGGACAGTGGAAACACAGCATCAGGGCGACTTGGAATGAGGAGCCACGCGGCCAGAAGGCACCCCATCATCGGGAAAATGGACTCGACAACCGTTCGCCCGCCCGGATTTTCACGAGACGGCGGCGGGCGGTGAAAAACCAGTCGCACGATGGCCAAGGTTGCTGGAAAAATCAGGATTCCGCCGAGAAACAAGACTGCAAACCCCGCTGCCACGCCGGAACGGACCGACGTAACCGCGGCGGCCAGCCACACGACCCCGGAGACGACGGTGCCGGGCCCGCCGTTCAGATACGAGTCGCGGAGTTCGGACTGGGCCGTCGCAACGTCCACCATGGCGTTCCCTGCTGATTGCATTCCCGGATTCATCTGCGCATCGGTGCGACGGGCCCCGTGCATCGTTCCCGTTTTCGCGGTATCGCTGCGCGCTGTGCGCCGCACCGGCAAATCAAAGTGAATTTAGAGGCCATTTGTTAGGACGTCAAACACATCCATGCCTCTCCGGCATCAGGCTACTGACTTCCGCCTGCCGACAACCGCTTGATGGCCTGAAATGCGGGCTTACGCTCGCCGACGGTCCAGTTGCCGTCGCGTTTGCCGAGTTTCACCAGGCCGTAATGCGACTCTCCACCCTCGAAGTACGGTTCGTCGAGAAGTTCGTAGACGAAGTAAGCCTTGACGATGCCGCTCTTGCGCAACTTGGTGATCTGGTCCGTGAGGTAATCGGCCTGGGCCTGGCCCGCGTCGTCCATGTCGCCATTGCGGCGGTTACCCTCGGTGATCCATACCTCTTTGCCCCACGACTTGAGCTTTTGCAGAACATCCCAGTTGCCGCTGTAGCTCTGCTTGGGTGTCGTGATGTCTCCCATTTCCGAGTACCAGTGCCACGCGACGATCTCGAAGGGCACCGCGTCATCCACGAGACGATCCACGAAGCCGAAGTGGAGCCAACCGGCGCAGTCGACAATGCGGCTTGCAGCGGGATCGCCTTCGCGGATTCCCTCGGACAGCCCGCGCAGCATCTCGCAGATAGCCGTGTATTGATGAAAGTCATAATCGGAACGGGACGCGCCGTCGCGATCACCGCCGTTGGGCCATTTGGTCATCGCCCGGCAATCGAGTTCGTTGCTCAGTTCGTAGTGCGTAATTCGGCCGCGATAGCGCGAAGCGACGTGCTTGCCGTAGTCGAAAGCCATGCGGCGTATCTCGCGAATGTCGTCCTTCGCGGCGGACACATCGGGAAACAGGATCGGCAGAAGGCGGATGCCCTTCGCTTCGGCGGCGGCGACGAGCGCATCGTGCTGCGAGAAGTCGTAGCCGGAGCCCCAGTCGGTTCGGTACCAGCGGACGCCCAACTCTCGAAGGAGGTCCATCTGCCGGTCAAGCGGAACCGCGCGGTAGCCCTCCTGCTGATGCGGGTGCCCGTTGACGCCGAGGATGAAATGCTCGTCCGACGCAGCGGCGAGCGCGCAGGCTGTGGCGAGATAGATGACAAGCGATGGCACGGGACTGGGCTCCTTCTTTTGCCTGATTCGAGCGGGTATGTGCACCGGCAGCAAGAGGAGAAGAAAAGCGAACGAATCTGCGAGAATGCAGACGAATTGCATTCTCATCGGTGCTATTCCGTGCCGACCCTCCCCCCCCGCTGGCTACCGGCAAGAGGCCGCCTCGGTTGGCCGGGAATCGCACAGTATACAGCTACGCTATTAGACGCCCGGATCAAAACAGAATTCGTTGTACTAGTCGTTCACAATCTAATAGAATCCATGATGTGATTTTCACGGATTCACCCAGCCACCTGGAAGGCTTCGGTCAGAGGCCGTCGATCTGCTCGGCAATGTGTCGCGGGGATGTAACCGTTCACGGGGTGGGCCCACGTAGCCGCGTCTCTCCGAGACGCGAAGTCCGCGCGTCTCGGAGAGACGCGGCT
>CAIPEB010000333.1 GCA_903863885.1 uncultured Planctomycetaceae bacterium | reverse complement strand
TCCGAACACGCACAGGTCGCTCGCGCTTCGTCGCTCCGCGTATCAGTCGCGCTCAGAACGAGAAGATCACCGTACTCTGCACCTGTCCCTGCAGCGCTTGCCGAACGTCTCACAATCTAGTACTACAGCGCTAAGTTGTTCTTGCCTTGTTATTGAAAATCGACCAATCTATTGTCCTCGCCAAGAGTTATGGAGGACCCGGCATGGATGCCAAGCAGATTGGTGAACTGAGACCGAGGCTGAAACGTTACCTGGAACAATTTGATGACTGCTTTGACCGTCGGGACACTCGCGGCCACTTCCCCACGTACGTGGAAGGCCAGTTGTCGGACCTGCCGCGGAAGAGCGTCGAGCCGATCGCGTTGAAGGCCGGCACGCCGGTCCGCACCTTGCAGGAGTTCCTGAGCCAGCATGCTTGGAACCACGACCAGATGCGGAATCGCGTGCAACAACTGGTGGTGCAGCGCCATCGCGGTCCGAACAGCGTCGGGTTGATTGATGAAACGAGCTACGTGAAGAAGGGCGCCAAGACTCCCGGCGTACAGCGACAACACTGCGGTGCCGTCGGCAAGAAGGAGAACTGTATCGTCACGGTCCACTTGGGATTCGCTCGGGAAGACTTCCACTGCCTGCTGGACGGAGAACTGTACCTGCCGAAGAGTTGGTCGGACGACCGGGAACGTTGTCGCCAGGCGGGAATTCCCGAGGACATGGTCTATCGTCCCAAGACGGACATTGCCTTGGAACTCTACGATCGGGCGTGTCAAAACGGAGTGGATTTTGACTGGTTGACCTTTGATGAAGGCTACGGGGGCAAGCCGCCTTTCTTGCGGGAATTGGATCAACGTGAACAGCGTTTCGTGGGAGAGGTTCCAGTCAATTTCCGAGCCTGGGCCAAACGGCCGCTGGTGACGACGCGGAGCTATCGGCGCGGAGGGCGTGGTCGAGGCCGCAAGACGCCGCGTTTGGTGGCAGGCGGTCCGAAATTGCAGAAGGTGGAAGACCTCCTGAAACGCAACCGAAAACTCCAGCAGCAGACGTGGCAACGCTGGCGCGTGAAGGACGGAGAGAAAGGGCCGATGGTTTGGGAGGTCAAGCACCTGTTGGTGACCGTGCCGGATCGGGACGGCCTGCCCGGAAAGACCTACCACCTGCTGATCGCCCGCAATCCTCTCGACCCAACCGAGATCAAGTACTTTGTAAGCAATGCGGCCCCCGAGACGAGCGAGGACGTCTTGCTGTTGGTGGCCTTCTCCCGCTGGCGGATTGAGAGGTGCTTCGAGGACGACAAAGGCGAGATCGGACTGGATCACTACGAAGGGCGCAAATATGTCGGCTTGAGACGACACCTGGTGTTGAGTGCGGTCAGTCTGCTGTTCTTGGCTGAAACGCGCGAAGCATTGCGGGAAAAAAAATCCGGAGTTGACGGTCTGCCAAGTCCACATAGCCATCAGTGCGGTGGTGCGGTCCTGGTGGCTTAACCGACGTGCTGCAAAACCCCTGTTCGCCAAGGCCGCGGAAGAGATCGCCTGGCACCAAAAACGAAATGCCCAAGCACGAAAAAGCCACACCAAAAAGACCCGACAGAAACTACTGCAACTTGGCATAAGACTGACGGACCTCAAACGTTGTCAATGGCCGACAAGCAGAACTTAGCGCTGTAGTACTAAGTACCTACCTATCCGTTCGAGATTCGACACCACTCAGACTCCCAGAAAGGCTCCGCACATGAAGACCTTCCATCACCTCGGACTCGTCACCACCGAATCCAAGCCGGGCGAGATGTACTTTGATTCGCTCAAGGTCTGGGGCACGAACCCCGACGCCGACCCGGTCAATCGCATCGAGTGGGTACGGTTCTCGCCGGAGAGCCCGCTGGCAAACACGCCGGTCGCGCAGAGGTC
>CAIPEB010000332.1 GCA_903863885.1 uncultured Planctomycetaceae bacterium | reverse complement strand
GCTTTGTTATGCAATAGCCTGGACGAGCATTTTGTCCCGTGAAATGCGGTGTACAAAGGCTAGTGTTGTGGTTCGCTGGTTCCCGACCGCTCGGAAGCACAAGCCACCGAAGTTCCCGCGGCGCGATCTCGCGATATGGAGAACGTTTTCCAATCGAACTGAACCGCGATCGCGCTTGCGGGGCGCACTTCGACAGCGCATGTTCCTGACAGATCACGGAGGGGTACTTGTGCAGGCTGGTGATCGGTGGACGTTGAGAATGCTGGCGACCATCAAAGGAACGGGGTATTTGGCGGTAGCGTTGAACGAAGATGTATGCATTTCACTGCCCTTGCCCCGTGGGTCGACGTAGCCTAACGGCTGGGTTAAGACTTTTGGTCAGTCAGGTGGGGACATCCGATGAATGATACCGAACGCGCAGGGGCTTTTTCGGATACTGCAGACGCTGTGCGAACTGAGCTGCGCCCGTATGTGGAACGCTTCGTACGGGTCGCGTTGCAGGGGGCACCTGCTGACCGAACCAACGCTCCGATCGGTTTGCTGCGAGCATTACAGCGATTCGAGCAATGGCCAGGGTCAGTGGACTCATTCGTAACCACCTTAACTGACGAACTGGCAAGGTACTTGTCGGAAAATAACACGGCTGGTTTGCCGTGTGACGAAACGCGGTCTTACGACGCCACCTTTTTCGACTGACGTCAGCTCATTTGCGAGCCAACGCAGGCCCGCGCGCCGGCAGCGAGTCAAGACACAGTTCAACGGACGCGAGAGACGGTGCCGCAGCCGGATGCCGCGGGTCGATGAGCCGTGTCGCGTCATAGGGTCCCTTGTTGCTTGCTGCCTGCGCCAGGGACGTCTTCTGCCATTCGTGCAAGAGACCGGCGAGTGCCGGCGTTTTTTCCAGACTGCGGAGCGACTCTCCGTACTCGATCGAATGGCCGAGGCAAGCCAAAGCTGGTTCGTGCCACATGCTGTCGTACATTGCTCCGCGCGCGAAAATCGTGGCGGCCAGACGATACAACTGACCTGAGGGCGGACCGAGCGTTAACGCACGCTGCACATCCGGTATCGCCTCGGCGGGAAAACGGCGTTGCTGCTGAGCCAAGGACAGATGTGCGATCGACCGGTTCACCAGCGCGGCCTGACATCCTCCGTCGAGATGAATGGCCCGGTTCAGCCAGGGTAGGGCGGCTTCCGCCTGTCCCAGGAGAATCAAGCTGTAACCCTGGTTGTTGTTGAGCGCCACCGAATTACGCCCGGTCTGCAGGGCGCGATCATACCAGTAGGTCGCTTCCGTGTGCGATCGTCGTTTGTTGTAACAATAGCCAAGGAATTCCATCTTCGCTGCGTCGGGCGCCAGTCGACATCCATCTACGAGATCTTTGGTTGCCAACACGTAATCCTGCTGGTTGGCGTAGGCTTCGCCGCGTAAGTAATAGGCCGCCGCGTGAGAGGGCGACTCCTTGATCACAACGTTCAGGTGACCGATGGCAGCGTCATATTGCGAGTGTTCAAAGGCTTTCCGTCCGCTTTCGAATTGCCGCTGCCAATACGGAGCCCTGGTGGCGAAATAGCTCCCGACCAGCAGAACGAGTACGACTGCCGCGAGGCACGAGGCCCAGCCCTTTCCGAATGCATTTCCACCCCCGATTGTACGCGTGCGCGTAGAATGGGGAAGTGTGTCGGGTGGAAATGCTGACCTGCGGAAACACGGAGGAAGCCATGCTGGTGAAGGAGATTATCAATCGCCTGAAAGTGAAGCGTCCGGTCTGCCTGATGGCCCGAAT
>CAIPEB010000331.1 GCA_903863885.1 uncultured Planctomycetaceae bacterium | reverse complement strand
CGGTCGCCGCCCGCGCCGGGCCTGTTTCCGCCGATTGTCGGCCGGTCAATGTTTCCTGGAAGCGTGGTTGGGCGGTCACCGCCTGCGCCGGGCCTGTTTCCGCCGATGGACGGCCTGTCCATGTTGCCGGGCAGAGTTGTGGGACGATCGCCACCCAAGTTCGGGCGATTTCCTCCGCCGGGCCGATTCAAACTGCCCGGTCCGCCTTCACCGGGTCTCGGCCGGTTGCTCGACACGTTTCCCAAACTCGGCCGTTCAATGGATGGCCGCGTCGTGGGTGTGGACGGTCGTGCTCCGCCGTCCGGACGCGATGGGGCGATGCTCCCTGGCCGCGACGAGGCAATGCTACCGGGGCGCGAGGAGGGAGTGTTCCCCGGACGAGATGACGCAATGTTCCCGGGACGAGACGATCCAATCGAGGGCGAACCTGTGCTTCCCGGCCTCGAAATCGACGCCGGGCGCGAAGATGCCGCATGGCTCGCTCCCCCCGACGGCCCCATGGACGGCCGACTGCCTCCGGAGGGTCTGGGAGACGGACGCGGACTGGCACTGGAAAGAGACGGTCGAGACGCGTGACCGCCTCCGCCTCCGCCTCCAGAGCGTCTTGCCCCACCACCACCGCCTCCTCCACCGCCGCGACGTTGAGCAAAAAGTCTGGCATCGGCAAGCAGGCCGACAACAAGTGCCGCCACGACCGCCGAGATGATCCAACGTGGATTTTTTTTCATGAAGAATTCCTCCATTCTCTCGTTGTTCGGGCAGCCTCAGTTTTTCGGTTCCGGCGGTTTGCGGACGACCGTGATTTCGTAGTCCGGTCGCGCCTCTTCGCCGAGGATTCGATCCAGGCCCTTCATCGAGTACTTGTCGTCGCCGAGAGGCTGAATCACAATCGTCGCCGAACCGGTCGATCCGTCGGGCACGGTCAAGGTCGACTTGATCATCCAAGCCTGGTCCACCCGAGTCCACACGGCCTCGCCGAAGCCGCCATCCGAGTCAAAGGTCCACGACCGCACTCGCTTCGTGACCGGATCCCATCCGATTCGCTGCGTGGACTTGATCGCCGATTCGCCTCGAACGCGCGAATCGTAGTCCACAAGCAGATAATTCCCGTCCTCCGACCACTTGCAATTGAATGACACCAGCGCATCCGAGTCTTCGCTCAGCCAACTGCCGACCAGCCATTCGAGTTGCATCAGCTCGTCGTGCGGCGTCACGGCCTCTTCCTCCGGAAACTGCTGCACGGTCATGTAGTTCCAGGTGTCCCCTTGCTGACTCAGTACCGCAGTGAATGCGTTGATCGAGTGGTTCGTTCCGTCCTTGGTGGAAATAACCTGCACCCCTTCCTGGACGGCCATCGACGAGCCGATAACCCGGATCTTTTCCGCGTCGACCGCCAACTGGGCTCCCGGGAAACTCTCGAAGAATTTCTTCAGCAGGGCCTCAATGGCCTCCTTGCCCTTATGTACATTGCCAGCGTCATCGGTCAGTTCTCCGTCGGCTACGAACAGGGCCGTTGCGGCGGCAGCGTCCCCCGCGTTGAACGCGGCAACGAGCTTCTCGCACACCTGCTTCACTGCCTGCTCTTTGCCGGTGCCATTTCCACTCGGCGTCGGTTCGGCGGCGTTCGCCATGGAGTGCACCACAAACAGCAGCGACAGGGTTACGAATGCAGCGGTGAACTGCGACAATCGAGTACGCAAGGGCTGTCTCCTTTTGTGAGAAATTGAGCCGAATAGGAGCCTGTCCAACGGGACAGAGATCGGCCATAGTGACGCCAGCGACCGCAAGACTCGGCGAATGGCCTGTGAACTGGTCATGAATTGCTCCGCAGAGACTAAGGGCCTCGCGAAGATCGTCAGGTTATATTACCGCAACTTCGGAAAAGACCAAGTAGGCGGCAGGTAAGGAAAAATGGCCTGTCACGGTCGGCACGGGCCGATGACGCCGCGAATTTCATGGAAAACAAGCACGGAAAACGGCCCGGTCCATCACGTCGCCGCGAGCGAGATATTCGCATCGTGCAGGAGAACCAAGGCGAGCGGGAAGACCGCGGCGAAACCGACGGAATGGAAAAATGCGACGGGCTGGATGACTCCGGCGGTTTGGAGGAGGGAGCCGCGATTCCTCCCTCTTGGCTGGAACAGGGGGAAGCGTTCCGTCACCGCCTGGTCCGCATGGCTCGACACTGGCACAAGTGGGCCAGACGCCAGGATATTTCGTGCTACCGTCTCTATGATCGAGATATCTCCAATATCCCTCTGGCAATCGACTGGTACGAGGGGCGATTGCATGTGGCCGAGTTCGCAAAGACGACCGGGCGACCGCGGCCGAGCCAGTCGCGGTGGATCGAATTCATGATCGCAACGGCTGCCGACGCACTTGACGTTCCGATGACGTCAGTTTTCGTCAAACGCCGCGAACGCATGCCGGGGCGGCAGCAGTACTCACGACAGGACTCGGTCGGGCAGTGCTTCAATGTTCAGGAATCCGGCTTGACCTTCCGCGTGAACTTGTCGGACTATCTTGATACCGGGCTTTTCCTGGATCATCGGCAAACACGGGGCATGATTCGGGAACAATCGCAAGGCAAGCGGTTTCTCAATCTTTTCGGCTACACCGGCGCATTCTCCGTCTACGCCGCAGCGGGCGGCGCCGAATCGACGACCACCGTCGATTTGTCGAACACCTATCTGGATTGGGCCAGAGAGAATATGCGGCTGAACGGACTTGGCGGCGCTGTCCACGAGTTCGTTCGAGACGACGCGACCGCATATCTCCACTTCCGGGCAAAGCGGCATGGCGAGCCATTTGACCTGGCGGTGGTCGATCCGCCGACCTTCTCCCGGAGCAAGAGGACGCCGATCGCCTGGGACGTGCAGCGCGATCATCTCGAGTTGCTGGAACTGCTGATGCGCCAGATGACGCATCTGGGTCGAGTTTATTTTTCCACCAACCTGCGGGGATTCCGGCTGCACGATTCGGTCGCATCGCTGGCGACTGTCCGCGAGATCACCCGCCAGACCGTGCCGCCGGACTTTCGCAACAACCCGAGCCATCGCTGCTGGCTACTCACAAGGTCCGCGAGATGAGTTATCGGCCGTGGTGTCGCTCGCCGAATCGGCCGATGCGGAATTCAATTGAAGAGGTGGCCGGCCCGACCTCGCCCGCAGGCGATTGATCGCCAGAATCAGCGGTCGACGTTGCACGATCCACCGCTCCAGGCGGTACTTCCCGGGAAACTCCAGCAGTGTCAAGCCAATGAGGATCGTGAGTATCCCCTGGCCGGGAAGCACGAGCATGGTGATGCCGGCCAGGATGAGCACAACACCTAACGCCGTCTTGGTTCCCCAGAACAACCAACGCAACACAGGATGGCTGCCCCAAATCGCGGACGGTTCCCGCCGTTTGCCGGCGAAGTAATCAGCCGGCAAGCGAATGACGATCAGCGGCACGATAACGAGTGCCCCGACGAACATGACGACGGAGGCAAGGAAGAGCCACTTCATTCGGGGTAACTCTTGCGAGTCGGGAGTCTGGGTTCAAGCGTTTTCTGGGCTGCCGGCATCTGGCAGCTTGCCCCGCCCGCTCAGACTCGCCAGGGTTCGCGATACGCTACGCTGAGCAGACGATTGGCTTCGTCATCGCCGATGAACTGTTCCGCGACCGGATCCCAGCGCAGTTCCCGTTTCAACAGATAAGCTATGTTTCCCAGATGACTCCAGCAGGTGACGCGGTGTCCGGTCTCGACGTCCATGATCGGACGGCGTCGTGTTGCGATACACTCCAGCCAGTTGCCCGAGTGATTGTCGCTCACCGGCAAGTGAAACTCCTGCGGTTGCGTCGGAGACAGATCCGCCTGCCCGGCCGTGACTTGAAAATCCCAGAATCCGGTCAGCGTGGCCTTTTCACCCACGAATTCGAGATTCAGGTTGCGGCCTTCGCCCTGTTCCCACTGCAAGACGAAAGCCGGGTCGGAGAACTCCAGCCGCACGCTCATTTCGACCGGCACGTCAAACAGGTTGTCGGCTGCCTGTCGGCCCGTCGCAGTGATTCGAGTCGGACCGGTCTGATCGGCGCCCATGGCCCAGGACACCACGCTGAACATGTGGACGCCGTTGTCAGCCAGCGCGCCGCCCCCGTAGTCCATGAAATAGCGGTAGGTGAAATGGCAGCGAGCCGGGTGATACGGCGACCAGGGCGCAGGCCCAAGCCACAGGTTCCAGTCCAGTTCCGGCGGCGGTTGGCGCGATGGTTCTCGGGCCTGAATCCGGTTTGCTGGATGCGTGAGCTTGACGGTGTTCACTTTTCCGAACCGGCCGTTGCGGACCCACTCGCATGCCTGCCGGCTTTTCGCAATCGATCGATACTGAGTGCCCATCTGGACGACGCGGTCGTACCTCCGCGCTGCCGCAATCATCTTCCTGCCCTCGTCGATCGTGCGGCACAGCGGTTTCTCGCAGTAAACGTCCTTGCCCGCTTCGCAAGCCATCGTGGTGATCGCTGCGTGCCAGTGATCGGGCGTGGCGATCAGGACGGCGTCGATATCCGGCCGGTCGAGGATGCGGCGAAAGTCCTGATACGTATCGCCGCCGCCGATGCGTGTCTTGGCTGCGGCAAGGCGCTGTTGGTCCACGTCACACACGGCTGCGATCGAACAGCGTGGATCATTGTGGATCGCCAGCAGGTCCGTGCCGCGACCACCGCAGCCGATCAGCGCCGCCGTCACCCGTTCGCTTGGCGGGCTCTTTTCGGCGCCTCGCGCCGCTAAGCCTTGAATAACCGCGGGCGCCATGGCACCGCAAACCGCGCTGCCCAGGAAACGGCGCCGATTCAAACGACGAAAAGACTCGCCCATGGTGACCTCCTGATGTGCGCCCGATCATCGATGCGGTGGAACTGGCCGGCGATGCGTTCGTGAACCCACTGCGGAATGACCGAACGCCCGACTCGACCGGATGCCCTACAGCCTAATGTGTATCGCACGCGCGATCCATGCGGCCAAGGTTGAAATGACGCCGGCCCGCAACGAGTCAGAGAGTCGAAATGGCTCAAGGGTGCGGACTCGCGGGGAATCGGTGGGAATCCGGTGCTGCAATCTTGCTGCGCGTTCAAGCAAACTCGCGCTCGAACTCCTCAAGAGTCACCGGACGCCCGTGTGTTTCCGGAACGCGGAAGATGCTGAGCAGCAGGGATACCAGCGCCAGGCCAGCCAGACAGGCGAAAAGCGTGATGTAGGCCGTCCGAGGGTAGATGATCCGATCGCCGGTCGTTTCGACCGCTTTGCCGAAGGCATCGAGTATCAGCCCCGTGGCACTGCCGAGAATGCCGACGCCCAGGTAGGTTGCCGTATTGAGCACCGAGATGGTTACAGCGACAGCGTCCGGACGGTTGACCTCTTTCATCGTCGCCGACGTGGACGGACTGCTCACCATCGAAATGGCAAGCAGCACGTAGCTGACCAGGAATACCCACTGCGGCGCGTCGACCAGCGCTGCAAAGAGCAGCAGCAGCGTGGATCCCAGGATCATCGAAGCCGCGCCGATGATCACCGGCTTGCGACGCTGGCCGGTCAGTTTCAGGGCCGGTCCGCCGGACACGGCCGCCATTCCGCAGAAGCAGGCCATGACCAGCACAAACGTCGCGGCGCCTGCCGAACTCAATCCGACCACGTCCTGCAGAAATTTCTTGCCGAGCACTGCCTGAACCACGAAGGTGACAGGGAAATTGATCATGCCGCAAACGAGCAATGCCCGGTTGCGGCGATTGAGCAAAACGTCCCAGAGCAGTTGAACGGGGATTTCGCCGCTGCGCGGGGCATCGTGTTTCAGCTGCCGGAGCACGAAATAGGCGACGGCCACTGCGATTATCGATACTCCGGCCACAACTGCCATCGACTGCCGCCAGCCGAAAGCGTGCACAGCCCGCTCAAAGGGCAGGGTGGCCGCGATGTTTCCCATGTAGCTGGCCAGCAGCACCAGGCCAAGAAGACTGGCAAAGTGGCGCGATGCGAACAGCGTGTCCACTTCCTTCACGACGCTGAGGTATACGAAGCTTGTTCCGAACCCGATGAGCAGCCGGCTGGCAAGCAACACGCTCGCCGTCTGTGCTGCCGGGAACATCGCAGCGCCCACGCACATGACCGAACCGCCGAATAGCAGGGCGCGACGCCCGCCGTATCGGTCCGCCACGATTCCCACGACCAGCTGCATGGCCGCGTAGATATAGATGAACAAGGACCCCAGAGCCGTGACCGCCGAGGCGCTCAGGGAAAAATCGTGCTGCAGTTCGTCGAAAATCGTGCCCGGAACTGCCGTGCGCTGGAAGAACGCGAGGCTGTAGATCACCAGCATCGCCATGAATGCGACGAACCGCACGGCCTTACCTCGCATCAAAACTGCAGAGATCCGCAGCTCAATGGCAACCACTGCGGAACTGAATTCAAAAAAAAGCCAAGGCTGCGTTCGCCTTGGCTGATTTCTTAACCCGCGAGTCGGTTGGTTACGGATGCGCGGGATTCCGTCGTCGGAGCGAGCCCTGGTCGCTCAACATCGCTCCAACCGTATGTTATCGGCATCGGGCATTTCCTTGCTTGCCCTTAAACAACAGGACGAAGAACTATTCCGGGCAAATGAAACGCCTCGGAGTCCAGAATCCAATGTGCGCGGCGGGGAAGGGCCAGGGGAGCCGCACACGGGTGGCGACCATTCATGCGATATCCCCCTCGGCACGCTCGACTGGCTTCGGTTAATTGCACCATGCGAGGTAACTCGACTGGCGGTCGGCGTATTGGCAGTCGCGGGCCGAATCGGCACGATTGGGCTCCGTCCGTTCCGCTCTGAGTGTCCGCTGTTCGAGCCGACCTCGCACGAATCTTGACCCGTCGCTTTGGCGGCCACAATAATGACGCAGCCTGCGTTCGAATGTGCGTATCCTGATGTATGCAGCGTTTACGGCGGTCGGCGGAACGAAGGATGACGGACGCCTTCGTGCTCGCCACAACATCGCCACGATACCCGAGATCTCGACGATGCAAATCCGGGCAACTGAAAGCCGATCACTCGATCGATGCATTGCCACTAACGCGGTTCGCCTCCGAACAATGGTCCTGCTGGCGGGCTCGCTCCAATTGATGCTCGGATCCGACGTCGCGGTCGCGCAGATGAGAACCTGGACAGACAAGTCAGGCTCCTATAAGACCGAAGCTGAATTCGTCGATGTCGTCGGTGGGGTTGTGCGTCTGAAGAAGTCCGGCGGCGAGTTGGTGTCGGTACCGCTGGCGCGATTGAGCGAGGCGGACCAGGCGTTCCTTAAACAAATGACCGGGTCGTCAGTTCCCTCGTCGGACGCTGCTGATCCGCTCGCGCCGTCGGACGCGATGGTTACGATCGAAATGTTGACAGGAACGCAGTTGAAAGGGCGGATCGTCGACAGAGACGAAACGAACCTGACGATCGAGACTCAGGTGGGACAGTATTCGTCGACCCGGAAGATCCCGCTCAGCCGGATACGGTCCGTCACTTCCGGCAGCAAACGCACCACGATCAACGACGCGCCGGATGCGGCGAAATCGCCCCCGGGCAATCCGGGCGCGGATGCGTCGCCGGACAAACGGCCGGAGAACCGCGCACTGACCGATGCGGAGCAGAGAACTCCGGCCGAAATCAACCGTCTGATCAACGAACTGGGGCGGACCACTCCCGATTGGTGGAGTTCGACGCCCCTGAATTATCCTCAGACGCTTGACTTGACCTGGCCCGAGAAACCGGGAGGCGAGTGGAATGCTCAGAAGAATGTGGGGCAGTATCTCTGGGACATCATCAAACCGAATCCGAGCAAGTGGCATGAGGGGACGCGGTTCGTTCATTTTCTGCTTGAGCAGCACAAGAACGATCGCGTCAAATGCGTACGCGACATGAAGGAACTGGGAAATCTCTACTTCCTGCTGCTGCGGGACTTTGCCCGCGCCGCGTTCTGGTGGCGACAGGCGGGCGTCGATGCCAGCACACCGGGCCCCGAAGGCATTCATCTCGCCGAGTGTTACTGGAGGCTGGGCAGCAAGCCCATGGCGATGGATTTTCTGCAGCGGAAAAAGGATGTCTACTTCTCGACCGTCAAACTCGTGGCGGATATGGGCGAGACGCGTTTGGCGCTGCAGTGGGCCGAATCGGCGGCGAAGTCGGGAATGGCGGATCAGGCATATCTCTACGCCGGAGACGCGTGCCGCATTGAAGGCGACTACGATCAGGCAGTCCGGTACTATGAGAAAGTCCTGAAGATCGAGCCGCGAGGCAAAGAAGGAGAGATCAATCGAATCAAGCGGAGCCATACGCGCGCGCAAGCGAACATCGAGGGGATTCGCATTTTCGACCGCCTGGAGTTGAAGAAGATTCCCGACGGTACCTATCGCGCCTCCGCGCCCGGCTACGGAGGCGACATTCAAGTGGAGGTGGTCTTGCGGTCAGGCCGCATTGGCTCAGTGAAAGTGATCCAGCACAAAGAAAAGCAGTATTACGGTGCAATGATTGAGACGCCACAGAAGATCATTGAACGACAAGGCGTCAAGGGAGTTGATACCACAACCAGCGCAACGATCACTTCGGAAGCGATAGTAAACGCGACGGCCAAGGCTCTGGCCAGTTCGCTGAAATGACGCAGTGAACCGCAGTTTCGATTGCGGTTCACGCAGAAGAGCAACGACGGAAAAGGCACTCGCCCGGGACGCACATGCGCTGCAACTGGTACGCACCTGTTTCCAACAGACGAGATAAGCAGGGAATCCTGCGGAGCGTTTTCAGGGCCGCCGGGCCGACGTGGGCTGCCTCGCCCGCGCGTCGCATCATTCAAGGCCTCTGCTTCATCGCATTTTTCGGGCTCTTTTGTTATGTGTGCTGGCCGTACACGGCACGACCGCCTCGCACCTGGCAGAACTGGCTGCCAGTGAAGGTCGATGCCGAACAGGGGCAGGTCGCGCTGGCCAACGAAACGGCAACCGACGTGCGATTTGCTTCCGGAATGCGGTTGCACGCGAGCGATCCGAGTCTCGGCGGCGACGGATATCTCGGAGAGTTCGAAGTCAAGTCGTTTGTTCCGCCCCGACTCGAGCTTCAACTGGCCGCGAAGCCGGGACGCGAGCAGGTGGATGCGATCGCTTCGAGCGTCGGGCCGTGGTCGCTCTCGGATCGCAGGCCCGGCCAGTGGCCCTCGCATTATGCCGATTCGCTGTCAAGCAAGGAGCACATAGCGGCGGAGGTATTCTTGATTCTGGATCCGCTGGTCAGCATCTCGACGTCGCTCGCATCGAGGTCCTGGGTGTGGTCGCTGGCCGCGGCCGGCGCG
>CAIPEB010000330.1 GCA_903863885.1 uncultured Planctomycetaceae bacterium | reverse complement strand
GCCGCGACCAAGTAGGCCAAGTCACCGCCCGACAAAAAACCGGAAAACTTTTCCGGTTTTTTTGTTGACCCATTTACGCGTTCTGGCATAAACTACGACAACGGCCCACCCAGGGCCAACAGGATTCCCGAGGAGCCGCAAGGAGCGGCATCGCAAGGACGCAGCAACCAACAACACCCCGCAGGGGAGCCGGACGCGGTCAGGGCATGGACCACGCGCAGCGCGGCTATGAGATGGGGACGAGCCCGGAGGGCGGCGGGGTTGGGAGCGACGAGATGACCGAAGCAGAGTTTGACCGGATGATTGCGGAAGTGCGGGCCTGCCGTCGCCACGCGGTCGACGAGTACCTCCGCGAGGCCGAGCGGTTGCGACGGCACGCCGCCGAACTCGAAGCCAACGCCCAGATCCTGGAAGGCCAAGTCTGGCGCCGGGCCGCCGAAGCGTGCGATCGTGGCGCCGCACGCGAACTGGAGACCCTGCAATGACGGAGACTATCGTAGCCCTGCTGGCCGCAATCGGGTTGGTGATCGGCCAGGGGCTTATCATTTCGTGGTACCAGATTCGGAGGATGAAACGATGATTACCGAACGCGAAATCGAACGACGGTTGGCCCGAATTCGCCGCGACTGGACGCCGTCCACACGCCGGTCCCGGACGGTCTGGACTGGCCGCACCCGCTGGCAGGTCCCAGTCGTTCCGCTGAGATTGCGACTCGGACTGCCCGATCCTGGTGAGCACGACGACGAGGAAGTCGGGAAGGTGTGCGACCAATGACCACTTACCCCATCGGCCCGAGCGGCTTTCCCGAGTGGTCCAGCGAGGACGGCAGCGTGCGGCTGATCCTGGGGGACTGCCTGGAAGTGCTGCCGACGCTGAGCGGGATTGACGCCGTGGTGACGTCTCCGCCATATAACCTTGGAGGCCGTCCGTGGGAGAAGTTGGGCCACTGGAAACCAGGAGACGGATCAGGAGGTCACAGTAAATGGCGGAACGGCTCCGATGCGTCGAACGGTATTCAGTACGGGATGCACGTAGACGCGATGCCGTGGGCTGAATACGTGGCATGGCAACAGGCTGTTATCAAGGCAATGTGGGACATTCTGCCCGGTGACGGCGCAATTTTCTACAACCACAAGCCGCGCGTAATCGGCGCGAAACTTTGGACGCCAATGGAACTCATCCCGCCAAGCGTGATCCTTCGACAAATTATCGTTTGGGCGAGGCCGGGAGGAATGAACTTCAACCCAACCGCGTTCGTTCCGACGCACGAATGGATCATGGTTCTTGCACGCGATCTGTTTCGATTGAAGTCGAAAGAGGTGTCAGGTCTTGGCGACGTATGGAGTATGTCGCCAGAACGGAATGAGCATCCTGCGCCGTTTCCGGTTGACCTTCCGTTGCGAGTAATCGAGGCAGTCAAGGCAAGAACAATTGCCGACCCTTTCATGGGCAGCGGCACAACCGGCGTTGCCTGCATCCGCACCGGCCGGAGGTTCATCGGCATCGAGATCGATCCCAAATACTTCGACATCGCCGTGGCCCGCTGCAAGGCCGAGCTAAACCGCTTCCCGCTGCTTGAGCCCGCCAAGCCGCGACAGAGGGAGTTGCTGTAGATGCGCCCAGTACGCCCCAGCCGCCGAACCGCCAAACGCCACGCCGACAAGCAGGCCGCGATGATCATCCAGGAGCGTGGC
>CAIPEB010000329.1 GCA_903863885.1 uncultured Planctomycetaceae bacterium | reverse complement strand
TCGCCTCCCCCGGCACCATCCGGAAGAAGCCCCGAACATGAGAAACCCGCATAAGTATTTTCACCCACGCTATGTGGATCGCAAAGGATGGGTGCCAGTATAACCGGCACGGGCCCGACAACTCATCCATTGGGAATTTCGGAATAACCATGAATTCCCGTAAGTTCAATTAAATCAAGAATTATCGCCACGAAACGCGACTCCAATCTCACTCACCACTCCGAAACAAACCACCCACACGAGCTAATATCGAGCTAGATATTTTCGATGGGGAACTTTGTACAACCTCAGCAATTAGTACCAATGAGGGGATGGTTGAGGATTGCTCCCAAGAAACTTCCCAGAAAATCTAGTTATACGTAAGTCTACTGTTTGCTAGCACTTCGCCTAACAGATGGCCTGCACGAGTGTCGCGCCAATTTGACACCACCTGAAAGTGCGGCTATATAATTGTAAATAAGCAGACTGGGTAACATGGGGTACCCGGGAAACATCTCACTTTTTCGGAGTTGGTGCAATGCGTAAGGTGGCATGCGTGATGGCGTTGGTTTTGGTTTGTGGGGCTATGGCTTCGGCTAATGACGCTCTCCAGAGCGCCGGCTTGGCTGGCATGCAGGTCATGAGCGATGACGCGGGAACGCAGGTTCGCGGTCTGAGCAGCGAAGTCGTCGGCACGGGCCTGAGCTCGATTTCCGGGATCATCTACGATTCGGCCTCGGGAAGCCGCTTCAACGTAGATTCGATCCACTTCAACAGCGGCAGCGACGAGAACGCCGGTTTGGGCGAAACCTCCGCAACACAGTTTGAAACGCTGGCTGGCATTCAGGGCTTCGAGGTTGCGATCACGTCGAACAATGGCGCGTTCACCGCCAGCCTCGACTCGATTGCTCTCGGTATCAACTGGTCGGGCGCCGGGATTCAAGTTCCGAGCCTGAGCGGTCTGTTGGGTGCGTTCGTTGACACGACCCCGTGAGCCTGAAGCTACACTTGAACGAACAACGACATGCCACCCCCGCACCGCAAGGCGGGGGTGGCATGTTTGATTTAGCGATCGAAGCACGGCGAAAAAAGGGATTATCAGGCTTCTGGGAACTGCGACGAATGTTCCGCCTGTCGCCGTAAGGAATTGACGTCGGGTTAGTGATCTTGATTACCAGGGTAAGCACGATTTACCGGGTCATGATGGGCTAAGTCAGCTACTGCATGACGCCGTAGAGGGAGACTGAGCGATGAGATCTTTGACAATTTCCGGTCTGGCACTGCTGGGAGTTCTTTCATGGTGCGCGACGGCGACCGAGGCCAAACAGCCTTCGGCGCTGGAATTGGCCGGTCTGAGCAGCATGACTCAGATGACCGACAGCCAGGGCGAGGCCGTCCGGGGCCAAGGATATCTGGCAGGCACCAGCGGGATGAGCTTCATCACGGGCATGCTGATCGACCCGGTTTCAGCCAGCCACATCCAGGGCACAAGCGTTCAATACTCGGGAAGCGTCGAGGAAGGCGAGTCCTGGACCAACTTCACGAACGTTGTTTCCTCGCAGACTTCGCACCTGGGTCTGGAGATGACCGTCGAATCCAACAATACCCTGTTCAGCGGTTCGCTGGGGGGAATCGCCGGCGGCCTCGGCTTTGCCGGTTTCCCGGGATTCTCATTCGACTTCAATAACTGAACTGAGCAAGATTTGACAATTACCCGACGCCACGTCGCACCTGCGGCGTGGCGTTGCTGCTTTTCCAGACAATTCCCCGGCGAATCCGCTCGCGCTCGTTCGGATCTCCAATCGTATTTGATATTGTAACTGAGCTAGCGTACGACCACCTCGCCGAAAGACCACCCAGAGTAACTACGAAATCCCCCACGGGACCGCTAGTAGTCACTTTTTCCATGGTACTGAGGTCCCAAAAACATTGACGAGCCCCGCTTCGCAGTTATAACAGAGGGGTAATCTGAAACCTGGGTAAAATGTCTTATCCAGGTAATTCTTAACCTCTTAGGAGTTGGTGCAATGCGTACGTTGGCATGCGCGGTGGCATTGGTACTGGTGAGTGGCGTGTTGGCTTCGGCCGATGACGCTCTGCGGAGCGCCGGCCTGGCGGGAATGCAGGTCATGAGCGACGAGGCCGGAACACAGGTTCGCGGCATGAGCAGCGAAGTGGTCGGCACGGGGCTCAGCTCGATCGCCGGGATCATCTACGACCAGGGTTCGGGCAGCCGTTTCAACCTGGATTCGGTTCACTTCAACAGCGGCAGCGACGAGAACGCCGGTGTGGGCGAAACGTCGGCTGTTCAGTTTGAAACGCTGGCAGGCATCCAGGGGTTCGCGGTGAGCATTACCACGAACAACAGCACGTTCACGGCCAGCCTGGACTCCATTTCGCTCGGCGTCAACTGGGCCGGTGCCGGGATCCCCGTCCCGAATCTCGCAGGTCTGCTCGGCGCGTTCGTCACGCCGCTCCCGTAAGCTCGGGGCAATCACCGTTCTCATCGTCTTGGTGCACTTGCCATCTCCGCATCGCCGCGGGGATGGCAAGTTTGCTTTCGTTATGGCAGGACAGCGAAGGAACCAGACCGTGAAGCGGGGGGCGTCACGAGTCCAGTCCATCGCGAATCGAACTGCACGGCATGACAATAGTGAGTGTTTAGCGCGTAAACAAACATGCATAACCGTCATGCTCCGGCGTATTCACCGTGGCCTGACGCCAAAGGGGGACGAGCAATGCGATCTTTGATGATTTCCGGCCTAACGATGCTGAGTGCTCTCACGTGGTGTGCGGCAGCGGTGGAAGCCAAGCAGCCATCCGTGCTGGATCAGGCGGGACTGGGCGGACTGCAACAAATGTCGGATGAGCAAGGCCAGACTGTCCGCGGCCAGGCCTACCTGACGGGCACGAGCGGGATGAGCTTCGTATCCGGCATGCTGATTGATCCGGCGACGGGCAGCCACGTGGTAGGCACGAACATCCAGTTTTCGGGGGGAGTGACGAGCGGCGAGTTATGGGACACCGTGCCGCGGGTCTCGTCGGCACAGGGCTCGGCGATCAGATTGTCGATCATTGTCGAGTCCAACAACACGGTATTTTCCGGTTCGCTTACGGGCCTGGCCGGCGGCATTGGCTTCGCCGGGTTTCCAGGGTTTTCCGGTTTGTCCGGACTGAGATTCCCGAACTGAGCGAAGATCGCTGCGATCTCTTTGACCGGCGGGCGTAAGCGGGCCGGCAGTCCGGTTTGCCGAATGGAAACGCGGAACCGGACCGATTGCCTTGCAATCATCTGAAGTGGAAGGTCGGCCCGATAACCGCGGAATACGGGTCACCAAGAAATCACAACGCCGCGTTGCGACTGCAACGCGGCGTTGCTGCTTTTCCAGACGGGAAGAACTTAAACCGTTCCGTTCCCGGGAGGTCATCGGTTTAGTGAACAAACGCCGTGGCACCACCACCGGCGCCGCCGATGATCACGCCCTTGAAAATATCCGTGATTTCCAGGCCCAACTGGATCTGGGACTGGGTCGTGTGCGTCGGGTCGATCAGCCCGATGATGCACGAGGTATCAAGGCAAGCCTGAGCGTTGTTCACATCGACTCCATACACGTAGCTCTTGGTCTTCGGGTCGATCAACATGCCCGACACGAAGCTCATGCCCATGGTCAGCGCGGCGCCGCCCTGGCCTCGAACCTGCGTGCCCTTCTCGTCGCTGATCGGCTTCATCGAGGTCAAGCCGGCCTTCTTCAGGGTCGTCTTCGGGACGGCCTTGTCGGCTGCCGAGGCGGAAATCGAGAACACGCTGACCAACAGGGCGACCAAGAGAGATTGCTTTGTCATGGTAATTCGTTCCTTACAAATCTTCCGTGATGTGAGAAACCAGCCATCCATGTGTGCGCGAAATGACGCGAACAGGTCATCTCGCTTCATCAGACTTTCCGGTGGTTCGTATGCTGCACCGGAGGTGAACGACATCCTCGTTTCATGAGTACTCCGACGGTTTTCACGAATGCCGTGGTTCAAAATGATTCGATCCCGCTGCCATTCTCAATAAGTCAATCCAAGTCCGAAGGTGACGCCGAGCAGACCGAGGTCGCCTGCCTGGGCCGTGGCTGCGGCGTCCGAGCGGCCGCCGAACAGGGGAGGCGCACCCTTCAGATACGCATACGTTTCGCTCGTCGCTGATACGGATCCGGTTCCCCAATACTGCGATTCAAGCCCCGCCCGGGCGAAGAACCTGGCCGGCACGCAGGTCAGGCAGCGCTGATAATCCACACCGATTTGCATGCCGAAAATCCCGATCGCATCGTTTTCGCTGCATGCGAACGCCGTGTCGCGCGAGAACGCACTCGCCGGAGCGCCCAATGACTTGGTGTAGGCGTGTGCCTCGGTCCGCACGAACGCAGACGTATCCGCCCACAAGACCGACCCTCGAGCGTTCCAGAAAATTCCGCACGTTGCCTGCGGGCTGGGGTTACACGGATCGCAGATTTTCTGCCACACGGGCACTCGCCCGCCGATCGACGCCGTGACACCCATGCCTTCGATCTCGTCCGCGGCCGCGGCCAGCCCGTACAGCGACGTCATCGCCGACGGATCGCCGACTTCGCCGTATCCCAGCGCGGTCGAATTGCGCCGCATGGCTGCGTAGCAGGCACCGAGTCCGATTTCGAGTTCGCTCCCGCAGAAGCAGAAGTTATGCAATAGTTCGACATCCAGGGTCTGAGCGTTTAAGTAATAATTGTCTTCCAACAACGGCTTCAGAGGAGTGGGAACAACCGGATCCGGGCAATTCACCATGCTGCCCATCGTCCAGTACGTAACACGCGCACCGATGCCGTTAGGACTCTGAAAACCAAGCCATGTGCGCACGCCGGTCCCCAGTCCCGAAGAGCCGTCGGTGTCCCAACTCTGCCCGGTCGCGAGATTCGTGAACGTCACATCCGGAAAGCTCTCGCACACGGGCGCAAGCAAGGTTAGCTCCACTCCCGCCTCTAATCCCGACGCGCAGCACATGCACGCGAAACCGTGCATATTCGACCACAGCGGAGCAAGATGGCAGGCACCGCCGTCCACCATTTCCATTCCGTCGACAGGCGTTTCCATCCCGGGCGTGCTGGAACTCGGAGCGTCGGGAGTCGCCGCCGCGTTGTCCGGCGGCGCAATCTCCTCGACCATTCCGTTGCCGGACCCCGAATCGGCACTGACCGTTTCTGCATTGACCGCAGGTGTGGCCGGCGGCGTGATTGCCGGAGATGCGTCTCCACTCTCTGATACCGAGGTCCAGCGAGCCAATCGCCTGGGGTTGGTCACCACCGTTGAGGTCGTCTCCTGAGGATGAGAACTCACCGATGCAACCGCAGGCGTCCCGCCGGTCGCTTGCATGGACGTCGCCGCCGCCAGTGGCGGAGTCGTTGAACTGCGGCGAACCGCTGTCCACCGCGGCGCCGGCCGGGCAGTTCCCTCGGCCGCCGGCAATCGCTCGGGCAGCATGGTGCCACCCGAGGCGTCCACACCCTCAGCCGCGCTTCCGGACCATCCGGGACCGGCCGCCGGACCTGAATTGCCTTGATATGGCCCGGCCATGAGCGTGCTGAGAGGAACGCAGCACGCCAAGGCGAAGGCCGCCACCCTAAACATCGCCGAATTACGACGCCTCAGCATGGGCATTCCCTTTCGAAAAACTGACTTTGGCCACTTCAATTCCATGTGTGTTGAAAACGGATCCCGCCATCTCGCTGCAATCATGACTCAAGTCTCCTGAGCCAATTTCGGCGCAGTCTGCCCGCGTGCCGTGTAAGAGGCAAAATGACTTCCGAATTGTTCCGAATGGACCATAACGATCTGACCCCGCGACGCGCATGGCTCGGCTACCAGAATTCTGCGGCTTTCGCATCGCCGGACGCTGGCAGGCACGCCGCCTGGCGCACTGTCCTGGAAAAACTGTGCAACGCGCATCCGGCAACTAATGATCAGGAAGCGTGACGTACATTCTTTCTCCTCTCATTCTCAGAGACCGCGTATCGGCGAGCGAGAACCCCCTTCACGACTCGCATAAGCGGCCCCCCCTCGACACGCGACGGAATGCCTACCGACCACCCCCCAAAAGCACACCGGTATCCCCCTCCCGACGCGACACCCGCAGCCAGCTCCGGCCCCGTCTCAGAGCCAATGCCGGACAGAAATCGGGTGAAGCCCAGGCCAAACCTCCCTGTTCGTAATTCCAACCCGCACGCCGTCCGGCCGCACGGTACCTCGGCACCGCGCGCCGGCGAAGACAACCCTCCCTCGAATTGACTTTCAGGCACTCACATCAAGAGTTCATTGACCGTTAGCTGATGCAGACTTGATTCCGACAATCCACCGTGCCAGTGCTCGCCGGGCGACCTCCCTCCTCATGGCAAGCCGCACCTCAGCGAGCGTGACGCACCCTGCAGATGTCAGCCCTTTCTGTATCAGCCCCTCTGTACTCGTGCCGGCCCGCGGCCTCCCCGGTTCGCCGGCTTCACTTCTCCGCGGGTGGACAAGCCACCCGCGCCGCATTGCCGACCTCCGGCTGGTGTGCCCGCGCTCGCCCGAATCCCTGCGCCGAATCGCAGCCGCGGATCGGCGAGCTTGACACACCCTACGGATTCCAGTCCCACTGTCTCAGCCCCTCTGTATTCGTGTTGATCCGTGCCGGCCCGCGGCCTCCCCGGTTCGCCGGCTTCACTTCTCCGCGGGTGGACAAGCCACCCGCGACACTTGGCCGCCTACCGCCTACTGGTTACTGCCGCTCACCTGAACGAGCTGCCTCCTCCCGTCAATTGCCTACGGAGAGCCTGGTCGGTAACAACTCCCAGGGACCTTTCTTCTGCCGTCGCCATCAACGGCGAGGGCTTTGTCAGATCTGCGTCCCGTTTGAGCACGACCAGCACCGCGTGCTGCTGCCACTGCTTGTCGAATTCCTCGATGGGAACGCGGACCTTGCCTCGCGCGGGATCCGCTATGTACACGTACTCGTCGTCCATACCCCGATAGATGACGAAGTGGTTGAATTCGTTGACCGTGATACCGACGATCAGGGGCACTTTGGATTCACGCAACTTGTCGATCGTCAGCTTGCCCATGACGGCCTGGTACCCGAGTTTGGCCGAAAGGCGGCGCAGATCGGTGAGGGTGAGGCCGTTCTTGATGCGGTCCTGCATTTCCTCTTTAGTCATCATCAGAACCAGCGCCACAAGAATCTGCGTCTCCGTTACCTGAGTGTGCCATTGATAAACCATCATCGTGGCCAGCGCCGCGGCACCGCAGGAAAAGTCGCGTTCCTGCAACACGACGCCGGCATTGCGCAGTTCCATCGCATTGAGCGGTTTGACTCCAAACGTGCGTGTCGAATCGCGTACCGGCGCTTTGGTCGCCCGGACCCGCGGATCGTTTCGCGATTCGGGCGGCGGTGTCTTCTTCTTGCTGGTTTGCGCCGCGTTCCGAGTCGGCGCGGCGTTTTGTGGTCTTGCGGACTGAGCTGCCGGACCGACTGCCTGCGGCGGATTCTGTGCAGCCGAGGTCGGCGCCGCCGTCCGGGCGGGCTGCAGAACACTCGGAGGACCAACGGCCGGACGAGTGGCCGAAGTCCCGCTCTGCGCCTCGGCGGCCGGCGGACCTGCTGCGCACAACAGCACCAGCATCGCGAGCGGAATTCCCGGTATCCAGATCTTCATCACGTCGAGCCTTGTGTCTTGCGGCGTCGAATGTTCACCACGTCCAACTCGTACCGAACATGCAATCGGGCGCTGACTTCGTCAGCCCGAACGTTACGTAGGGCTCGACGTATTTGACTTTCTTGCACCCATCCGTCTTCTTCCCCTTGGCAATGGTGGCCGCCAGGCGCAACTGCATTGGTTCGCGGTCACTGCCGTTGACGCCGACACCGTTGATGCCGACCTCGCTGATGTAGTTCCCCGAAAAGGCACTTGTGACAGTCACCTTGGGATTGATCGCGTAGCCCATGCCGAAGCGGTAAAAGACGAGGTCTCCCGGATCGACGGTAACGTGTTGATCGTCGTACGTGGCGTCGGTCCGAAACACATAGCCAACACTGGAAAAGAACACGACGGGGTCCAAAGTCCGGATGAATGTCAGTCCCGCGTTGAAACTCCAGAATCCCTGGCCGAGAGCTGTGCCGGGCACGGCCAATGAACTGGCAAAGGTGCTCTCGCCGGTCGGCGCTGTGAACGACAGGTTCGCCAATATCGTGGAGCAGTCGTTATCGCCCTTCTGCAAGAGGTGCGTGAAACCGGCGCTGAGGTCACCGATACCGCCCTTGTTGTCCGATACTGCCTCCCCGGCGAAAAAGACCTGACCATTCGACCAGCCGAAGGGAACGTTGACGAAGGCTTGCGTGGATTCGGACACCCCCACCCGGAACTCCAGCGGCGTCTCCAGCAGACGCTGCACGCGCCGCAGTTCGCCAAAAGCCGTCTTGTCTTCCTGAACCACTGCGGCGACGGTGGTGGTGCTGTTGAGCAAGTAGAACGCACCAACCTCAAACTGGTACTCTCCCGGTTCCAGGAGTACGGAATCCTGCCGCAGGAACTGCGGCTGCGGCTTGGGCGGCGGCACGCCGAGCGTCGTCGAGTCGCCGGACGAACCGTTGCCCGAACTGCCGGAGTCTGACGCGCCGGGACTGCCGGACTGCGTCGTGGATGTCGTGGTGACCACGGGCCTGACCGACTCGGCGGCAGGAGCGGACTCCCGGTAATCGACGGGCTGAATCTCTGCTGACGGACGGTCGTCGACTTGCGGAATTTCATGCGGCGGACCACTGTTCGCCACCGACGCTTCCGCCGGCCACAACGCAATCCGCACTGCCTCCGGTTGCATTGGCACGATAGGCGCTTCGCCCATCTGTACGGACTCAACCGGTGCCTCGTACATCGCCGCGGCCGAGTGAATGCTCTCCGACTCGGGGTCTGCGAGCGGCTCATCAGGAGCGGCCTGGTTCGTCACCGCGACTGCCGGACCGGCGACCAACAAGAGCGAGCGTACCGCGTTGTCCGGCAGCCCCTCGCATTGACCGCCCCGCCCCGGATCATTATTGAACCTCGCTGTCTGTTGCCGCGACAACGCACCGGCAATCCCGTGCGCATTGCATGTAATGCGGCCGTTCGACGTCGACCGAGCCAGCGTATAGTCCATGACGCATGGTTGAACGAAATCCGATTGGGCCGCTGCGTGTTGACGAGCCGCCGCATCCCGCTGAGGATGCAGCGTTCTGCTTTGACCAACTGCGGCCTGGGGCAACGTCCCGCGCGATTGAGACGGAGCTTGATTCGACACCCTATTTGGCGCGCGAGGTGGCCCCCAACACCTGTAAATCCCGCCTCCAAGCACCGTGACGGTGAGCAGCAATCCGACCAAGGGCACCGCGGCACGCCAGGCCGGTGACGACGGACCGTCGCTATTCAGTTCGTTCGGTCCCATGACGGACGCTCCTTGCGACGCAGTGCGAGACTGCCTTCGAATGGTGTCGTGCGGATACGAATTTTGTCTCATGTTTTGTTGCCCCGGTCCTCGAGGATCGGCATATCCCGACTGCGTCACCGCCTGGCCAGAACCATATCCCGCCACCGATGCCAGGGCGAACCACCGGATTTTGCCATCGGCAACTGCAGCCGCCGACAATGCGGTCGCAGTTTGCCGGACTCGGCGAGCCCCGTGTTGACCGCGATACATCCGCGGCACGCGGGACCAGCGGCAAAATGACCGGCCATCATCCGTTTCTTCTCACCCAGATTCGCACATGTTCGGCGCATTCCGTGCGTTGGCAGTTCACTCAGGAGTGAGCCGTTCAGGCACCGCCTCCTGTGTTTTTCCGTCCGCTCGCATCGGCCAAATGTCACGACGCACTACTGCGTTAATCGCGAATCCTCGCTGCGTCCGACTCGCGCTGAACCTCGCTCGCTCAGTTCGGCCAGCCGCCCGTTCAACAAGTGGTTCGTCGCAAAAACGCAGATGAGCCAACCACCCGGTTGTTCGATCTTCTTCGCCGGATCAACTGCTCCGGCCACCCTTCTGCCTACCGCCCACCGCCCACCGCCTACCGCCCACCGCCCACCGCCTACCGACCACCCTCCTCACGTGCCTTCGCGCAGCCGCAGGTTCTCTCTGACGATCTGTTGAAACACGCTTCCCGAAGCCGAACTGACCGGTTCCGAGGAAGACGCGATCGAAGCTCCGGGGGCGCGCATTACGGGCTTATTGGTGGAACCGCGAACCGTCGGCGGCTGCGTGACTTGCGGCCGGTCACCGCGGACGGGACGCACGGCGACTTCCTGGTTTTCGGTATCCCAGTCGGCCGCACCGCTGGAATCCGCGACCGCTGCATCACCTCGCATGGCTTCGTTCTTCATGGCCACGACTTCTTCGCGGCCGACGTCCTTCCGCCGTCCGCGTTTCGGACGGGCGGCGACCGTGCGTCCCTGCTCCGGCGGAGTTCCTCGGGCACGCCTGGGACGTTTCCGCTGCCTCACAACCCGCAGGGGCACGCGAGGCCGCAGTTCGTCGTATTCAGCGAGTTCCTCGTCGATCTCGTACTCGTCCGAGTAGACTGCGTACTGCTCACACAGCGCCGGGCGAACCTCGACGCGACGGACCGTCCGCAACGGGATCGTCGCGTGAACTCGTCGGCGTCTGGGGCGACGCTTCCTTGGGGGTGCTTCCTCGTCATCCCGATCGTCGTCTCGACCATCGGCCGAGCGAATGCCGGCGGAATCCGCGGGAGGACGCGACTCGTTTTCCGATGCGTCGCTGTCTCGACTTGGCCAGGCCACGCGGACTCCGAGGAACATGGCGGCGAGCAGCATGAAGGTCGCCAGCAGGAATCCCAGCGCGGCTCCCTTGATCGCGATCAGGTGTCCGGGACGCACGGCCGGGACTGGTGAAGCCGACTCGTCTTCGTTCGAGCGAGGTTGCACGAGGCTGGCCGGAACAACGCTCTGCGAGTAGATCGCGGCCGGCGATTGGGACATGTCCTGAGTTGACTCCGGAAACTCGCTTCCGGCACAGGCAGATGCCCAGCCGAAACACGCCAGTACCAGCAGCGATGCGGGCACAAGTCGAGTGCGTGCGAGCGGATTGCAGCTCATGGTCGAGACTCCTGCTAGAGAACTGCGAACGGTGATCCGGTCAGAAGGTCAGACCAGTGGCCAGTGAAACACCGAAGAGGTCGCGATGGCCGTTGTCAGCCTGAGCGACCGCATCCACACGTCCGCCAAAAATGGGCTCCCCCCCCATGAGATACGCATTCGAAGAACTACTGCCTGACAGGTCTCCGATGTTCCATCGCTGGTATTCCAGACCCGTTCGGAAGAAGAACTGTGCCGGCAAACAAGCCAGGCAGCGCCGATATTCGACGCCCACCTGAACCTCGCCGATGCCCAGAATCCCGCCGCGGTCATCGAAGGCGTAGGCCTCGTTCCGCGTGTAGGCCGTTGCGGCGGCAGGCCCTTGCACTGAGGCGTTGGCGTCGGTCAGCACGGACACGGTCGAATCGGCCCAGATGGCCGACCCTCGAACGTTCCAGTACGCCCCCCACCCCATCAGCCACCCGGGAACCATCGAGCAGGACTCTTGCGAAGCCTGCGCAGTACCTGCGGCCTCTGTGGAAGCGGGCTGGCAGGATGGTCCGCAGCAACTGCAGAAATCCCAGCGGCCGCCAATCGACGCCGTGAAACCCGCCCCCTCGAGTTCGTCGGCCGCCATGGCCATGCCGTACAGGCTCACGCCATTGCCCACGTCGCCATAGCCCACCGTATTGCTCTGACCGACCATGTGCGCGTAGCGAGCTCCGAACGAAGTGTCAAGTTGCCGCCCGCAAAACGGGAATCGCTGAGTGATTTCGAGATCGACCGTCTGCGCTTCCAGTCTGTAAAGGCTGGAAAATGTGGGCTCGCCCAACTGCGGAACCAGCGGGGAAAGCTGGACGGCATCAGCGGCGAACGTCCACACGGTAGCTCGCACGCCCCGGTCCTGGGCGGTCATGCCGAGCCACGACCGGAAGCCTACGCCCAGTGCCGAGTCGCTGGACTGAGCGGAGCCCTCTTTGGTGATCAAGTCCGTCAGAGCGACCGTCTGCTCAGGCTCACGCAACGGCGACAGGAAAGTGAGCTCGCCGCCCACGTAAACGCCCGAGCTGATGATACTGGTGGTAAGCCCCCACGCATGCCCCAGAATTGCGTGCACGTTCTGCTTGGCGCGACTGTGCGGACCGCCGGCCTGATCCGTGTTGCTCGCTGGGGTTGCAGCTGCAGCGGTCGCCGGTTTCGGAGTTGCCGGAACGCTCTCGCCCGCAGATGCCGGAGGTCCTGCCGGCGACGAAGCCTGAGCCAGGCGAACTGATTCCGGCGAATCACTCTCGTCCCCGGACTCCTCTTCACTTTCACTCGATTCATCCTCGGCTGACTCGAATTGCCCGTCAAGCGAACCGGCCTGAGCCGGCACCATGGACTGAGCAACCGCATTCAGTTCAGGCTGCTCTCCCGCCGACACGGGCGGCAATGGCGCGATCTGACTGGAGCCCTGTTCGCCGGGCGGCGATTGAGTCAGCCCGATCGGATACAGCGGCTGAGACGGATCATCGGGCGAACCGTTCAGCGCTGGCGGGCACGGAGCGGAAAGTCCGGGCGCGTCGGCGTCAAATGGCAAGAACATCGATGGCTCGCCGGGCTGAACGGGGCTCTCCGAAGATGCCAAAGGCAAGTCCCTCGGCGGAGTGTCGGCGTCTGCCGGCGCCCCCTCGGCTACTTCACCCGTATCAGCGGCCGGAGGCGGCACAATGGGCGAGCCTGTTCCGGCGAGAACCCCGGCCAATTTCGGAGGGCCTTCCCCGATATGAGCCTGCCCGGCCGCCAAGGAATTCTGGAGCGACGAATCCCGTGCGGCCAGCGGCTGGTTCTCGGTGATCGATTCGTTGATCGATACGGCCGTGTAGATGCACGCCGGGGCCAGGGCCATCAGTCCGATAGCCACAAGCCAATCCGGTACTCGTCGCATTTTCTTACGTGGAGTAGTTGATGAAGCGGTCATGCACGTGGCTCATTCCAGGGGGGGGAGAGCAGAAAACGGTCCTCGTGCCAATGTCTTGATTCAGCGTCAGGCAGCGCGACGGCGAAAGCCGCTGCGCTGGTCGGCCTGCTGCACGGCCTTCCAATCCTCCTCCGGCATGCTCATCGCAAGCCGCAGTGCGCCGGTGGCCCCGGCAAAAGCCGAATCGTGCAGCCGAGTCACACCAACTTGCCCGTAGGACTCCAGAGCGGAATCGATGTAATCGTCGAGCCCGCGCAGCTGACTGCCGCCTCCGCCCAGCAGGATGTGGGCGAGCAATTCGCTGTGGAACTCCGGATCCAGACGATCCAGCATTTCGCGCAAACCATCCACCACGGCATCTGCCAGCGTCGTACAGGCAGCGTGCAACGGCACGGACACGTCCACAATCTGAGGTGTCCCGCCACGCGTGGGCAGACTGACCGGAACCGGATGAAGTTCGGTTCCCACGAAACCGTGACGCTCCTTGATCGATCTGGCCACGCCCAGAGCAAGCCGAGCGTGAGGGACCGCTTCCGCCATGCGTTTCATGAAATCTTCGTCCACATAGTCGCCGCCGTAGGCGATCGTGAGCTGGTCGTGCTCGGTCGGCAGGGCGCCGTAGAGATGGCAAAGGTCAATCGTGCCGGCGCCGATGTCCACGACGAGTGCATTCTGCGCCTGGTCCTGGCAGAACCCGACCGCAAACGGCTCAGGCACCAGGACCGCGACATCCATTACCTCGCGGGCGAGTTCCAGCAGCAGCTGTTTGTTCTGAACGCTCGCCTCGGCAGGCACGCCGACCACGCCCAGAATCTGGTGCCCGCTCGGGGGATCAACCGACTGAATGGCATTCTCGAGAATCAACTTGGCCGCCAGCTTACTCCGCTCGAGCCCGGACTGATCTGCACCGCCACTCGACGCGCTCCCGTACTTGAGCGCACCCTTGTGGAACGGACGGACAATGTTCAGGGCGAGCCGGTGCAGCTGCACCTCCTCCCCAAATAGGACCTCCTTCCCGAGCTTTTTCCGAGCCACGTAGTCACGTGGCCAACCAACCACCGTCTGCTGAACGGTGCGCATGCCATTGGAAGCCACGATGGCCGTATTCATCGTTCCAAAGTCGATCCCCACGAAGAGAATGTCCATCGCTAATTCCTGTTGGGAAGAGCCGCATGTCCTGGTATTTGCGTCATCTAGCCGCAGTGTGCCCGCGCGTACGCCGATCGCTCATTTGCGCTCGATCTGGCCAGCCGAAAACCGATCCTCGTGATAGCTGTTTTCCACCGGCGACTTTAACGATCGTGTCGAATAGATCGAGTTTAACGATCAGGTAGCTTGACAAATCTTCACGCAGAATTGTGCGCATTTGCGCGAAACAGTCCTACAGAGGGGATTTCTATCGGCCGGACTGCCAAAAAAATGGGTAATACACCTAACATCCGGTGTAGTTGATAGCTCGAACGGCCTCCGAATTTCCCTGGAACGGGCTGTACCCCACAGGCCAGTGGGGGTGGCGAACGGCGGCCCCATGAACAGTTCGGTATCAACCGCAAGATACGCCTGGCGGCGCGGATTATGGCTCAAACCGAATTTGACCTGCCTCGAATCGACCTGATCGATAACCATCCCGGCATCATCAACTCGGCGCTGGAACTGCTCCGCCCCCTGCGGTCCAAGATATTCAGTCACGCGAACGGCCCGGAATTTCGTACGAACTTCGCATTTCCCCGCCAGGGGTGCATTGTGATAGAAGTGCGGCTACCCGGCGGCCTGTCGGGTCTTGATCTTCTTGCTGAACTGGGGCGAACTGCACCGCACGTTCCAGTCATTATCTTCACCGAGTTCGCCGACGTGCCGATGGCTGTGCAGGCGATGTCGGCTGGCGCTTTCACTTTCCTGGAAAAGTCGTGTCGGCCGCAGGATCTCTGGGACGCTGTCGGCCGCGCGCTGGTGAGATCCGGCGAGTTAAGCGCAGAGGCAAACCGCAAGAGTCAACTGGCCAATGCCCTCCAGGCTCTGACCCCCGAACAGCGAACCGTGCTGAAGATGGCTTTTGAGGGCCGGACCAATAAGGCTATCGCCCAGTCACTGATCGTTTCTCCGAGAACCGTCGACCTTCGACGGAAAGAAGTTCTGGCTGCCTTTCACGCCAGTTCCTTTCTGGAACTCTATGGCGCCCTGGTAGAACAGAGGCTACTTCCCAGGCCTCGTTGACCGGCCGGCGGGTGGGCATCCGGGGTTCTCCCCACTCCACTCTTCAACCCCCCCTCGGCGGTAAACCCTTGTTTTTAGCCTTGGGTCTGCTAAAGTCATCTGTCGGCCAATAAGCAAACTGGACTAATTAGGCAAATGCGCGGAGGCCGATTCCCATCTTAGGCTCAGGGGAGCCTGTGTCCGGTCAAATCGCAGACAGACCAATCAACAGTCTTCTGGTTCACTTCTAAAACGGGGCTACTTCAATGCGATCCTTGGCGATCCGGAGTCTGGCATTGTTGGCAGTTGTCTCGTGGGGTTTGTCATCTGTCTCGGCTGGTGACATCGGACAAAGCGACTCGATTGAGGCCTTCCGGGCGATCGAGGAAGCGGGGTTGGTTGAGAAACCGATTTCGTTCGAGCAGATGGGGCTATCCGCAATCACGGAGCTGACGGACGACCAAGGGATGTCGGTCCGAGGGCAGGCGTTTGTGGCACCTGCAATCGATGTCAGCTTTGTCACTGGGCTGCTGGTGGACCCGTTTGCGGCCAGTTACATCGAGACGGCGGGAATTCAGTTCGCCCACGAGTCCGCCTCAGCCGAGGGACTGGCGAACGGGCTTCACAGTCAGCTGCTGCTTGTGGTTGTGTTCTGAAAGCGGTTTCGGGAGTGTCCGCGCATGCGAACGCAGCGCACCCCGCCTTCGACTTTCCTCACAGTTTTCATCATATGACACACCGATCGTGAATCATATGATGATCCGATTTCACGCGAGCCATTTCGATACGAACGCGGACATCGAATAGTCACCCCGGAAGCTGAGATATTCGTCCGGACGCCCCGGCCGGACAAGCCCAGGTTTGCAGGCAGTGCGGCGACGCTTCTCCGATTCGGCGGCAGGTCGCTCGGCCGTTCCTGTTCTGCGTGACTTTCGTTTTCTGCATCACCTGTTACCGACGATTCAGGCAGCCACATGGAATATGTCAGACTTGGCCGGACAGGACTGAAGGTGTCCCGGTTGTGCCTCGGATGCATGAGCTTCGGGGTGCCGCACCGGGGCACGCATCCCTGGACGCTCGACGAGGAGCAGAGCCGACCGTTTTTCCGGCGGGCCATCGAGCTGGGAATCAACTTCTTTGACACGTCGAACTCGTATTCGGACGGCACCAGCGAAGAGATCCTGGGGCGCGCGATACGGAACCTGGTTCCGCGTGACGAGGTCGTGATCGCGACCAAGGTTTATCACCGCATGCGCAGGGACCCGAATGGCATGGGGCTGTCGCGCAAAGCTGTCATCACGGAGCTTGATGCCAGCCTCCGGCGACTCGGCACCGACTACGTCGATCTGTACCAAATCCACAGGTGGGACTACGAGACACCGATCGAGGAGACGCTCGACGCGCTGCACGATGTCGTAAAGGCCGGAAAAGTCCGTTACGTCGGCGCCTCTTCGATGTTCGCGTGGCAGTTCTGCAAGGCGCTCTGCGTGGCCGAAATGCGGGGCTGGACGCGATTTGTCTCGATGCAGAACCACTACAACCTGCTGTACCGCGAGGAAGAGCGGGAGATGGTCGGCCTGTGCCAGGCAGAGGGGATCGGCATGCTGCCTTGGAGTCCGCTTGCGCGCGGCCGCCTCACCAGGGCGTGGGAACGGCGCTCCGTATCCGAGCGTGCGGCAACCGACGAATTCGGCAGGACGCTCTACTCGGCGGCGGAAGATGCGGATCAGAAGATCGTCGATCGAGCCGGCCTGGTCGCCCGCGAACTCGGCATCGCGCAGGCTCAGGTGGCCCTGGCGTGGATACTGGCCAAACCCTTCGTCACGGCACCGATCCTCGGGGTCACGAAACTCCAGCACCTGGAGGACGCAAGTGCGGCCCTGTCGGTCAAACTCACGCCAGAACATATCGCGTCGCTGGAAGAAGACTATGTTCCCCACGCAGTCGTTGGATTCTCTTGATCTTGGCCGGCGTGTGCACGTGCCATCGCGGGCTGTTCAATGAGGCGCGCGGAGTCTCCCGAGTCCGCCCTCCGTGCCGAACAGCCTCCGCCAGCCGGAACTCGTGCAGCCACGCGGTGATTCAAGGCAGTTTCAGATCCACGATAGCGAATCCTTGCTCACCCGATCGAGCCGTGATCGAGAGGATGTGATCCGCTCTCCAGCGGCTCCGGTCGTGCTTCGAGGCATCGAGTCCGGAGATCTGGGGCCCGGTCAGCGGGCAGGCTCTCCAACTCTGCCATTGATCGTCGGGACTGGCCTGAAGACAGACAAAGCCGCCTTTTGCGTCTTTCGGCTGATAGTAGTAATACAGCGTGTCATTCGCACCGAACACCACATCCCCGCGCGCGGGCGGACCGGATTCAATGCCTGCCGAGATTGGCGATCCCCCGAGCCACTGACCGCTGTCGTCGCGCCAGTAGTGGACGAATCGCAGGGTCGACGCGATATCGGCGGGCGGATTGTGCTCCAGCTTGAGCGGACGCCTGGGCGACGGGATCTTGAAGGTCACCACGTGCGGTCTCTGTTTGGAGTCGATGGCCATGCATCCGGAGTTCATAACCCAGGAGTAAACCGGTATCTCGCGCACAACGATGCCCGGGTCCGCCAATTCAATCGGATCATCGGCCGCCATATCGCCTATCCTCTGCCCCGCGTTGTTGCACCACGTCTTTCCTCCGTCGTCGCTGTACGCGTAATGCAGATCGTGGTTGCTCGCCCAGGTTGACCCTGCCTCCCGGTATACCCAGGTCACATGCAGGCGGTTCCGGGCGTCGAACACCACGTCATGGAAGTAGGCATTGCGGGATTTGTCGCCTTGCCACGGAGCGTAGGTGCCGCGACCGCTGAACACCCGACCAACCCGGGCCCAGGTTCCGGTTGCCGAATCGTAGCGAAACAGCAGATTCTCGCCGTCACCCGAAACTCCGAGCCGGAAGAAAAGAAACAGTTGGCCATTTGCGTCATGCAGAAAAAGCGGATAGGTCACTCGCGACGTCGACGTTGAGTCCGCCGTGATGGACTGCCGCGGCTCGATGTCCTCTTCCGAAATCCGCGGGGGCGGGTTCGTGAGAAATCCCGCGACGCTCCGCGTGTAATTCAACGGATTGTTGTGGTGATCCCAGGACAGATGCAGCCGCCCGTCCTTTGCGGAAACACCCAGGCACGTGTTTCGGTGCGTGTCGTCGCTGGACAATTTGAATTGCCGCAGGCGGATTGTCTGGACGGCATCGTCACGCAGGTCGCGGCGGGCCAGAACGAAGACCCGGTCTTCATCCCAATACACCGTATATTGATAGTCACCGAACGTCACGATCTTATCCTGATCCCACGAGCCCCAATTCCAGTGCCAGACGCTGTCGTCGACCGCAATGGTCCGGATTGTGTGCCAGGGCGTTGACGGCTCGGCACCGGAGGCCGCATGAATCAGTAACGTGCAGACGGCTGCTGCCCGCGTGATGCCCCTCAGTCCTGCAAACATAGTCCTTTCTCCTGATCAAATTCTTGGTCGCGGCCACCCGCCTCTGGCCCTTGGTTTACAGGTCAGCGAGACTTCCGCGACGGCATGACTGCGATGCTCGGCGATTGACTGCGAAGCGTGTTTCGTACTCGTTGAGTCTGTTTTTCCGGTTGACAGTACCCTTCCTTTAGCGGTTTCGCGGTCGAGCGGCAACAACGCCCTTTTCTTTCGCTGCCGCAATGAGCTATAAGTTCCGATTGGAATTCCGCCGCGGCATGGAAAGTCGCCGCACGTTCCCATGTTGCCCGCAGGGTGATCGTTGCCCGCGGGTTTGTTCGTCGCGAAGCGTCGGCATCTGCTGTCCGCAACCGCAAACTGTTTGAAAGGTTCAGTTCATGGAAATCAAAAATCGGCGATTGGACGCATCCCAGGTCGTAAGTATTTCGGGGCGTCTCGATGCCGTCACCGCTCCGACGCTTGACACTCACTGCAAGAAACTGATTGAGCAGGGCGAACGGGAATTGATCCTCGACTTCAAAGATCTGGAGTATCTTAGCAGCGCCGGCCTGCGCAGCATCCTGAGCGTGGCCAAGGCGATCGGCACAGTCGGCGGTAAGGTCGCGCTGGCCAACGCCCACGGCGTGGTTCGCGAGGTCTTTGAGATATCGGGATTCCTGGGAATGTTCCGCATCATCGATTCGCTGGACACATCAGCGGCAACCTGATCGAGGCGACGCCGTGGAACGACTGAAATTACCGGCAACGCTCCCGTCGCTCGCCGCCTTCCGCGATTTCGTCAGCCAGGCTGCGTTCGCAGCGGGCGTCGGACCGCAACTGCTGCTGAAGATCGAGATTGTTCTGGAAGAGTTGCTGGTCAATCACGTAATGCACGCATACGGCTCCGGTGAAGGCGACTCTGAAGTAGTCTGCTTCCGCAAGGAGCCTGCCATGTTCTGCGTGCAGGTGATCGACCACGGTCCGCCGTTTGATCCGCTGCAACGCCCGACTCCCGACCTCGAACTGGCCCCCGAGAGTCGGCCGGTGGGCGGTCTGGGAATCTACCTGGTCAAGTCGATGTCCAGCGAAGTCACCTACGAGCGTGATGCGGACCGGAATGTGCTGACAGCCTGCTTCGCAGTTACACCGGAAACTGAGCTGAAATCCCAGGCGGATTGAGCGGATCGAACCGAACCGCGAACCGGCCTGCGCCACGAGACGGCCTGCCCGGCCTGCCTACCGGGCCGCGATTGGTGTTTCGTCACCATATTAAACCAACGGAGACAAGCGTGATGGCCAAGGCCAAGAACGGTGCGGAATTGCTGGTGCAGTGCCTGGAAACGCTGGGCGTCAAGTACATCTTCGGAATTCCCGGCGCGAAGGTGGATACGATCTTCGATGTGCTTGCGGACCACGGCCCGCGGTTGATCCTGTGCCGACACGAGCAGAACGCTGCCTTCATGGCGGGCATGTACGGCCTCCTGACCGGTATTCCCGGCGTCTGCCTTGTCACATCAGGCCCCGGCGTAACGAACCTGGTTACCGGTCTGTCCACCGCCACGTACGACGGCTATCCGATGGTTGCCTTCGGCGGGAATGTGCGGCGGGGACTGCGCCACATCAAGACCCACCAGAGCCTCGAAAACGCACTGGTCATGAAACCGGTGACCAAGGAATCCATCGAAATCTACGACTCCGACGTCATCCCCGAAGCGGTCGTGAACGCGTTCCGCCACAGCATCCAGCCGCCGCTGGGCGCGACCTTCATCAGCCTGCCCCAGGACGTGCTCATGAGCCCGGTCGAGGCCGTGCCGATTCCGCGAGTGCCTTCTTCGGCGCCGGGTGAGGCGGGAGCGGGCGCGATTGAACAGGCAGCTGCGCTGATCAACGCTGCCAGACAACCCGTGATTTTCGCGGGCATGTTCGCCAGCAAGCCCGATGTGACCAAGGCCCTGCGTGCTCTGCTGAACGGCTATCCGGTCCCCGTCGTCAACACGTATCAGGCGGCGGGAGTCATTTCGCGAGATCTTTTCAACTGCTACGCCGGCAGTCTGGGCATCTTCCGCAACCAGCCCGGGGACAGGCTGCTCAAAGAGGCCGACGTCGTGATCACAATCGGGTTCGATCCGGCGGAGTACGACCCCGAGGTCTGGAACAAGGGGCGGACGGGCAATCTGATCGACATTGCCGAGCATCGCTCGGCCATCGACCGCCATTTCCAGCCGACCGTGGAACTGATCGGCGACATGACCGCTTCGCTGAACTCGCTGTCCCAGAAACTCGCTCCGCGTGCCGACGATGCCACCAGCCATCCGCTCGTGCTCGAGGTCCAGGACGAGTTGCTGACCGCCAAGGTCGAGGGAGCCCAGCACACCGGCTTCCCGATCCACCCGATGCGGTTCATCTATGAGCTGCGAAACCTGCTCGGCGACGATACCACCGTGCTCTGCGACATCGGCTCGATTTACGTCTGGGTCGCGCGTTACTTCCAGGCCTATGAACCCCAGCGGCTCCTGTTCAGCAATGGCCAGCAGACATTGGGAGTAGCCCTGCCGTGGGCCATCGCGGCTTGCCTGGCCAGGCCGAACGAAAAAGTCGTTTCGCTCTCCGGTGACGGCGGGTTCCTGTTCAGTGCGATGGAGTTGGAGACGGCGGTTCGGGAACGATGCAACTTCGTGCACATCGTCTGGTGCGACGGTTCGTACGACATGGTCAAGATCCAGCAGGTCTTGAAGTACGGCCGTCCAAGCGGTGTCGAGTTCGGGCGGGTCGATATCGTCAAATATGCCGAGGCCTTCGGCGCAACCGGGTTGCGCATCAACAGCGCCGACGAAATCGGCTCAGTGCTCCGCACAGCACTGGCCACTCCCGGTCCCGTGCTGGTCGAGGTTCCCATCGACTACAGCCACAATCAGGATCTGTGTGCGACGGTGAGCGAGCATGCCCGCTCGTGATGTCCGATGGCAAGCGGATAACCACGAAATTGACATGTCGGCCTTTCACCGCGCTGAGTGAAAACGCGATGCCGGCGAACACGCGGATCTGTATTTCATCCGTGGCAATCCGTGGCCCCGTACCATCCGGCGATGAGCCGACTGCGCTCAGCGTTCGGCCTTGTCGAGGTCTTCCTTGACGTCGCGCTGAAAATCCCAAGTCAGGTAGTCCAGGCTCAGGGGTAGCGCCAGTTCGAGGCGATTAATGAACTGCACGCCGACGCGGACCCTCCGCGGACGGCATTCCAGCAGGTGACCTCCCGATTGAAAGTCCGTCGAGAGGAAATGCAGGTGCAGCCCCGGCACGCTCAGCGAAGCCATGAACGACGGAGTGTAAAATCCGACGAGCGTCCCTGAGACATTCTGGAACTCGAAGAGGGACTGCTCTTTCGCCACTTCGGCGAGCGGTCGGTAGTTTTCGGTCTTGGGCACCGAGCGAGCCTTGAGCGAAACGAAGTCCCCCTCGATGCGTAGCGCGTAGAACAGATTCGGCGAGGGCAGAAGTCGCACCAGCCAGCTGAGGAACTCGCTGTACGATGATTCCTGCTGCAATTCATCATGGCTGATCGGCCGATACGGCGTCACGCACGCGAAGGGAGTGCGGACCTCGTCATCGTCAATTCGCACCGCGCGGCCGTCCGATGTGATCTGAAACACCGTTCCGTCGAGCAGCACCATTTCCCCGTCCAGATCGTTGAATGTCCCCAGCCCCAGGTCGCCGTGCTGTTTTATTTCGGACAGAGGTACGTTCTGCTCGTAAAGTCCTTCGACCAGCGCGTTCACCGGGGCACAGAGGTAGATCGTGGAATGGGTCGTCATCCCTGCTCCTGTCGCTTGGTAGGGCTCTTTGCGCGAATCATCCGCCGGCGATCGCGGCTCGGCAATCGTCGCAGGCAACGGTCATCTTCATGGGCTCAGACGTACGTCTCCTCGAGGAGCGAGGCGGCCGTTTCGTCGAGCATTTCCCGCCGCCGCAGTTCCTCGAAGCGTCCGAGAAGATCTTCGACGCCCAGACGCTGCTTGTCGGCACCGGCGAAACGGTAGGCCACGGAACCTCGGTGCATCATTACGATCCGGTCGCCGAGGTTCACGGCCTGGGACATCGAATGCGTCACCATCAGTGTCGTCAGTTGATGCCGTTTGACGATGGCCTCGGTCACTCGCAACACCTGGTCGGCGCTCTTGGGATCGAGCGCGGCCGTGTGTTCATCCAGCAAGAGCAAAGACGGCCGAAGCCACGTGGCCATCAGAAGGGTCAAGGCCTGACGCTGCCCGCCGGACAGGCTTCCGATCGCATTCCCCAGCCGATCTTCCAATCCCATCCCGAGTTCCCTGACGCGGTCGCGGATCTCGCTCATCAACTTGTGGGAGAGAGCCCAGCCCAGCGTGCGTCGCTGACCGCGGCGAGCCGCCAGCGCGAGGTTCTCGGCGATCGACATCGTCGGGGCCGTGCCGCTGAATGGATTCTGAAACACCCGGCCGACCAGCTTGGCCCGCTTGTGCTCCGGCCACCGTGTGACGTCCTGGCCATCGAGAAGTATCTCGCCCTCGTCGGGACGAAAGCAGCCGGCCACCGCGTTGAGCAGCGTCGATTTGCCGGATCCGTTGCCGCCCAGGATGATCAGAAAGGCACCGTCGGGAAGGTCGAGACTGACACCCCGCAGTGCCCGCACTTCATTGACCGTGCCGGCATGGAACGTCTTGGTGACATTGCGAACGGAGAGCATTAAAGGCCTTTCCGACTAGCGAGGCGCCTTGGCCAGGGTCGCCGACTGCTTCCAGCGCGGCATCATTTGCGGGAGCACGAGCGCAGCAAACACGAACAGGGCGGTAACCAGCTTGAGGTCGTTGGGATTCAGGCCCCAACGCAGGGCGATGGCGACGAGCAGCCGAAACAGCACCGAACCGGCCACAGCGCCGTAAATCGCCAGCCCGAGACTCCGCGAGCCGGTCAGCGATTCGCCGATGATCACGCTGGCCAACCCCCACACGACCATCCCGATCCCCATCTGGGCGTCAGCGAACCCCTGGTACTGAGCCAGCAGGGAACCTGACAGAGCGACCAGCCCATTGGCCAGAGCGAGCCCCATGATGCGGTAGAGTTCCACGTTGACGCCCAGAGCACGGATCATCTGGGGATTGTCACCCGCCGCGCGCATCGCCGTACCGAGATTCGTGCGGAAGAACGCGTACAAGACGAGACACGCGGTCACGATCAAAGCAAAGGCTCCGAGCAGCATGACGAGATCGCGGACGCTGACCATCCATCCGAGCAGATTGTAGTCCAAGTCGCCGAAAATCGTGTGCCCGAGCCTTTCCGCCCAGGTGGCCAGGCTCGTGCCGGACAACAAGGGCACGTTGCTTTTTCCCATTACATGCAGATTCACCGAATAGAGGCCCGTCATCACGAGAATGCCGGACAGCAGCGGATTGATCTTGAACTTCGCCTGCAGAATGCCGGTCACCGTTCCGGCCGCCATGCCGCCGAGAAAACCCGCAAACGTCGCCAGCAGCGGATTGTAGTCACCGACAATCAGCACCGCAGAGATCGACGCGCCGAGCGTGATCGATCCATCGGCCGTAATATCCGCAATGTCGAAAACGCGGTAGCTGATATAGATTCCCAGCGCCAGCAGGGACAGTATCAGGCCGATGGTAAAGGCGCCAAGTAACAGAGTCATGGCTGTCGTGGGATTAGGGGTTCCAGGGTGAGCACCAGCATGCGCCGCGCAGGAAACGACTTTCCCCCGCGCCGCTGCCTGGGCGCCAGTCATTCAACAGATGAAGCATGCCCAGCAGCTGTTCGCTCTCGAACAACGTCTGGACCGTGTCAGCCAGATCGATCTGGCCTTTGCGCAGCGGGCGATACGGGAAAGCCGCCGCATGAAAATGGCCGCGAATCTGGCCGGAATGAACCAGTGGCCGGAGCAGTCGCAGATCCGCCCCGCGCGGTTCGCGGGTCGCCAGACCGACGACCAGGCTGGTCGTATTCGCAAACGCTGCTTCGGCGGTGAAACTCAGCCAATCACGCACGGCGGGGAACGCGAAGATACCACGGGCCTCGCCGGCGGCCTGGCTTCCCGGCGTCCGCTGCAGCGAAGCGCCCACCAGCGCGGACGTTTCAGCCACCATGACGATCCCCACCGAGTCGCCTCCGACCGCGTCAAAACAGACCTGCACCACGGAACTCAACGGAACGTGCGTTTGTTCGGCGCCTTTGTCGAAGCGCAGCAATCGCTGGAATCTGCCGCGGCCCACGAGGCCGTAGTTGACGTTTACGGTCGGCGTCAGCGCGCCTTGCAGAAGCATGTAGTCGGGTTTGTTGGATCCATCGGCGGGCTGACACACCGCAGCGCCGCCGGCCGCGAGAAACTCGCCCGGATAGGCGCCGTTGTCCGCATCTCCGGAACCGAAAGCGCCGCAGCCCAGGCCCATAACGTTGACCGGAAACTCGACCCCGCTCGGACGCCGCGACGGCAACTGGCCGGCGAGCCACTCCTTCGCATCGCCGAACTGCTCCACTTTCAAGATCGCATCAGGCTGCAGATCGTAGGCATCAACGGTCGAGCCCCGCAGCGGCAGAGCAACCTGACGCACCGCGGGCCCCGGGGCTGCCGGAACGGATGCCGCGCCACCCGAGATGCTCAGCAGCGAACTGAGCCCGGCCAGCTGCAGCACACCGCGCACGGCCGATGAAGGATTCGTCACGCTCAGACGTCCATGGATGGCCTTCAACTGTCTCGCGAAAATCACGAGGACCCGTATGCCGGCCGAACTGATGTAGTCGACCTCCGACATGTCGACAGCCAGCGAATGCTCGCCTCCGCGAATGCACTCGTCCAGCGCGCGGGACACATGGTCGCTCCAGATGGCATCCAGGCGGCCCTTCAGCTTGATCTCGAATTGTTCGCCACCGGGCGTGCGGGTGATTTCCATGGGCAATCAGACATCAACGTGAAGAGGCTTCACTCGCGGGCGTAAACTGGCTCAGCAGTGCCGGCGGTATCGTCAATTGGTACAATTCTGCGTTTTTCAGACTAACGACCTTCTGCAGTTTCATGGGCGGCGAGAAAGGAATCTCCGCCGGGTTGACGCCTCGCATCACTTCCGCAGCCTTCAGGCCCGCTTCGCGACCGGCATCGTAATAGTCCCGGGCCAGAGCCAGCACCGCGCCGTGCTTGACGCCTGCGCTCATGGTGGTAAACAGCGGCAGCTTGGCCTGGGCCGCAGCGCGGGCTATTGTCGGAAAGCCCACGACGCTTAGATTGTCGACGATCTGGACCACGGCATCGAGCTTCCGGCTGCACAACGACACCGACGCATCGGCCAGTTCGCTGGAACTGTTGGCCGCCACGGTTTCAACCGTCAAACCGCAACGGGTCGCTTCTTTGACCAGCACATCCCTGTTCAGCACGGAATTCACTTCCGCCGGACAGAAAAGCGTGCCGACTTTCTTGATCTTCGGGAAATAGTCCCGTAAGACTTCGGCCAACTCACGGTACGGCCCCTGCGTATAGACTCCGGTCACATTCGCCAGATGATCCGTGTCGGATTTCCCTGCACCAACGATGAACGGATCGGCCACGACGGTGAAAACGACCGGCACCTCTTTGACTTTCTGCAGGGCGGTCTGCAGAGTCGGCGTGCTGAAGGTCAGATAGAGATCGGTGCCGGCGGTCCGCGCGGAATCGAACAGCGATCCGAGCGTCGCCATATCTCCCTGTGCGCTGAGCATCCCGGTCGTGAAATCTTTGCCGGCCACGAGCCCCACTTCGCGCAATGCGTCCTGGAACCCTTCCGTGGCCTCCTCGACCATAGCGGATTCGGAATAAGAAATCATCTGGATTCGCCATTTCTTCGTGGCGGGCCGAGACGCCTTCGCGGACGGCGCCGGAGCGGGAGCCGCCGAGGGCTTCTTGGTCTGCATTTCCAGCACTTTCGGCGGGAATTTCAGGCCGAGCTTGTCCGCCACGCGCTGATTCAGAATGACCTGCTTGTCAGCCACATTGCGGAAAGGCACGCGAGCGGGACTTTCGCCGCAAAGCACTCGCGTCAGCGATTCCGAAGCAGCGTACCCGCTCTGGTAAAAGCCGATCCCCACCACCGCCAGGATCTCGCGGTCTCCATATTCGGGCGCATCGATCACGAGCGGGATCTTGGATTTTGCGAATTGAGTCGCCAGCCCTTCAAATGCCTGATAGGCCGTGTTGTCGCCCGGCAGATAGACGGCCTGGATCTGTCGCGACGCGAGTCCCTGAGCTGCCGGGACCACTTCACTGGTATTGTTCGCAACGCCTTCGATCAGTTCGATGCCCTGCTTCTCGCAGAGTTCGCGAAGCACCGACACGACCTTAACCGAGTTGGCCTCGGCGTTGTTGTAGATCGCTCCCAACCGCTTCACGTTAGGAATCGTCTGACGGATGAGCGACAGGCCTTCTTCGACCGGCGGAAACGAGCCGATGCCCGTCACGTGCGGCAAGTGATCCTCGAAACTGCGGCCCGCCTTGGCCGCCAGCGGATCGGAGCAGTAGGTAAACACCACGGGCTTGTCTTTCACGCCGACACACGCTGCGACGAGGACGGGCGTCGAGAACGTCACGATCGCGTCGATCGGGCTGGCATCGAGCGACTGGAGCATCGCCGGAATATTGCCGATTTCCCCGCTGGCATGCGCCTTCTGAACCGTCAGGTTCTTGCCCTCGACGGCCCCCTGTTTGGCCAATCCGTCCAGCAGGCCCTTAATGCACGTATCGGTGCCTTCATCGGGACCGAAATAGGCAAGCGCGATCTTGAAATTGCGTCCCGTCAACGGAGCGGACGATGCAGCAGATGCCGCGGCAGTCTGCTTGACTTCTTTTTCAATTTTGCCATCTTCGCCGATGATCAACGCCGCCCGCTCGACCATGTCGGGCGGAAAATGCCAGGGCTCCCGCAGCTTCTTCTGCACCTGCTTGTTCAACATCACGCGTTCGGGCATGAAGTTGACGATCTCGACCGCGGCCGGATCGAGCCCGTCCAGGATCGACGCGGCCAGCCCGCCGAGACGCTGGCCGACTTCCACGTAGTTCGCGCCCAGATCGAACAGCGATCCGTCCCGCACCTGCCCGCTGGAGTTGGAAAACACGGGGATCTTCGCTTTCGCCGCGGATTCGCAAAGCGCCGAGACCGCATTCAGTACCGTGACGTCGGCACCGGTCCAGAATGCTTCAGCCCCGCGTGCAACGAGAGAATCGGCCGCTTCACGCACATCCTTGCTCTGGTCCACCGTAGCTTCGAGAAGTTTGATGCCCAACCTGGCACTCACTTCGCGGGCTTTCACCGTGCAGATTTCCGAGTTCCGCTCCGCCGGGTTCCAGACAACCCCGACGGTTTTCAACGCGGGATACGACCGCTTGGCCTCGTTGAAGATCTGCTCTACCGGCTGAAACGTGCCGAATCCCGCAAGCCATCGCGGCTTGTCGTTCGAGTTCATGCGTTTGATGCCGACGCCTGAACCGGCCGGATCGGTAACGCCGGCGAAAACGTGAATCGTCCGCCCGCTCTGGTTTGCATTGGCGACGCACTGCAACGACAGAGTGCTGATGGTCAGCACCATGCGGAAACTGCCGTCGGTAATTCGCTTGGCAATTGCATTGGCTGTGGGCAGGTCGCCTTCGGCGCAGAACCGCTGAAGGGCAATTCGTTCCCCGTCGCGATAGCCGGCGGCAGCCAATTGCTCGATCGCGCCTCGCTCCACATCGTCCAGCAACTGGTTGGAGGCGTGCTTCAGCAAGGCCACCTGAATCGGCGCGTTGCCCTTGTCGTCGTCATCTTCCGCGCCTTCGCGCGAATGCAGATCCGACAACAGGAGTGTCGCAGCGCCGGCTCCCAATAACAACAACGACAGCCAAATACGTTTGATTATCTGCAACATAGACCATGTGATCCGGTGCGAGGACATCGAACCTCGTCCGGCCATACGACGGCACGCCTAACGGGAACGAACATCCGGCGAGTCCTTTCGCCGAGTACTTTCCGTCTTCAAGAAGATCGGCTCCGCGATCGGCGGGTCAACTCCGCAATGACACCCGACTCGTCACGATTCTGGAAGCAAATTGCCTTCCCCGCAAGGATTGTGCACCCGCGCGGTCGCCGCTGCAATCGCCCTTGACCATTGCCCGCCGGATTTCTATTGATTTCACGTTGACGGTTGTTCGTCCGCTGAGCGGCGCAGCACTACGAGCGTCACGTCATCCTGGCCTTCGTGGCGCCGGTGTTCGTTGACCTCGTCGATGATGGCATGGCAGATATCCCCGACGGATCGCTTATACATGCGTTTCAGCAGTTCGATCAGCCCCGACTCGCCGAACAGCCGGTCCTTCGCGTCCTGAGCTTCGGTGACGCCGTCGGTGTACATCACCAGCACGTCATCCGGCTCGAGCACACACCGGGATTCCCCGTACGAAACGCCGGGAAACACTCCGAGCATCGGCCCTGTTGACGGTTCGAGGCAGGCCACCTCGCCGCTGCGCCGTACGAGAAACGGCGGATTGTGTCCCGCATTGGCGAAGACGAGTTCACCGGTCGGAACGTGGTAGTGACCGTAAAAAATCGTCACGAACATCATCTCTTCGTTTTCCGCGACGATCAGCCGATTGGCGATGTTCAGCACCTCGGCGGGACCGACGCCCGGCGTGGAGAAATTGCGGAGCGTCGTGCGCGCCACCGCCATGAACATGGCGGCGGGTACGCCTTTCCCCGAAACGTCGGCGATCACCACGGCGAGATTCTGTTCATCGAGCAGCCAGAAATCGAAGAAATCGCCAGCCATGAACAGCGCCGGTTCGTTGTCGGCATGCAGCGAAAACTCGTGCCGGTTGGGAAACGGCGGGCGCAGCATCGGCAGCAGCGAAGTCTGGATCTGGCGCGCAACCTGGAGCTCCTTCTCGATCGCCTGCCTCGCATTCGTTTCACGAATAGTGGCCTCGACGTTGGCCTTGAGATCGACAACCATCTTGTTGAACGTGCTGGCGAACTTGCCGATTTCGTCGCGGCGATTGATGCCCTCCACCTGCACATCGAGATTCCCCTGCGCCACAAGGTGAGCCGCATCAGCCAGGCGACTCAGCGGACTCGTGATCCAGCCCGATACCAGCACGATCACACAGAGAATCATTCCCAGCCCGCCCAGAAACAGACACAACTCCCGCTGCAGTCGCCGGTGCACCGGAGCCAGAGCCTCCTGCTCGGGAATCATGGCGGCCAGCGTCCACCCCACGGCCGGCACATTGGCGTAAGCACACCACTTGGGCTCTCTCGTCTGGGGATCCAGGATCCGGGCAACACCCTCTCGACCTGCGATCATCTGGCGCCCGATCGCGGCCAGATCCGGCCGATTATGCCATTCGGCAAGACTGAAAACGGACTCGGCCATCACGTACGATTCGTTCGGATGATAAACAAACGTCCCCGAGCGACTGACCACGAACCGGTATTCGCCGGGAAAATGCGGCTGAGCCAGCTGCCTTCGCACGTGCTCAAGAGACACGTCGGCCACGACCACCCCTTCGAACGTCTCGCCCTGCATCAGAGGGACGCTGTGCGAACACATCAGGATGCCGCCGAGCCCCTCGTCAAAATAGGGATCGGTCCAGGCGGGTTGACGCAGGAGTTTCGGCAGCAGAAACCAGTCGCTGCGCGTGTAGTCGTAACCGACGGCCGTGATGTCCATCGCGCGCAGCCCCTTCCCGTCGCGGTTGCGGCAGACATACCGGGCCACCTTCCCGGTCCCCGCCGCTGCCGGCGGTTCCGCGTTTCCGGCCTCCGCGGGCGACTCAAGTGCCACGCCGATTCCGAAGATCTGCGGATTGGCGACCAGGTGATCCCGGGCCAGCCTTTCCAACTCCGTGCTCTCACGGTGCCGAAACGTCTCGAGGAATTGGCCGCTCGACTGCGCCACTTGAGCGATCGAAGACAGCCCTTTGTCCAGCGCAATCGCATCGCGTGCGGCGACTTCGGTGAGATAGGTTTCCATCTGCTTCAACGCTTCGCGCCGGCTGATCCGGTACTCGATCGTCAACACCGTCAGATACACGGCCAACAGCGGCAGGCAGATCGCGAGAATCAGTTTGACTCGCAGGGGAAACTTCACGAGGACTTCCTTTGCGTCTCCGCAGGATGAAACTCCTCGAAGGGCGGCACGGTCTTCAGCAACCCCTGGCTGCGCAATTCCTCGGCCACTCCCTGGTAAACGGCCGCGGGCAATTCGCCCCATGGAGCGCGCGTGCCTGCCGCGCGGAAGCGAATCAAGTCAGACATCGAACGGAGCATCCATTGCTGGTGGTTGCGGCTGGTTCTCATCTCGGCGCGCCGACAGTAGTCCATCACCACGTCGAGTGCTTCAACCTCGTTCTCAAGAGCGTAATCCCAGCCCTGCTGCACAGCCCGCATGACGGCAGCGCAACGCGCCGGCTGATCCCGCCATGTTCGCTCGTGGCAATACAGACCGTCCTCCGGAAAATCGAAGCCGTAGTCCGCGAAGTTGAATACGAGCAGATCTTCGGCCCGCATTCCGGCTTCCAGCAACTTGTGGTACTCGTTGTAGTGCATCGCGGACGCGATGTTGACCGCTCCGCGCAGGAACGGGACCATACTGGCGCTTTGGGGAACGATCTCCGGCTTGACCTGGTACTTATTGAAGAACGCCATCGGCAGCACATCGAAGTCACCGCCCCACAGAGCCACTCGACGCCCCGTCATATCGGACGGAGTGGTGATGCCGTACGCGCGGCGCGTGACCAGCAACAGGGCCGATTTCTGTGTAATCTGCGTCATATGGACAATCGGCGCACCTTTGGATCGCCGCACAATCGCGTCGCAGAGCCACCCCGTGCAGAAAGCCGACTCGACTTTCTCCAGGGTGTCCAGCGAGCGTTCGCCCGCGGTAGACCAGCGGATCTCGACATCGTCCAGACCGGCTGAGCGAAAGTACCCCTTGTCCCGGGCCACCAGATAGCCGGCAAACTGGGCCTGGGGATACCAGTGCAGTTTCAAGACGACCCGGTCCGTTTTCGACGCGGGCGACGGCGACTTGTCAGCCGCCTTATCGGCCGCCGCGGAACCGGCAAGCAGTAGTCCCCAGCAGGCGAGAGCGGAGAGGCTCAATGCAGGACAAGACCGTAATTGTTGACTGTGAGGAACCGGCATAACTGATTAATTGCCATTGATTGCCAGCGAATCGACGCACCATAACATCCGCCGCGACCGCACAGCAAGAGGTCCCCGAGCACCAACTCTGCGAGAACCGGCCGCGGAAAAAAGGACGGCGATCCCGGCCGCCAGCCAAATCGGCTTATTCCCTGTGCCACGAACCGTCAGGACGTTTGTTTTCTGTGCGAAGTCCAGCGATCAACGGCGGCGGGTTATTCACCCGTGGCCGCAGCACTGACTCCGGGTGGCGGTCCCGCCGCCCCGTGGACTTTGTAGCGAAGCACAGCGGAATCCGGCTGTTTGTCGAGCGAGACGGTCAGGCCGTTCTGCCGAAGCGACTGTCCCGCAACGGTCTCTTGCCGCGAATCATCGAGGTTCGTGAACACATACGACCGCGCCGGATCGATGGCGGATAAGCGCAACGACCGTTTGGTGTCGCTGCTGGCCGGCCGTTTCAGAACCACCACAACGCCTTCGCCACGCTGCGGCAAATCCAATTGATAGGCAACCCACGCGTCATCGGACTGCGAGTATTCCGTGAGCGGATAGTAGTCGCCGTAATAAAACGGCTGAATCTGCAGGTACTGCTCCAAAAGTCGTTTCGCCTCGGCGATCGTTTCCGGCTTATCATCGCCCGGCAACTTGACGCTCAAACCTCCCGTCATGGCGCTGCGCAATTCGTATTCATTTCCGCGAGCCAGCACCGCGCCATCGGTCATATTCAGCGGCACCCAGGAAAGTAGCCCGAGCGTATGACACTGGCGATGGCGTGCATCCACCGGCCAGTCGGTCCTCCACAGCGCGGTGCTGCGTCCGATCGACTCAAGATCCATGCGCCGTCCGCCGCTGGCACAGTTGTCGATGGCCAGGTTCGGAAAGCGATTCAGCAATTCGTCCCACATCGCGTACAAGCCGGTGATAAATCGGATCTCGCTGATGCCGACACGATCCGGCGTGTCGCACTCCTGCCAGTATTCCCACGGCGCGATATTGAAGTCCTCGCGATACCAATCGATCCCGAACTGTTCGATCCGCTCCGCGATAAAGTCGGTCAGGAACCGTCTCGCTTCGTCGTTGCCCATGTTCAACAGGCTGTCGCCCGGCATGATTTGCGTACGACGGCTTTCGTACTTGACCCAGCGCGGATCTTCGTGAGGAATCGTCCAACTGCAGTTTTTCTGCTTGTATTCCGGCGTCCCTTCCTTCAATTCGTGCAGCCATCCCGGTCGCTCGCGCAGAGCCGACCAAGGCGTATCCCTGCACACCCGATGCAACTCGAACCAGAGCAGGAATTGCCTACCCGAGGCGTGCAGGCGATCGCCGATCGGCCGGAGTCCCTCGGGGTAAACATCCTTGCGCACCTCCCAGTTTCCGACGTTGCGGAACCAGGGCGATCCACCGAACCACTCGGCGTCGATCCAGTAAAGGCTGATGGGCAGATTGTTCTTCGTGATCCGATCGATCGTCGCCAGATGCTCGGCCAGGGGCGATCCTCCCCAGGAACCGATCAGCACCGGCAGGACCAGCGGCTTGCCGCCCGGATGTGGACGATGGTGAGCAAGCAGAAATTGGCGCAGGAGATTATTGCCGTGCATGCGTTCGCCCTGCCAGAACAGGGTGAGAATTCGCGGCGTCCGCACGGACTCGCCCGGTTGAAGCTTGAAATGCGTGCGTGCCATGCCGGCGCGGACAGACACGGATTCAGTTGCCTTGCGCGCGAAGTCCGCCGCCCATTCGCCCGTCCAGCCAATGGCAAGGACAACTCCGCGACCGCCGAAATCGAGATTGAAAAAGGGGAGGAATTCGCTGGACGAACGCCCGCCGCCCGGTTGAAGGTGGATCTGCTTTTCGCCCTTCATGACCTCGGTCACCGGCGCGTAATCATCGATGCAGCAGAGCGCGCCGCGCGCATAATGCAGCACCGGATCCACCCGGTCTTCCGGGGCCGCCAGATCCGTGTCCAGCGGCAGAATGTCCTCCAGAATCGGCGTGTCGGCTGATCCGCTGTTCGTGAAATGCAGCACCCACTCTACCGCTGGAAAATCACGAAATGCCGTCAAGTCGACGCGCACCTGCAGTCCGGTCTTCGCGTCGGTCCAACTGGCCGATTGTTGCGTTCGATTGCCCAGGTCCTGCACGGGGCCGGATTCGCGGCGCCAGTCGTTCAATAATTCCGCGGACTTCCTGCCGCCATAGACAAAGGAAAAGGGGGGCGACGAAGGCAGCAACGTCAGCCGTTCGCGGCCCGCTTCCGGACCTGCGGCACCCGCTCCGCATACAGCCGCAGCCCAGGCCTGCGACGCGGCAGCCTCGCCAGGCTCAATCTCAATCTTACCAATCGAGGCGTCGCCGGCTTTTTCGGCGGCCGTCAACTGCCCGGCCGTGCACGCCATTAAGACAAACAGGCAAACAGACGTCTGAAGCCTCGCAACGAGCGACCCTGTCGTTCGAATGCCGTTCATCAATATGCTCCTTTGCGGCAGCAGTTCCAGAAAACGACGCACCGTGGGCCCAAAATCGAGACGGTCGGCAACCGGAACCGCATGCAGGGCGCAGCACAACCGGGAGTTGCGGCGAGTTTCCGCAAATCGTTCTCCGGCAACGGCATTCCCGGCAAACAGCGCAGCCCTACGGATTGGCCACGGTCTGCTCAGCCGGGCGCTGCGGCCGGAACGTATAGTCGGGCCACAGCGGACAGTTCAAATCGGTCCACGCCTTGATCGCGCGCATTCCGGCCGTATCGAGGGTGACTTCCTTGTGATGTTCGTCGGCCAGCACCGTCCAGAGGCGGCTTTGCAGGGTGCCGAACGAAAGAGGCTCTGCCTTGAAGTGCCGCATGCCATACGTCAGATCGAAGAAGTGAACCCATCCGCCCTGGATCAGCGCCCGATAGGATGCGGGCACCCGCTCGGCGTCGAGCGTTCCGCGCAGATCGGACCGTCCGGGCTCACGTCCATCGTGGCAGCGCACGCAGTTCGCGTTGAGTACGGGCTGAACCACGCGCTGGAAATCAAACGCCTCAGTACCCCACGGCGGCGGATCCAGATGCCGTGCCGGTTGCTTCAGGGCCAGGCCGGTCGTTGCCGGCGGCGACGACTGGCGGCGATCGTGGCAGCCCACGCAACTGCGTTGTTCGCCGGCCTGAAGCTGAATAACGCTGCGCATGCGTTGCAGTTCGTTGTAGTCCGCGTCGAGCAATTGGAAATAGAGGACTTTCCCGGCCGGTGCCAGGAAATTCGCCGAACCGTCCTCGGCGATCGGAACCGTTCCAAGTACGGCCTTGGCAACAAATGTCGGCCATCCTTCCCCTTCCCGGACGCGATACAGCCCCGGCCCGGCCTCGGTTACCTGCGCCAGCCAATTGCGGTTCGTTCGCAGAAAAGCCTGCGGCGCATTCGGTGTCCGTGTTTCAAAACTGGGCGTCGGAGCTCGCACGAACTGAACGGGCGCCGCGTAGAAATCGGTGAACGGCGGATGGTCCGAGCAGAACTGGCCGTTGGCCAGTCGCTCGAGGTTGGCGGGCTCCTCTTCGGATACCTGCAAATACTTGGCGCGCCCCCGCTCGACGGTCGATCCCAATCCGACATACACGTCCTGCACCGTGAACTGTCCGACGCCCTGCGCCGCAAGTTCCGGAATCAGCGAGCTTGGCAGAACGGGGGGCCGCGGTTCGGGCCGCAGTGGAATCGGACGCATGCTGCTGATATCCGGATCCACATAGATCAGTTCGCGGTTCCCGTACCGGTCGATCACATACAGCCCCCAGTTGTGTTGATTGTCGGGAGTGTGCGTCACCAGGAAATGATCCGACGAGATGGGATAGGGATCGCGGAATGTGTCCTGATACGACCGATTCATCTGGTATTGCGGCGGAGTGTCCGGCGTAATGTTTGTGAGCGCCGCGGTATCGAACGGCCCTTTACCCCGATCGATCAGCGCAATCGGGCCGTTATGGTCGCCGTGAGACATGAGCGTGCACACGATTTCGTTCGTGCCGGGAACTTCGTGGGCCTGGCTGTAGCAGTTCGGCGTGTTGTTGCCGTAGATCAGTTCCGGATGCGTTCCATCCGGGCGGATCGACCAGAGCGTGTGGCCGAAATCGGCTCCCTTGTCGAGATACTCCGAGCGAGTCCAGAGAATCCGGCCATTCTGCATGACCGAAGGCTTCCATTCGCTCAGGTTGGCGTGCGAAAGACGCTGGATATTCGACCCGTCAGCACTCATGCGGTACAGCACGTAGGCCTGCGGACGCCAGCAGAGAAAACGGACTGCGCAACGCGTTGTGTTGAATGCCACGCCGCCATCGGGCAGGCAAACCGGATCGAAATCGTGATACGGTCCGTCCGTCAGCTTGCGCAATCCAGAACCGTCGGTCGACATCGAGTACAGGTGCCAGTACGACTCCCAGCCCTCGACCTCCGGTTTGTCCGGCCGGTAGGCGAAATAGACGGTCTTCGCATCGAAGTCGGCCACTGGATCTCGCGCGATGCCTTCGCGGCCGTCGAACAACTGCTGGATGCGTGCCAGGTCCGGGCGGAACCGATTCTGCTCATCGCGCGGAATCTCCAGCGTGAATACGCCGCCGCCGGGCTCGAAAACCGAGTCCAGATGCTCGCTGTAGTTGTGGGATTCCAGCATCGGATGCCGCTTGACGAAGAGCATGCGCTCCATCGGTGCCAGGGCGGGATCGCGAAGGAAGAGCTGCCGCTTGGCCAGCCGAGCCGCCGTGTAGACGGATTCAGAATCCGGAGCCTCCTTGGCCTGCTTTCGCAACCCGGCAACCTGCGTTCGCTCGGCCGCCACATCCAGTCCCTGGCGAGCAAGTCGCTCGATCAGCTCCTCGAATTGGACGAGCACCCGCTCCAGCGGCGCCAGATGGGCGATGCGACTCCAATACGGCGCACCGCCCGGCACGGCCGGCCGATCAATGAGCATCGGCGACAGATGGTCGTCGGCCGGAATGTGACTCCATGTCTCACGCTCCCGCATAAACGTGTACTGCAAGAACCCGTTCCAGCTCTTCTCCGGCAATCGATTGACCTGGAAAAATGGAATCCGACGCGCTCGGTTCGGCCCGGTTCGTTCGCGCTTCGCGACAGATTCCCATTGTTTGCCATCCTGCGAGACAAGGATGTCAAACACCTCGGGAATTCGATCCTGGTAGGCCTTATTGCGGTCACGCGTGATCTCGACTCGAGCGAGGACAACCGGCTTGGGCCATTCGATCTGAACCCATTCAGGACCGCTGGTCGCGGCAATCCAACTGTGATCGTTGCCGTAAAGACCGTCATTCAAGTGCTTGACCTGATGGATCGGGTAGCCCGGCAGCAACGACGAGGCGCTGGCCACCGCGCCGCTCTTGGCCAGGGCCAGGTTCTCGCTTCCCCCGGGGCCGAAAACCTCCAATTCGTCGATGCCCGCTTGTGCCCCATCGTTCGTTTCCGTGATCGCCACCCGCAGGAACTTGGCTTCGCGCTGTGGAAAATCGAGCGATTCCCCCGACTTCGTCGAGTACTCGGCGATCCGCGTCAACGTTTCCCGAAACTCGTCGGCCACGAGTCGCTGCTCCGCTCCTTGAACCCGACTCGAGAGAATTCCCGCAAATAGGAGAAAGCACGCACAAGCCCATCGTCCAAGCCTCGTTGTCATCAGCATATCTCCAGATCGCAACTCGCCGCTGCTTTCATATAACTCCTGAAATGCCCACGGATTACTTCTCATGGTACAACACAATCGGGCCAAGCAAACCGCCGGTGCCAAATTCGTTCATGGAAATCCGCGTCCCAACAATGGTGACCTGGTTGCTGCCGCCCGGCTTCACCGCGGCCGTGATGTCAAACGAAAACGGAGTGCAGTAGCCCTCAGCTTCGGGTTTTTCTTCTCCTTTTTCGTTCCGGTACGCGACCTGACGGCCATTCACGAAGAGTTTACAACTGCCGTCCGTCGCACCAACCCACAGATGCACTTTCTTTCCCTCCGGGATCGCGGGAACTTCCATGCGGCAACGGTACCAGACCGGGCCGTAGTAATCGCAGAGATTCAGCGCTGCCCATGTGTCCATGGCCACGTCGGTCGTACTCCATTGCTTGTCGTCAAAATCCGGTTGCTGCCAGCCCAGCGTTTCGCCTTGCTTCTCCTTGTCCGCGGCAAAACTCCACCGGTTCAGCACGGGCGTCAGGACCTTGAAATCCCGGGCAATACGGGACGCATCGGCGTAGGATGCGAAGAAGAATTGGCTGCCGAAATAGACGCCAACGGTCTGCGACGCCCAATACGTCCTGGCAAACGCATAGTTCGGCGCGAATTCCTCGGCCAGTGCCTGCTGCAGCACGGTCCAACGCCGGCTGTCCGATTCAAGTTCCGCAAAATCTCCCTGAAAGTAATTCCGGCGCATCTTCATGAATCGTTCAAGCTGGCTCAGCGAAGTCTCGGCGAGCCTGACCCGGCGGTATTCCATCGCGGTGCCGCACGCGTTTGCGGCTATGTCCATCAATCGGCGAGCCTCGGCCAATCGCTCCGGACTGAAACGCCGCATGTAACCAAAGCCGCTGCCGGCGTGCTCAGAGCCTTTCGTCCAGCAGTCGTCGATCGATTGCCAGTAATCCCTCATCGCCCGGCCCGCCGCGCCGTAGAACGAGGAATACAGCTCGTCGAGAATCGCCCTGGGATCCGCCTTGGAATTCCAGGACATTCGGATCCCCAGATACAGGCCGGGCAATCCAGCCTCGAAGGTCGGCAGAGTCTCCGGTGTCCACATTGTCACGCCATTGGCATACTGCAGCGGCAGTTCTTCAACATTGCGTGCGATCATCGGAAAAGGCGCAGCCACCTCCGCGAGATGGTACGCATATTCGTACATCGCAAGGTCCTTGGCCGCTTCGCCCCACCCCTTCAGAATCTCGCGCAATGTCCCGCGGCTTGGACAATTGGGATTGTTGACGGTATGCGCCCGGCAGTAACTGATCGGGGCAAGCTGCGGAATCAACGCCGGATGAAGTTTCTCCCGCTTGGGCGGAAGAGTGAACTGAACGTAGGCGAGAAAGCCCAGCCTCGCGTCCGGATGCTTCTGCACGACACGCTCGGCAATGCGGTTGCAGAAATTGATGTAGCGATCCGTGATCGAAACGCAGTTCATCGACGCGTCCCATTCACCCGTATCGAGTGCTTTGCATTTCGCGCACTCGCAGAAATCAAAACCATCTCCGGGTGAAATCGATATGCAGGACTTCGCAGGTTCTTTGTCCAGCATGGCGATGACGGTATCCGCAACGGCCGCCGATACTTCCGGATTTGCCCAGCAAAGCCGGTGCCCCACATCGCAGCGATGCAGCGACCGTTTGCCGCCGATCTCGGCATTCCAATCCGGGTGCTGCTCGAGCTGTTCTTTGGTGATGTAGCCTTCCAGCGCATGGCCGGCCGAGTAGGCGAAGCCTCCCAGTCGATTCCGGCGACGGAATGCGTCATCGGCATACCAGATGTTGCGCGAGGCCGTGCTCGGCGACATGGTCGCATCCCGTTCGGCAAACGTCACGGATCCAAGACGCGGAACGCACTCGCCAATCTCTCCGGGCATGAACCAGCGGCAGCCGAGTTCGTCCAGCAGCTCGTAAATCGCGTAGGTGATTCCTTCGTCCGACTCGCCCTGCAAACCGATTCCCTGTTGCGACACGACGACGCGGAAGCTCTGGCGAAAATCGGTCTTGTTCGTGAACGGTCCGAACTTCGCATCTGCTAACCCGCCAATCAGGATAGGGATCACCTTTTCCTCGGCGCCCGGTACGCGAGTATGCACGGGTACGGCGGCGCCGCTCATCCTGCCGAGATAGTGCGCCAGATCCAGCACGGAATCGCGGAGACGCGAGTGGTCTTTCGGATCCATCGCTTCGGCCGCGACGAAGATCGCTGTCTGGCAGTTGCCCTTGTCAATCAACGCGACGGACGCGGCCTGAACCGGCGTTTCAGTACAATCCGGAACCGCAACGGCAGAGAGCAGCCAGATAACCGCGGCCAATCGGGTCTTGAACATGACGATGCTCCCGCCATCTGCGTCTGGTTCGGGTAATTGCCGAAGTTCCTCGTCAGAAGCGGAAATCCCGCCGCACACGCGAGGACTGCCCGTTAGTCTAATTACTTCCGAACCGCAAGAAAGCACTGGCGCCGGCGATTGGCACCAGTGTGTGAATTGGAGGTGTGACTGCGGCCGACGCACCGTTCGGAATGCGCGCTGACGATGGCCGCTCAACGATGCCCGCGGAATCCCAGTCAGATCGACGGGTCTCGGTCTGCCTCAGACCGAGCGCAGCGGCGAGACAACTTCCAGTCGATTGCAGACCCGTGCCACGCCGTCAATTCCAAGAACCAGGGTTTGCGCGACTTGTTTGAGATAGAAGTTCGACACGCGTCCAAGCAGG
>CAIPEB010000328.1 GCA_903863885.1 uncultured Planctomycetaceae bacterium | reverse complement strand
TGCATGCAGCAGTTCCCGCTGCCACGACAGCGTCACCACCCTCAGCCCCCGATCGGGAGGCGGTTCATCGAAATGGGTCTGCTCGTGGCTGAGCGGCCGCCCGGTAAGTTTGAACACCTCGAGAGCGCGTATGATCCGGCGTTTGTCGTTCGGGTGGAGTCTCGCGGCCGATAGCGGGTCGACCAACTGCAGCCGCCGATGCAATTCGCCGATATCGACGAATTGCAGTTCCTCCTCAATCTGGCGGCGGAACTCCCAATCGGCCGGCGGCCCCGGATAGAGGCCTCGCAGCAGCGCCTTCAGGTACAGCGGCGTGCCTCCGACAAACAGGGGCTGTTTGTTGCGAGTCCGGATCTCGCGGACCTTGTCATGTGCCAGGGCCACATATTGCGAGAGGCTGAATTCCTCGCTCGGTGGTATCAGATCGAGCAGGTGATGAGGCACTCGCCGCAGGTCGTCCGCGGTCGGTTTGGCGGTGCCGATATCCATGCCCCGATACACGGCCATTGAGTCGAGCGACAGGATTTCGGCATCCAACCGCTCGGCGAGTTCCAGGCCGATCGCGGTCTTGCCGCTGGCTGTCGGCCCGGTGAGGATCCAGCAGTCGCTCAGCGGCTCGAAAGAGTGCGGTTGTTCAGGGTGGAAATCGCGATCGGCCATCGTCTAAAAGCCATATCTTGGTTACCATGTGGCCGCGGGGAAAGGCAGCTCGCAAGCGAGCAACGGCCCCTTCCCGGCGGTAGTTTTCAGTTTGCTTTTTCAGTTTGCTATTGTATCGATCAACCTCGCAATGCAAGGGCACGACGGAGTGGACGGCTCGACGCACATTTTTCAGAGTCTGATGGCGGTCATTCTCGACCGCAAAGCCAATCCGCCCGAACGGTCCTATACCACGACTCTGTTTCGGGGCGGCATCGACAAGATCGGCGCCAAGCTGACGGAGGAGTGCGGCGAGGTGATTGAAGCGGCTCGCGAGACGGGCGACGCGGGCCGGGCCCACCTGGTCCACGAAGCGGCCGATGTGCTGTATCACCTGTTCGTGCTGCTGGGCCACTGCGATATTCCCCTGTCCGCCGTCGAAGCCGAATTGGGCAAACGATTCGGCATCAGCGGACTGGACGAAAAGGCCTCGCGACCAATCAAGGACCCCGCAAAGAGTTGAGCGCCATGGATCATCTGCGTATCGGACTTCCGAGCAAAGGCCGCCTCGCCGAGCAGGCAGCCGAACTGCTGCAGCAGGCCGGACTTTCTTTCCGGCGTCAGGAGCGGAGCCTGTTCGCGCGGGTGAGGGACATGCCGCTGGATGTCACGTTCCTGCGGGCCGAGGACATCCCCGTGCTCTGCGCCGAGGGAGCCATCGACCTGGGAGTGACGGGCAGCGATCTGATCGCCGAATCGGATGTCCAGTTGACCACGAGGCTTTCTCTGGGAATCGGGCAGTGCCGGTTGTCGGTGTGCGTGCCCGACAGTTCGCCCTATGCTTCGCCAGCCAAGCTCGACGGCTGCCGCGTGGCCACCAGTTTCCCGCGGATCACCGAAAAGTACTTCGCCCAACACGGCGCCCGCGTGCATCTGGTTTCACTGTCGGGCTCGGTGGAGATCATGGTCTCGCTCGGCGTTGCCGATGCCATCGTCGATCTCGTCGAAACGGGCAGCACGCTCGCGGCCAATCACCTGCGGGTATTGTCCGACATCGGCCGATACGAAACCGTGCTCGTCCAGAATTCCGAACGCCGGCATCGGGACCTCGCCAACCGCGTCGTGCGGCGTCTCGAAGGCGTGGTCATCGCCCGCGGCTACTCGCTGCTCGAATACAACATTCCGCGGTTGCGGCTGGCTGAAGCCGAAAAGGTGACGCCCGGCTACCATTCGCCGACCATCGCGAATCTCGAAGATCCCGAGTGGTGCGCGGTTCAGGTCATGGTCAAGCGCAAGGATGTCATCGACGTGATGGACAAACTGGAAGCGATGGGCGCGACCGCGATTCTGGAAACGCAGATCAGCAACTGCCGCCTGTAAAGACCAGTTCGCCGGCGCGATAGACTCGCTCGACTCTGCAGCGGGGGTCGTCGAGGAAAGCATACGGATCGGCCTGGGAACTCGAGTATTCGGGCAGACGCAGCGCGATCACGTCGGCTCGCATTCCCGGTCGGAGACTGCCGCGATCCTCTGCCAGGCCAAGCGCCGCGGCACCATGCAGCGTGGCCATTTTCAGAATCGTTTCGCGATCGATCGCGGGATAGTTCTTTGCCACGGCCCGCACGTCATTCAACAGATCGAGATCCGGGTTCGACGCGCGCGAATCCGTACCGAGCGCCACTCGGACTCCGGCAGCCAGCATGTGTTCGAGCGGATATCTGGAATGCCCGAAATACTCATGCGTCCGCGGGCAGTACACCACCGACATTCGATCGGCGTGCCGGGCGAGAAAATCGATCGATTCCGTTGCGAGGTAATTGCCATGGATCACAAGCGTTCGAGACGCGCCGGCGAGTACCTGCAAATAATCCAGAGCCGTCAAGCCGAGGGGTACCGCGTCGTTCTCCCACGCGCCCAGGCGGTTCAGCAATTCACGAAAAGGCCCCGCGCCCGATCGGAGAAACTCCGCCTCATCGGCGCTTTCCGCCAGATGCATGGCCACCGGAACTTGCTCAGTTGACGAGCGACGGCACAGTCCGACCAGCGAGTCCCAGCGGACGGTGTAGGGCGCATGGGGACTGATGCCCCACACGACGTTCGCAGGCCTTTCGCAGCCCTTGCCGGAATACGGCCGGTCGAAATGCGACCGGATGATCCGGTCCCGCTGCTCGGCTCGCTGCCGCGTCAACCCGATGAACTCGACGAACACCGTCGAATCGCACGAGTTTTCGTAGCAGACCGGATCGACGGGCGGCGTGGCAATGTCGCCCAGCGTCGTCACGCCGGCCCTCAGGGCTTCGGCAAGTCCGCGGCGAGTCGCATCGCTGCGCCAGCCTGACTCAGGCGGCGGACGGTCATCCATCTGCTGCCGCCAACGGATCACCTCGGCGATCCAGTCGCAGAGCCGCGAGCCGCGAACCCCCAGCGGCGAGTTCAGGGAACTGAATTCCAGATGCGTATGTGCGTTCACCAGTCCCGGCATCAGCACTGCGTTTCCCAGCGCGACGGTTTCGATGTGCCGATCGACTTTACCCACGTCGACGATGCGTCCTCCGTCGATCACTATGGCCGCATCGCTCATCGGAGGTGCGTCAACGGGCAACACGAAGCGGGCGTGCAGAGCAAACACGGGCGGCTCACAATTCGTGTGCATCGGCGAGTCGCTCGCCGCGCTCGACGGCCTGCAGCAACGACTCTTCCTCGGTCGACTCGAACGGCTGGCCGCGGAACCAGAGCAACAGCGCTGCCGAAGCCGCCAGGCCGGCGATCACCACCGGCCAGCGATAACCCGCCCCGGCCGAACTGCCGGAGAACAGCCAGCTGAATCCCGAACCCTGGCGCGAGGGATCGGAGTTCCAGGCAAGGGCCAGCGCCAGCGAATTATAGACCGCATGAAAAGCGATCCCCGGAAACAGACTTCCGGTCTGCACCGCGAGGTAGCCAAGCAACAATCCCAGAGCGAACGCGGACAGCGACTGCTGGAGGATTCCGTGCGTGGCGCCGAAAAAGACGCTGCTGGCGACGATCGCCCCCCAACGATGCCCCGAGTGCCGCAATCCCGAGAGGATAAAACCGCGAAACGCCAGTTCCTCGCACACCGCGGGAGTGAACGCAAGAACGGCCAGCAGAATCCAGACATTCGGCGCCTGGCCCATGAGCACTTCCACCGCGTGCAACTGCCGCTCCATGTCCGGGCCGATCGGATAGAGCCAGCGAATCGCCTCGGCGAGCGCGACTCCTGCGGGGTGCAAAGCGACGGCCAGGGAGATGGCTGCCACGACACTTCCCCAACGGGGCCGCTGAAGGAGCAGTGTCTTGGCTGGACGGCGGGTCAATATGACCGCCATGAGCAATGCAGGCGCCGCCACGAAAACGATCAGCCCGACTGCGGTCGACCGGAAAAACCCCGGCCATCCGTCGGGCACGGACATCGTAAAGCTGGCGAAAAAGCGGATCAGCAGTATCAGCATGCCGCAGAGAAGCGCCTCGGCGATCGTGGGAGTATCTCGCCGGTCTCTCACGATTTGCCTCATCCAGAGGCCGACACCCCACCGTTCGTTCTCGCGGAACAGAACCGACTCGTCGCTGAATTGGTCGATGGCCCAGCGAATCGCCAGGAGGCAGCAGCCGGCCGTTACGCCAATGACGGGAATTGCGTATCGCAGAGCTTCGGAGAACTGCTCCTCGATCAGAGCGCGGAGCAGGAGCATAACGCCGGTGACGGGAATCAGGCTCATGCCGAGATTCAGATCGGCGCTGGGAAGCAGCGGCAGCAGCATCAGCGGCAGCGTGACCAACAGCAGCGGCATGAGGTAGTACTGCCCTTCCTTCGAGCTGCGGGCGAACGCGGCGATCGAGAGGGCCAGGGCGCTGAACAGAGCCGCAATCGGCACCAGCGCGAGGACCAGCCATCCCATGGCCGCCAGGGGCGGGGATCCGATCGCGACCGGCGCTGACGAAGGACCCGCATGAACGATCCGTTCCAGGATGAACATGCTCGTCAGAGCCATGCAGATCAGATTGAACAGCGAGGTCGCCATGCTGAAGACCATGACCGTGGACAGCTTGCCCCACACGATCTCGCTGCGGTGCGCGGGGCTGCAGAGCAACGTCTCGAGCGTGCCTCGCTCTTTCTCGCCGGCGCAAAGATCAATCGCCGGATAGAAAGCGCCGGTGAGCGCCCAGATCAGGACCACAAATGGCAGGATCTTGGACCATGCGGCGGCACGGCGAGTACGTTCCTTGGCGACGTCGGTGTTGACCAGCTTGAAAGGCTGCGTCGCGGCCAGCGGCACGTCGCGCTGGCGCAGGTTGTCGCTGACAATCGCATCGCGCCACAGCCCCAGAATGCGCTCGATGCGTTCGGCGGCGATGCGGGATTTGTCGCTGGCCGTGTTCACGAAAATCTCCGGCTGCGGCAGATCCTTCGACGCGGCTTCCTGCCGCTGATCCGCGCTCGACGCGGGCAGATGCCCGCGGAATTCCTTGAAACGCCTGGCGAAGTCGGCGGGAAACAGAACAACTGCGTCGAATTCGCCGGATTGCACGGCCTGCTCGGCCCGCGTGCGAATCTCCAGGTCTGAACTCCCCCACGCACTGAGCGTCCGCAACTCGGCGTGCACGCGCCCGGCGTCGCGGTGCGCGATGAACTCGTCGGCAAAGGCGGAACCCGAAGTCAGCGCCGGCTTGTCCGGCAGCGCATCGCTGCCGATTACGAGAATCGCGCTGGGATGCTCCCGCATGAACTGCGAGATCTGCACGAACAGCATGCCGAGCAGCGGATACAACAGCAGCGGCAGAACGACGATCGTGAACATCGTCCGACGGTCGCGCAATTGATCGCGCACCTCGCGGAGGAATACCAGTCGAACGTTATTCCATATCATCGTGCTGCCCGATCCAGGGTGCTGCCCCGATCGTCCGCCGGCCCTTCATCGACTCACTTCACACGATACCGGCGGGTTTGAATCGTACTCCGAAATCAGCTGGAAAAAGATCTCTTCCAGGTCGGAATCGCCGAACCGTTCCGTCAACTGCCCGAGCGTCCCCTCGGCCAGCAGGTGGCCGCGATGGATCACCGCGATCCGATTACACAGCCGCTCGGCCTCGCGCATGATGTGCGTCGAGAAAATGATGCACTTTCCGTGATCCCGCAATTCCGAGACGATCTTCAGCAGCGCGCGGGCGACCAGCACATCCAGCCCTGCGGTCGCCTCGTCAAATATCAGCACCGGCGGATCGTGGACGAGTGCCCTGGCGATCGATACCTTCTGTTTCATCCCGGTGGACATCTTGGCGCCGACCAGGTCACGGATCTCGTTCATCTGCAGGCGGGTGAACAGATCCTCCATCCGCTCGCGCAGCGGGTCTCCGCACAATCCGTGCAACCGCCCGAAATACTCGACCATTTCCCACGCGGTCATGCGATCGTAGACCGCCGTGTTGGCTGATACGAAACCGATGTGGCGTCGGACTTGCGTCGGCTGAGTAACCACGTCGAAGCCGCTGACAGAAGCCTGGCCGCTCGTCGGCCGCAGGACCGTGCTGAGAATCCTCAGCATGGTCGTCTTTCCCGCGCCGTTCGGCCCAAGCAGTCCGTAAATCTCGCCGGGCCCGGCATCGAACGAAACGCCATCCAGCGCGACGAAGTTTCCTCGCCTCAGATCGGCGTAAGACTTCCTCACACAGCGCACTTGGATCATGGGGGGCGGTTCCGACGAAACACAGCGCCGACTCGAATCCTACAGACCAGACTAACCCTCACAGACACCTTTGGAAACCAGCCATACCCCCGCTGAGAAGGAAAGCGGGGTCCAGCGCCGCACTCCAGGAGTCCGCTCGCAGATCAGGCCACCGACCGCGACGTATTGCCCGGCTTATGCCGCCGGTTCGCCTCGACGGCACGAAGCTCGCGAGATTCGTCCACCAGCTCGTAGTGGACATTGCGCTGACGCGGCTGAAACCCAAGTTCCGCGATTGCGTTGCGGATCTCGTCGAGCGTCAGGTAGTGCACGGTTCCCGCTTCGGCAACCACGTTCTCTTCCAGCATCAGGCTGCCCATGTCGTTGGCGCCGAACAACATGCCCAGCTGCCCGATCTTCAGTCCCTGAGTCACACAGCTGGCCTGGATGTTCGCGAAGTTGTCCAGGTAGAGGCGAGCCACGGCCTGAGTGCGGAGATAGTCGAACGCGCCGGCCTTGGCGACGTGCGACATGCCCGTGTTGTCGGGCTGAAACGTCCAGCCGATGAACGCAGTGAAGCCGCCCGTCTCGTCCTGCAACTGCCTCAGACGATCCAGATGCTCGATCCGTTCGGCCAGCGTTTCGATATGCCCGAACATCATCGTGGCCGTGCTGCGTCCGCCCAGTTCGTGCCAGACCCGCATCACGTCCAGCCATCCCTCGGTGAGCACCTTGCCGCGCGTGATCTCCTTGCGGACGCGGTCCGCGAGAATCTCGGCGCCGCCGCCCGGAATGCTGCCCAACCCGGCAGCTTTCAATCGCTCGAGAATCACTCGCACCGGCAATTTGTTGATCTTCGAGAAATGATAGACCTCCGGCGGACTGAACCCGTGCACGTTGAAATGCGGGAATCTCTCCTTGATGCCGCTGAGCATCTCCTCATACCAGTCCAGTTTGAATTCAGGGTGAAGGCCGCCCTGCAGGAGGATCTGGTTGCCGCCCAGCGTCTCGGTCTCCGCGATCTTCTCGAATAACACCTCGCGCGACAGGACGTATCCCTCGCCGCTCCGCGGCTTGCGGTAAAAGGCGCAGAAGTCGCAAACGGCCGTGCAGACGTTCGTGTAATTGATGTTCCGGTCGATGTTGTAGGTGCGATACGGTTCGGGGTGCAGACGCCGAGCGACTCGATCCGCCGCGCTGCCCAACGCCGGCAGATCGTGCGACGAGATGAGTTCCAGCGCCTCGTCGCGGGTCAATCGCTCGCCCGCAACCGCTTTTTCAAGAAATCCCGCAACCATGCAGCATCTTCCCCGCTTTCGCCGAATGTTCCCGCAGTGGGCGATCGCCCAACTCCAACGCGAGTCGGCGAAACTCCTCCAGACCGCGCAGTTCCCGGTCCCCGAGATGGAAATAGAGATTGTCTCTTAAGTAGCCCAGGCACTCCTCGAATGTCAATCCCACGCGGGGCGCCTCGTGGGCGGCGATCGACTCCAACCGGCTCAATCCACGGTCCCTCGCTTGACGCAGCGCGATTTCGAGTCGCGCTACGGGAACATCAGGACGAGCAGTCCACATCGCAAAGACAAAAGGAAGTCCCGTCAATCCGCACCATTCAGCCCCCAGGTCCCAGACGTGCGGATGATCCGAACGCCACGGCCGAATCGCGCGGTCTCCAATCAGCAGCACGGCGTCGGCAGGCGCGTCGCCGGCATCCGCGTCCAGGGGCAGCGGCAGCAGTTGCGGAAACAGACCGAAACGCTGCTTCAACAGGATCCGAACCAGCGCGACGCTCGTGCGCGACCCCTCGTCCAGCGCCAGCGTCGAAATGCGGTCCATCGGCACCCGGCTGAATAACTTCACGCTCAGCACGGGTCCGCGACACGCAATACACGCGTCCGGCACGATGCGGTAATCGGGGTGGCTCAGATACTCGATGCTCGGAATGAGCCCGACATCCAGTTCCCCGGCGAGCAACCGGTCGGCCAAACGGCTGGGTACCTCGTAGCTGACGTCCAGAAAATCCGCGGCCTCCGCCAGTCCGTGGACGAGCGGCTTCGTGTTCAGATAGGTTACGGCGCCTACTCGCAACCGACGCTTATCCGACATTACCGCCTCCTCTCACGACTTCCCGTCCTGGTAATCAAACCGTTGCGACGGCAGATTATTAACAGCCGCCGATTCCCGACAACCATCGTCCCCGATCCCCCGGTCGCAAACGGTTTAAACATCCTCGTGCGGCCTGCCCGGAATCGCAGTTTCCTCGACATTGTCGCCCAAACAGTCCAACTCGGCGATGCCCAACTCGCGCCAGAACGGACTGAGCGGAGCCACCAGCCGCACGGGTGCCCGGGTCATGGGGTGCAGGAAACTCAGACTCCTCGCGTGCAGAGCGATCCATCTCTGACGCGGATCCTCCGTGACGGGACCGAATGATTGCCGCGCGCCGTACAGTTCGTCCCCCATAATCGGAAAGCCGCGGCGGGAGGCCTGCAAACGAATCTGGTGCATTCGGCCGGTTTCCAGGCGAATCTCCAGCCAGGTGCCGAGCGGACTTCGGCCCAGCACCTGAAACGCGAGTCGAGCCAGTCGAGCGTCGGGATGGTCGGCGGGCAGCACTTCCGCGCGGGCTTCGTCCGGCACTTTCCGCATGTGGTCCGTCCACGTCCCGCTGTCTTCGAGGACATGTCCTTCCACAAACGCCCAGTAGACCTTCTCCAGCGTGCGCTGTTCGAACTGCTCGCACAGTCGACGCGCCGCCCGCACGTGCTTGGCCAGCACCAGCACACCCGACACCGGACGGTCGAGGCGATGCGGCACGCCGAGATACACCTTGCCCGGCTTGTGATCGCGCAGCTTCAAGAAGCACTTGACGCGCGATTCGACGCTTTCGATGCCCGGCGGGGCCTGCGTGAGGATGCCCCCGGGCTTGTTGATCGCCAGGCACGGCCCCTCTTCGTACAGCAATTGAATATCCAGCGACATCGCGGCCTGACCCGATCGAGCGGAACGATGAGAATCACACCTGTCCGGCCAGCGGCACAACGTAAGGAGCCCTGTAAGTCCGCGTCAACCAGGCGCTGGCATCGGAGTTGCCGTCACAGGTTTCAGTTACCGGGTCCATTTGCAGTTGCGTGCCGACACGCACCGGGACAGCACTGTCGCCAATACGGTTCTCTTTCAGCAATTCAAAGAAACGCCCGCACGCTTGCTCCGCCCCCGGCACCGACGATACACAACTGAGTTCGTCCCTCGCACGAGCGGGCTCCACGACTCGCCCCGCGCGGAACGAGACGTTGCCCAGATGGCACAACGCGCTGGACAGATGGCCCTGTTCTATGTCCGCGTTCAAGTCCGCGCAGCGACCGCTGCGAACCGCCTTCAGAAAATTCGCGAAATGGTCGCCTGAACCCCGGAAGTCCCTGATCTTCACTCCGTCCCGGTCGAAAACCGCTGCTCCGTCTCCGCGGCACGTCACCAGATAACCGTCTTCGCACTCGACCGTCAGTCCCACCCGCACGCCTCGAGTCGGATCCGCAGAGGGGCCTCGCAACTCAAACACGAGCGACTGCGGACCAAAATCATGCAGCACGACCTGCAGATTCGCCGTCTCGCCCGCGTCGCCATCGCCGAATCGACAACCGTAGCTGAGAACCGACCGGCTTATCGAATTCACCCCCAGAGCCCATCGGGCCAAGTCCATCAGTTGCGCGGCATGGTTGCCCAGGTCGCCGCCGCCGTAGGCCCACTGCCAATTCCAGTCGTGGTGAAAACGCGGCCGAGCCAGCGGCTCCCACGGCGCGGGCCCAAGCCACAAGTCATAATGGATGTGGGGAGGAATCGGGTAGTCTCCGCGCGGCCCGATCTCGCTGCGCTGGGCGTAACAAAAAGCACTCGCCGACCGCGGGCGGCCGATCCCACCTTCAGCAAGGAAGTCCATGGCCGCCGCCATGCCGGGATTCGATCGGCTTTGCAGTCCGGATTGGCAGATCCGTCCGTACCTGCGTGCCGCCTCGACCATCCGCCGCCCCTCGCAAACATTGTGGCTGACGGGCCGCTCGACATAGACATCCTTGCCGGCCTGCATCGCCCAGATCGCCTGCAAGGCGTGCAGATGATTGGGAGTCGCGATGCTGACCACATCCACTCGGGGATCCTCAAGCACTCTGCGAAGATCCGATTCGCAGCGAGGGGCCCGCCCCTGACGTTTCTCGACCTCCTGCCGCCGTTTCGCCAGGACCTGCGAGTCCACGTCGCAGAGGTACAGCACCTCCGCATCCTTGCGTCCCGCCAATGCTCCGATATGGCTTCCCCCGCGGCCGCGCACGCCGACAATCGCAACGCCGAGTTTCTCGTTCGCGCTTCGCGACGTCTCCGCCATGCCGAACAGCGGGCGCGCAGCCGACACCGTCGCTGCGGCAGTGGCAAGCATCGACTCTTCAAGAAACTGGCGTCGGGTGCGCCTCGTCATCGACCGGACCTTTGCGTGGCAGCAACAGGCAGGAGCATGGCGGGTATGCTCAAATCCTATCACCGACCGCTGCTTTGCGGGAATAAGGGGAGGTCCAGTTTTGCCGGATGCCGGTAGTCGGTGAGCAATTGCGC
>CAIPEB010000327.1 GCA_903863885.1 uncultured Planctomycetaceae bacterium | reverse complement strand
GATGACGGCGTCGCTGTATCGCCACTTGCTGCAATGGATGATTGGCGACACGGAAGAGAACCATCTGGCGGCCATCGTATTCAACGCCCAGGCGCTGATGCATTACCGAGAGATGATCAAGCGCGGGGCGTTACCGGTGGAGTTGGATGACATGCCGGGGTATGTGCCGGAATTCATCGAGCAATGAGTCGCATCCATGCGAATCCGCATCCTTAACCGCTTCTGGAACCTGCGATTTGCGCCGAACCTAGCGAATCGCGGCGACTGCGATCCGCCAGATAAGCGAGGCAAAGAGATCCGAGTTTCATCGGCGCTCAAGGGCGAGGAGCGGCTGGAAGTCATCGTGCATGAACTTGTCCACAGCGCCAGCTGGCATATCGACGAAAAGTACGCCGAGCGGTTCGCGCGAGATGCGGCGAGGGTGTTGTGGCGGTTGGGGTATCGGGAGGACTGACGGCAATGTGCATCGGTCCCGAGTCAACTGTGGCCACCACCGAAACACCGGCATTCGTCGCATACCAAGTTACCATTCACAACTATTGCGGAAGGTAGGCCCCTCAGTTCATTCGCTCGTTCGCGATCGGTAACCCAACATTGGCACTCGACACACCGTCCTGCGTTTGTGGAAGGGTCGTTAAACCAATCGTATGCAACCGTGCCCACGACTGCGATCGAATCGTCCCCGTCAAAGGCCGACGCAACGGCCTTGACGAGCCTTTCGTGGATGGACTCCATCCGCGGCGAGGAACCGTCCTCGTCGTCGTGAACCTCAACGACGATCGACGTTGTCAATAAAACTCTGTTGTTCCAACACCTTTCCATAGTAAGCTCCGTCGGTATCGAGAGAATCGGCAAATCGCATCTGCCGGAGCAGAGTGGGAGTCAAAGGCCCTTTATGGGCACTCCGCAGTTCGGGCACTTCTTGACCCGAACTGAAACGAACAGCCCGCAATCAGGGCAGCGTTGAAGATCCAAGACTCCTTCGTTGGAGGTTCTCGCTTGAATTGCCGCAATAGCAGCCACTCCAACGAAGATCGGAATCCCGAAGATGACGAATCCAATCGCCAGCAGAATCGTGAGTTCGTACGGTCCAATGCCAAAAAAAGCGAGCATCGTTCTATCCCCTCGGATACCGGACCCAAAGTGATTTTAGCTGACTCGCAGCCAGACAGTATGTCTCCCGCCGATCGTCTCCATGAAATCGCCGCCATCCTGGCCTGCGGCGTCGTGTGTCTGGCGAAGTTCCGCTCTGGGAAATCGCCCGCAGAATCTGTCGCCGAACCGCTTGATGTTTCCCAGAAAACCGTGCTCAGTGTCACTCGTGGTTAACGGCAACGAGAGCCTCGAGAAAAGGAGAACCCATGACACTGAACGTGGCCAAAGAGCTCGCCGCCATGGAGCGGATGACCATCGATCAGCTGCGGGCCAGGTACGCTGAGGTCTTCGGCGAACCCACGCGCTCGCGGCACAAAGAGTACTTGATCAAACGCATTATCTGGCGGCTGCAAGCCAACGCGGAGGGCGGACTGTCCGAGCGTGCGATGCGGCGCGCCGCGGAGCTGGCGAACATCGCGGACCTGCGCGTGACGGCGCCGCGCGCTCCGCAGAAGTCACCGGAACCACGCACGACAACCGTCGCGGTCGGCATGGGAACGAATCGGGAGCTGATGCCCGGCACGTCCCTGACGCGGCTGTACAAGGGCCGTGCCGTGAGTGTGCTGGTGACGCCCGACGGTTTCGTGCACGAGGGCGAGCGCTACAAGTCGCTCACCGCGGTGACCAAGGCGGTGACCGGCAAGCACTGGAACGGATTCCACTTCTTCGGCCTCCGGGATAGCGGAGGTACCCCATGAGCCGCAAGAAGGAGAAGATCCCCAAGGTCCAGACCTTTCGCTGCGCCATTTACACCCGCAAGTCGACGGAGGAAGGACTGGAACAGGAATTCAATTCGCTGGATGCGCAGCGGGATGCCGGCGAAGCATATATCAAGAGTCAGTTGCACGAAGGTTGGGTCTGCCTGCCCGGCCAATACGACGACGGCGGGTACACGGGGGCCAACATGGACCGGCCCGCGCTGCGGCGACTGCTGGCAGATATCGAGGCCGGCAAGGTCGACTGCGTGGTCGTTTACAAGGTTGATCGTCTCAGCCGCAGTCTGCTCGACTTCGCGAAAATCATGGAGACGTTCGATCGCCACCACGTATCGTTCGTCAGCGTCACCCAGGCGTTCAACACGGCCACCTCGATGGGCCGTCTGGTCCTCAACGTACTGTTGTCCTTTGCGCAATTCGAACGCGAGATGATTTCGGAGCGGACCCGCGACAAGATCGCGGCAGCCCGCCGCAAGGGGAAATGGTCGGGCGGAATGCCGATTCTTGGCTACAAGGTCGTCAAAACGAAACTCGTGGTGGACACCATCGAAGCCCGACGTGTTCGCGACATTTTTCAGATGTACCTGGACCGCCAGTCGCTCTTGGCAGTCGTCAGGGAACTTGACCACCGCAAGTGGAGAACCAAGCGCTGGACCACCCGCAAAGGGACCGAGCGTGGGGGACGCCCGTTCGACAAAGGCAAGCTGTACCAGTTGCTCACGAACGTCGCCTGCGTCGGCAAGGTCCGCTACAAGGATGAAGTCCATCAAGGCGAGCACGAGCCGATCGTCGACGCTGAGGTATTCAATCAGGTACAGACGCTCTTGGCACGCAATGCTCGGAGCGGCGGGGCGGTTCGCAACAAGCATGGCGCGCTGCTGCGGGGGATCTTGCGATGTTCAGCGTGTGACTGCTCCATGAGCCATTCCTTCAGTTCCAAGGCCAGTCGGCAATACCGCTACTACGTCTGCACCAAGGCCCAGAAACAGGGCTGGCAGGCCTGCCCGTCGCCATCGGTACCCGCTGGCGAGATCGAGCGGTTCGTCGTCGAAGAGATCCGGGCCATCGGACGGGATCCGCTGGTGATCAAGGAGACCTTGGCCCGGGCCCGCCGTCAAACCGAGGAGAGTTTGGCACGGCTCGCGGCGGAACGGAAGAGCATTCAAAACGGACTCCGCGACGACCACATCGAGCTTAGTCGATGGGCTCCGACCGATCCTCGGCTGGCCGACGCGCACGATCGCATCCGGGCGGCCGAGCGGCGCGTGACCGAGATCGACAACGAACTGGCGTCGCTCGCTGATGTGGACGAGGCGGAAGCGGTGGCCGCTCTGGCCGACTTCGACGCCGTTTGGAACTGCCTGGCTCCGCGTGAACAGTCGCGACTGGTCGAATTGCTGGTTGAAGAGGTCGTTTACGACGGCCGCGCCGGGAAAATTGCGATCACGTTTCGCGAGTGCGGCATTCGAACACTGGCGTGGGAGTTGGCGCAACGCAAGGAGGACGCGACATGATCACGGTGGAACGGAAGGTACATTTTCAGGTAGGCCGGCGCACGCGAAAAGAACTCCGAACGGGGAGCAAGGTGGTGGCGAAACCCGTGACGCGGGTGCCGCGGATATCGCGGCTGATGGCGCTTGCCATTCACCTGGACCAGATGGTTCGCGACGGCGTCGTGGCGGATCAGGCCGAGTTGGCGAAATTGGGGCATGTGAGTCGGCCACGGCTGACGCAGATCATGAATCTGCTGTGTCTGGCACCTGACATTCAGGAAGCGTTGCTGTTTCTGCCTGCGGTGGAACGTGGGCGGGAGGCGGTGACGGAACGGCAATTGCGGCCGATCGCGGGGATGGAGGATTGGAGGAAGCAGAGGAGGAGGTGGAGGAGCCAGACAGCAATGTCACAGACATTCTGACGACTTGGTTGTGCTCAGTCGCTTGAGGCGGAACGCACTTCACGAGACGCCCGGTTCGGCTCGCGCTGCTTCATCCACAGTGAGCCGCCGCCGCATCCACCTCATGAAACTCGCCCAAGCCAGTAACACCAACAATGTCCAGGCGGCATGGTACTGAACCGGATACCATTCAGACGGAATGCGAAAATGCCAGATTTGCCGGATGACCTCAGGCAATAATCGCTCCGCCGTCGCAAGTATTGCGAACAACGCTGCAAGCGTGAGCCACCCCCATCCCTTTCGCGATTGGCGGATCATGCTGCCGATGGGCCACAGCAGAAAGCCAGCCGTCAGCAGCCAGTAGGGAGTTACATACCGCCCAAGATACAAGTAACGATCAACGAGCCAAGCGACTGCGAGCGTCGCCACGGCGAGCAAACCAGCGTGCTTCGCGGTTTGGCCCGAACGTCTCAGAAGGATGCCGGCGACGAGAGCACCACCCAGCGCGGGAATTGCATCCACAAACAACCACGCTCTTTCGTGTTGAAGCGCAGGATACCACAAGGCGATCACGCCAAACGCGAGGAAAAACGCGCCCCCAATCACGGCAACCTCGCTCCTGCTTCGACGCCAACCCAACCACACGCAAGCCACCAGAATGCTCAGCATGCCGAGGATTGGATCTGCTGGTGAACGCATCATGGCTCGCAGACCAAACGCAGCGCGGACGATTCGCGATTTGCCTTGGCTGGCAATTCTCTGATTGACGCCTGCCAAATACTCTGGCCGCTCTTGGGGTGAGATGGAATGGAACTCGCGGAGATCCGCAATCACAGGCCCCGCGGCATCGTTGATCAAGGATTCGATCAACTCATTAACCGAGAACGTGTCCCAATCTGGATGCCACGGGCGCCAAAAATGGTACGTCAAGAGATAGTCTTCGTCAGCAAGTCGTGGAATCAGCGACACGGCTTCGGAAGGTGTCACTTCCATAGATTGCAGTTCAAAATACGGATTGATGACTTCCTTGCCACGGCCGCGGTCAACTTCCCAGAGACCAGAGCGACAGGGAACGGATCGTTGTTCGTCAAGGAGGTTGACGTCGGACGGCCAGCCCATTTGGCGGCAACTGATCAGACGCAGCCTATCCACGAGGTAGTCGATTTGTTCGAGGCGCGATAGCCTTCTCCGCTCGCGGTGCCATTCCGCGGGCGTCGGAAGCCGCAGCGTCCGGAAATCGATTTCGGCACGAGCTGGCAGATCGGCAACCAGCCTTTTTGCACGGTATTGATAGCCATAGCCGTCGAACACGGCTGAACTTAGGTGATTGGCCAGACGCAGTGTGCCGGGATAGTCCCAATAATCGGCAAAACGAATCAACATTTCCGTATGATAGCTATTCCCCAGGAGATCCCGAACAATCTCCCGAGGCCATCGCCTGTCCGGTAGTTCCTCGAATCGCGGAATGAGCAAAGTAGCAGCGGAGTCGAGGTCGCCGCGCCGATAGGCCCAGACACCGATGAGCGCTTCAGGCAAACGAAGCGCATCCGGTTCAAACTGTGCGCTGAAACTGCCATAGCCCGACAAATTCATTGACTCCCGGTCGCCACTGGATTCGGCGTGGGAATCCCGCTCGCGGATTTGCACAAGGTCTCGCACGCGTTTGGCCAACGAGTACTCTTCAATCGTGGCCTGCACCTTCGGAATGGTCGATTCATTCGCGTATTCGTCGAGAATCCGATAATCTCCTCCACTCTGGCTGAGAACCCATCCGAACGCATCTGAATCGTCATCTTGCGGCCTTTGGCGGTCGGGACGGCGGATCACGATTCGGACAAACGGACTATCGGATGGCACCGGTACCATGACCATTGCTTCGATCTGCTTCAGATCGGCATCGAAACTCCGTGCCAACGCTTGTTCAAGCTCATAGGTCGGCAGGTTCTCGATGCCGATCTTCGAAGCCAGTTCTCGGGCGGCCTGCCGAACATAGGATCGATAATCGACAGCCAGTTGCACGACCGGTTCTGCGGCCGCCGCAATGTTCCGCCGGGCGATTTCCTTCAGCGTCGTCGCCAGGACCCTACCATTCGGATGTGGCGGCGAGAGAAGCGAAAGCAGCATCTCGTCGGCTTCCGGCCCGCGAATGCGGCTCAACGCTCTAATCGCGCCCATTTGGGTGTCAGCAAGAACGTCGTTCCTCAGCAACCAGTCAATGACCGGCAGGCACTCCGTAATGCAACCGCGGTCTGCGAGGGCATTGGCCAACTGCTTGCGGGTCGCACGCGCCTGGGATGTCGGTCGCTCACCAAATCCCGGGAAACCACCGTAAGACCACGATGAGCGGCCAGTGTTCTCGTCTGCGAATGACTGTTTGCAGACCGCCAGCAAATAACTGCCTGCACGCTCGCGTTTTGCCCTATCGACCGATTGCAGGCATTTCCAGGCGTCCGAAAGGTCGAGTTCGCGACCACCGCTGTAACAAGCTGCGAGGTCGTCGAAGGCCCTTTGACCTTCGATGCCTTCCGCTGCCGGTTTTGCGCCGGCGGAAGCCACAACCACCGCTAGCAGTAACTGAATGACCATTTGGCATCAAGTTCCGACAGCATGCGCCGTCCAAGTACGACACCTTGTCCGACGACGTAGATTCCGATAGGTGCCGGCATGATCCGTCGAGCCGTTTTTCATCTCGTCTCTCCCGCCCCGCCGGTGAGCCCCACGACTGACTGCCTCAGGCCCCCCCATCATACGCCCGCAACCGCACGAAAGCAGTCGGGGTTTGCACAACGAACGCTGGAAGGAGAGCGTGTGGACAAGCGGACGGAGGAGAAGGCGGGAGTGGCGTTCAAGAGACACATTAAGCCTGGGCCGCTGTCCATGCGGTAACGCGCCAAAGTACGGCGCATCTCAGAAACGGTTTGCCATTCTTATTAAACAGTTCAAATGTTCCGCGACCAAACACCTTGTCGTCACCCAGTCGAAGCTTGAGGTCACGATGTACGCTGGTGTGAAGCATCGTGACCGCATTGTCCCGGCGCTCGCCTTCAAGAGTGGCGCTGACCGAATACGCCCCCCCATCGCGGACGGCATGAGTGACGCGAACTGAAATGTGCAATTCATCGAGATCTCGCCGCACGTCGGTAGCGCGGGTAGGATGGAGCGGAACCGCAACGCGCACGCATTTCGGGGTCGCTGCGCCACTCCTCAGCCGTTGAAACAATTCTGCGGAGCCATCCTGATCCGGCTGCT
>CAIPEB010000326.1 GCA_903863885.1 uncultured Planctomycetaceae bacterium | reverse complement strand
TGATCTCGTCCCGCAGGTACGTGTTCTGATGCTGGAGTTCCGTTTTCAGCCGCGCGATTTCCTCGTAGGCGGCGGCGTTGTCGAGAGAAATTGCCAACTGGTCACACAGTTCATTCATCAGTGCCAGGTCCCAGCGGTCCGGCTCCTCGGCGACATGGGAGGCAATCCCGAGCACACCCAGCCCCTGACGCCGGCACACCAGCGGCAGATACACGTACGACCGGTATCCCAAATCAAACAGCCGGTGATCCTCGGGAAATCGGCGATCGTCCTCCAGCCGACGGGCGACCCTCGGCACGGCCCGCTCCATCACCCACTGGACGGCCGACCCCGCCAGCGGCAGAGTCGGGATCTCGCGCCACCGGCGAACCGGCGTGTAATCCAGGGCAAAACCAAAGCGTGACTTTTCACGCTGCCGCACCAGCAGCAGACTCACGCGGTCGCATCCCAACAACTGATGGACCTGATCAGCCGCGTGCTCGAACACCTGGCAGATTTCCAGGCTGGAATTCACGATCCGCCCCAACCTCACCAGCAGCCGATACCGCTCCTCGGATCGGCGAAGCTCTTCCGTGCGGCGGTCAACCTCCTCGCGCAACCGCGTCAGAAACTGATCCTTCGTCTGGTTCGCTTCGGCCAATTCGCGGTTGCGGCTCTGGAGTTCCGCAATCAGCCGAGCCTTCTCGATGCTGATCGCGATGTGCCCGGCCAGTCGCTTGAGCAAAGCCGCGTGACGCAGCTCATAGACATTCCGCTCGCGGCTCGAGAAGAACACAACGCCAATCGGCTTTCCTTCAGCGATCAGCGGCAACGTCAAACTCGACCGCATCCCTTCCTGAACGATGAGCTGCGTGGACAGCGAACTGGGGCGTTCGGCAAGGTACTGCTCCAAATCGTTGATGATCCGAGGCTGCCCCGTCGCCAGCAGCGACTCGAGCGTCGACCCCGACAGGTGAGCCGCATAGCCCATTTTCATCATGACTTCGCCATTGCTGCGGCAGGAAGCAAGCCGCAACAATCCCTCGGGCTCCTCCAGAACGCCGATTCCGATCCGGTCGTACGGGACAGCACCCTTCAGCTGGTCATAAACGGAGTTCAGCAGCTCCTCGAAACTGCTGCCCATGTTGAGCTGCTCGATCAGCCCCTCGACAACATGGTCATATTGCTCTTGATTAAATGACGCCATCACCCGCCCTGACCGTCACCATTTCGCCACGCAACCAAATATCGTCACCTCTTCAACGCTGGCGATTTCTCTGGCCGATTTTCGGCAACCGGCACAATGAAACCCAGGCCTCTAGTCAAAATCATAAGCCAATAATTGACTTAGGACGATACCTCCTGCCGTATTCAATCGCTCCGCACTGAAAATATGGAGATGCCCCCCTGTAAAAAATAACCAAATACCGTTGATCCAAGTCCCGGCGGATCAGAAACCATCGAAGACCGAACCAAAGACCGAAAAATCTAAAGCTCTGGAAAAAAACGACTTACAACTCAATCCGCTCGTTCATTCGTTCAATCGCACAAATCCGGCACAAACGTTGCTTTGGCAGGGTACCGCACGAAATCACCGATGCGGAGGCTGAGAGCGATGATTGCCAAACAACGAACTGTGCGTCGAAACCGGATTGCGAGAAGCGACGTTGTTCGCCGCGCAGAGAGAATTCTGCGAGCCGAACCGCAGTTCATTTATCATTCCAGCTTCGACGCTCCGCAGGCGGAAGAAGAGATCCTTCGGGACGGCCTCGATACCGTGCGGCGATCGCTGGCAGGCAGGCGTGCCGGCAGCGACCAGGCGGAACGCAACGCAGATTTCTACGTGGCGTTCCTCTATCGCACGGATCCGCTGTCCCGCGACGAGGAATTCGTCCTGTTCCGTCGCATGAACTATCTGAAGTTCCGTGCACATCGCCTGCGACAGCGACTTGACCCGGCATCTGCCACGATCGACGAAGTCGAAGCCATCGAGCAGCTGGAGGCGGAGGCCGTACAACTGCGCAACTTCATCGTCGAGTGCAACCTGCGTCTGGTCACGGCACGAGCCAAGCAGTTTTCACGCACCACCGGACTGGCGCTCGACGAACTGATCAGCGAAGGAAACATCGGTCTGGTGCAGGCCGTACAGCACTTCGATTTCTCGCGCGGCACGAAACTGAGCACCTACGCAACCTGGGCGATTTCCAACAAGCTGCTCGCGTACTACCACCGTTCGCGGCGGCAGATGACGCGATTTGCCGGCGAAACGCTTGACGGGATCGAGGCCGTTGATGGGGAATGGGAATCCGCAGACGAGCAACTCGCCAACCAGGAAGTTCGGGACGCGATCAGTTCACTGCTGGACCAGCTCAAGGAACGGGAGCGTCTGGCGGTCGTGACCCGCTTCGGACTGGACGAATCCGCAGACCCGGCGACTCTGAAGGATCTGGCTCAGGAATGGGGCGTCACCAAGCAGCGGGCTCAGCAGGTGTGCGCGGGAGCCGTGGACAAACTGCGGGCTATGCTTCAGCAGGCGGGATTCGCGCCGGCAACGGAATGACGTGGCGGTGGTCTGAACAACCCACAGCGCGAGGGCTGACATGGCTCATGTCGTCGCTGAACCGTGTATAGGCTGCAAGCACGGGGACTGCGTTGTCGTATGTCCGGTCGACTGCTTTCGAGACGGAGCTCGGATGCTCTACATCCACCCCGGCGAATGCATCGATTGCTCCGCGTGCGTTGCGGAGTGTCCGCGCAAGGCCATATTCCGTGAAGACAAGCTGCCGGACGAATGGGTTCCGTTCCGCGATCTCAACGCGACCATGGCCAGACAGTGCACGCGGGTAGCCCACAAAGGTTCGCGCTCGATGCAGCCTATTGCAACGACGTTGCTCAAACCGTTTGAGGATTTGCTTCGTAATTCACTGGGGTATTTCCAGAGCCGCGAAACGTCTGGCGGATGAGGCCCATGAAGAGTTACCGAAACGTATTTGATGCGATTCGTCGCGATGGCCATGACGAATACTTCACTCCGCGCCATTTGCGCAGTTTCAAGCCGACCAGTGCCGCACCGGGATCCCGAGCGAAACTCGATCAATTGCGAGATCGCGTGACGCTTGGCCTGCCGCTGTGGCACGACGCGGACCGGCGCGATTATCACGAACTTGTCGCCGCTGTGCCGCCGCGCTATTTCTAGCCCAGGTTTCTCTCTCGAGCGAATGCATGGCCAACAAGCTGGTCAACGAGGCGAGTCCGTACCTGCTGCAACACGCACAAAACCCGGTCGACTGGCATCCATGGGGACCGGAGGCGCTGGATCGGGCTCGCCGCGAAGACAGGCCGATCTTCCTGTCGATCGGCTATTCGGCCTGCCACTGGTGCCACGTGATGGAGCGCGAGAGCTTCGAGAACCCGGGCATTGCGAAGCTGTTGAATGAGCGATTTGTGTGCATCAAGGTGGATCGCGAGGAGCGTCCGGATCTCGACCAGATCTATATGAATGCAGTTCAGGCGTTGACGGGACGCGGCGGTTGGCCGATGTCCGTCTTCCTGACGCCTGATTTGAGGCCTTTCTACGGCGGCACCTACTGGCCGCCACATGCCGCGCGGGGCATGCCCGGCTTTGACGAGGTGATCGAGGCGATCTCCAACGTCTGGTCCATGAGGCGAGACGCGGCCCAGGCCCAGGCTCAGACCCTGATGGACCACCTGGCAGCGTTCGAGCCTGTTCCCGCGGCGTCCGGCCAGTTGAACGAGGGGCTGCTTCGCGCCGCGGCCGGCGAGTTGCTCCGCGCTTTCGACTCGGTGCACGGCGGATTCGGGGCGGCCCCCAAGTTCCCTCAGCCGATGGCTGTACAGCTCGCACTGCGGCTCTGGAATCGGTTCGGCGATCCCCGGCTGTTGTCCGTCGCGCGGACAACGCTCGATCGGATGCGGCGGGGGAATTTACGATCACCTCGCGGGAGGCTTCGCCCGGTACTCCGTCGATGATCACTGGCTGGTGCCCCATTTCGAGAAGATGCTCTACGACAATGCACTGCTCACGGACGCCTATCTCGATGCGTACCGCGCAACGGGCTGCGAGGACTTCTCGCGAGTCGCGCGCGAGACGATCGACTACGTGCTGACTTACCTGGCCGACCCGGCGGGGGGCTTCCACAGCACGGAGGACGCCGACAGCGAGGGAGAGGAGGGCAAATTCTATCTGTGGACGCCGCGGGAAATCGAGGAATGCCTTGGCAGGAACGCCGCGGAGCAGTTCTGCTTCGCCTACGGCGTTACACCGGAAGGCAACTTCGAGCACCGCAATATCCTCAACCTGCCCGAGACGATCGAACAGTGCGCCCGCATCAGGGGCTGGGATGCCGGCCAGCTGGAGCGAGATCTGGCTGCTGCGCGGCGGCAACTGCTGATTCGGCGCGACCAGCGAATCCGGCCGGCCAAGGACGACAAGATCCTGCTCGACTGGAATGCCCTGATGATCCACTCGCTGGCCAAGGCAGCCGGGATACTGGGCGCCCCGCGTTACCTCGACGCGGCAATCGGGGCGGCCGAGTTTATCCTGCGTTCGCTGCGGACACCGGACGGCAGGCTGCTGCACTCATGGCGTCACGGCTCGGCCCGCCACCCCGCCTACCTCGACGACCACACGTACCTGTTGCAGGCGTTTGTCACACTCTACGAAGCGACGTTTGACGAGAGGTGGGTGGTCGAAGCCGTGCGCATCGCCGACATCTTGATGGCAAGGTTCCGCGACCGCGCCGGCTGCGGGTTCTTTTTCACGGCCGACGATCACGAGCGTCTCATTACCCGCCAAAAAGACATCCACGACAACGCAACGCCAAGCGGCAACGCGCTGGGGGCGACCGCACTGCTGAGGCTGGCCCGAATGACCGGAAGCCCCGAGTACCAGGGCGCGGCCGAACAGGCCCTGCAATTGAGCGTCCCCGTCATGCAACGATCCGCGCTGGCCAGCGCTCAATCGCTGGCTGCACTCGACATGTACCTCGGACCTTCGCGAGAAATCGTGGTGCTCGGCGACTCGAACGACCGTGCGCTCGAAATGCAGTTGCTCGGAGAACTGCGCCGGCTCTACGTCCCCAACGCAATCGTGGCAGTTCGCGCAGAGCCCGCGCAATCCTCTTCGGATTCGCCACTGAAGACACTCTTTGAAGGCAAGCGCCGAATGGCGGGCAATTCCCCCACGGTCTACGTGTGCGGGAACTCCGCCTGCCAGGCGCCCCTGTCGGACGTTGCCGAGATCCGCTCGCTCTGGAATAGACTTGCGGCAAATTGACTCGCCAACGCGGATCGCAATCGGACCGGCTGATTCTCGGGAAATGCGAGCCGCCGACCTTCAGCGTTGTTCCATCGGCACGTAGTCGCACTTCGTCGGACCGGTATAGATCTGACGCGGCCGCACGATCTTCGTGGTCGGATCCTCGTGCTGCTCTTTCCACTGGGCAATCCAACCGGGCAATCGTCCGATGGAAAACATGACGGTAAACATGTTGGTCGGAATACCCATGGCCCGCAGCAGAATTCCGCTGTAGAAGTCCACGTTCGGATACAGCTTGCGGTCCTGGAAGTACTTGTCTTCCAACGCCAGTTCTTCCAATTTCCGCGCCGTGTCGAGCAGCGGATCCGGCCGCTTGAGCGTGGCGAAAACCTTGTCGCAGCAGGAACGCAGAATCTTGGCTCGCGGATCGTAGTTCTTGTAAACGCGATGTCCGAACCCGAAGAGCTTGAATTTCGATTCTTTGTCCTTGGCCATGCGGATGCATTCGTCCGGCGAAATGCCGCCGTCGTGAATCCGCTGCAGCATTTCCATCACCTCGACGTTCGCTCCGCCGTGCAGCGGTCCCCAGAGGGCGGAGACGCCGGCGGCACACGACGCGAACAGATTCGCGCGAGCCGATCCCACGGTTCGCACGGTGGACGTGCTGCAATTCTGCTCGTGGTCCGCGTGGAGGATCAGGAACAGATTGAGCGCATCCTCCATCTCGCGGGTAACGACGTATTGCCGGTACGGCAGCGAGAACATCATGTGGAGGAAGTTCGCGCCATATCGCAGATGCGGGTCCGGATAGATGAAGGGCAAGCCTCTCGACCGGCGGTAGGAGAACGCGGCCATCGTGCGGACCTTGCTGATCAAGCGGGCCGCGACGGCTCCCAGCGATTCGATATCCTCGACCGCGAGGAACTGCTGATGGTAACAGGCCAGGTTGTTCAACGACGCCGACAGAATCGCCATGGGAGGCGCGTCGACGGGAATCTGCTGATACTGGTGGTTCAGGCCCTCGTGCAGCAACTCGTTCTCGGTCAACTGGTCGCTGAACGACTGAAGTTCCTCACGTTTCGGAAGCCGGCCGAAAATCAGCAGCCACGCCACCTCGACGAAATTGGGTTTCTCGACAAACTGCTCGATCGGAATGCCGCGGTAACGCAGGATGCCCTGATCCCCGTCGATGAACGTAATCGCGCTGGAGCAACTGGCCGTGTTGCCGAAAGACGGGTCGTACGTGACCATCCCGGTCTGGGCTCGCAGCTGAGAGATGTCGATTCCCTTTTCTCCCTCGCTGCCGACAATGATCGGCATCTCGAGCTTCTTGTCGCCCACAATGAGAATGGCTTTTTCGGACATGGTCGTTTCTCAGTTTGCCGTGACGTGACGAAAACCGCGAGCCGGATATTCTCGCGCAAAAATCGCTCGCTGAAAAGGCGCAAAGGGGCCTCTCTCGGGGCACCAGCGTAGACAATGCCCCCCTGCCGGCAAAACCCAGGCGGTTTTGCGGCGTACAGGAACTGGATAAGCTAGTGCGCGGCCGCCTCAACCAGCGAACTTGGTGAACAGCTTAAGGTCGAACGACGTGCAACTCAAGCATCGCCGCCGCGATTTGTTGAGATCCCCCAATGAATACCCAGCCATTTGACGACCTGACCGAGGTTTATGAGGCGATGATCGACTGGCCGAAACGACTGGCCAACGAGGAGCCCTTCTATCGGTTCTGCTTCGACCAGACCGCGGTCCGCTCCGTCCTCGACGTTGCCTGCGGCACGGCACATCACGCCGCGATGTTCGCATCGTGGGGACTGCAGGTGGAAGGCAGGGATCGCAGCCCCGAGATGATCGACCGCTGTGCGAACCGATACGGCTCCGATCCCAACCTCAGGTTCAGCCTCCACAGCTTCCAGGATCCGCCCCCCGACGACCGCGTCTTCGACGCGTCGCTCTGCGTCGGGAATTCACTCGCCCTGGCGGACGACCTTCAGCAAGCGGAGCAGACCATCCGCCACATGCTGGCCTCCGTACGCGACGGCGGTCTGGTCATCGTCCATGTCTTGAATTTGTGGCATCTGCCGGACGGTCCCTGCGTCTGGCAGAAATTCCTCCGTCGCTCGATCCGCGATCAGGACGTCGTCGTGCTCAAGGGCGTGCATCGCAACGGGGATCAGGGCTTCGTGGATCTCGCCGTGGTGCCGATCGAAGCGCCTTCAAGAGCCCGCACCGAATCGATTCGATTTCTCGGTTTGGATGGCAGCCGGCTATCACAGTGGGCGGTGAAGGGAGGGGCCGACTCGGTACGGTTGTACGGAGACTACCGCCGCCAGCCCTATTCTCAACAGCAGAGCCCCGACCTGATCATGGTCGCCCGCAAGTCAATCTCGCCGCGCTAAGCCCTTGTGACCGCCGGTCAGGTTCAGCCGCCAATCAAACGGGGCGAATCAAGCAACACGGATCAAACGGAGCGGATCAGGACGGTCCGCCTTTGGGAGGTGCATGCTTCAGGAGCACGTCGAGAATCTGGCCGTGCATAATCCCGTTGCTGGCCAGGACACTGGTCTTGGCCAGCGGCAAGGCCGATCCCGTGCAGGTGGTGACCTTCCCGCCCGCCTCCTCGACGAACAATCGTCCCGCCGCAAAGTCCCATGGCGACAACTCGTACTCGAAGTACGCCGTCAGCATGCCGGCACCCACGTAGCACATTTCGAGTGCGGCGCTCCCGAACCGCCGGATACCGTGAATCTGCCTCGCGAGAAGATCGCCGATCGCGGACACCGTGGCATCCGCCACGGCTCCCCGCCGGTAGGAGAATCCGGCGGACATCAGCGTATCCGGAAGGTCGCGATGGGCGGCGACCCGGACGGATTGACCGTTGAAGTAAGCGCCCTGGCCGCGCGAGGCAACAAACCAGTCTCCCAGGATGGGATTGAACACGACTCCGCATACCGCCTGCCCGCGATGGTAATACGCAATGGAAACCGCGAACTGCGGCAATCGGTGCGCAAAGTTGCTCGTTCCATCCAGCGGATCCACCACCCACAGGTTGGTTGCCTGCGGATCGCCCCGATGCGTTTCCTCGCCCAAGATCACGTGATCCGGAAACGCCTCGAGAATCGTGCGGGCGATCACCGCCTCGGCTTCGATGTCCGCGTCGGAGACGAGGTTGTAGGGCTGGTCGTGGGTTCGAAAAGTCACACCCTGGCGGAAGTACCGAGCCACCACGTCGCCGCCGGCACGTGCGGCTTTTTGAGCGATTTCGAGTTCACGCATGGATTGATCCGTGTGGGGGAAGCTGATTGCAATGCACGCGAGGGCGGTTGCGCGGGAAAACGCGTGACTGGATAGTATAGTCGCAGGACGAGGATCGGCGCGTCAGCCGAGCAAATGTTGAAGTGCCCCGCTCAATGTCGGGTAACGAAACGCGAAACCGCTCTCGAGCAGCACTCGCGGCCGAACACAGGCGCTGGACAGAAGAAGTTCGTCGGCCATTTCACCGAACACCGCCCGCGCCGCCCAGGCCGGCACCGCGGCAAATGCCGGACGCCGCAATCTCAGAGCGACCGCGCGAGCGAACTCGGCGCTGCTGACTGCCTCGGGCGCCACCGCATTGACCGGGCCGCTGAGGGACTCCGCCGCCAGACAGTGGGCGATTGCGCCGGCCGCATCCTGCACGGCAATCCAGCTCCAGATCTGCCGACCGCTGCCCACGCGTCCACCGAGGCCGAGTCGGAAAGGGGGCAGCATTTTGGCCAGCGCTCCGCCGTGCGCGCTGAGTACCATGCCGAACCGCAGAAAAACGACGCGGATTCCCGCATCGCGAGCCGGCGAGGAAGCGTCCTCCCATTCACGGCACGTCTCTGCAAGAAAGCCGGTCCCCGGCGGCGAGGACTCGTCCAGATACTCGCCCGGCCGGTCGCCGTAGAAACCGACGGCGGAAGCCGCGACAAGTACTCGCGGCGGCCGGTGCAGGCTTGCGAGGGACTCGCAGAGCGAACGCGTGCCCAGCACCCGGCTGTCCCGGATGCGGCGTTTGAACTCAGCGGTCCAGCGTCGCGCAGAGATGTTCTCTCCCGCAAGATGCACCACGGCATCGACGCCTTCGAGCCCTTTCGCGTCCGACACGCCCGACAGAGGATCCCACTGCAATTGCCCCTCAGCCGGCATGCCGCGCACCATCCGGGTGATGCGACTTCCAAGCGGCGTGGCCATCGCCACGAACTCGCGCCCCACCAGGCCGGACGATCCTGTTATCGCGATGTGCATTTCCGTGAACTCCCCTGCATGAAGTCTTGCGGCAGTTCATTGACCCTGAGCTGCGGGCTGGCAACCTGGACACCAGTACGTGGACCTGCCGAGTGTTCCCTGATGCCGCATGCAGATGCGTTGCCCGCAATGCAGACACGGCTGACCGCTGCGGCCGTAGGCCCAGAATCGGTCGCCGTCGTGCTGGAAACGAGTGCGACGATCGTGCCCGGTACGATTGGCCCGCATCAGCCGTCGAGCCGCGACGATCAGCCCTCGCAATTCGCCGTCCGTCAGCGAAGAAACCGGACGGAACGGATTCAGCCGGCATTTGAACAGCGTTTCGGATTTGTAGATATTGCCCACACCGCACAGGATCGTCTGGTCCATGATGGCTTCGCCGATCGGCAAGTCATCGCGGACACGAAACCGGACGAGAGCCTGCTCGCCGTCAAAGTCATCCGCCAGTACATCCGGGCCAAGGCGGTGCAGATGCGTGTGCCTCCGCAGGGCATCCGGCGAAAGCAACTCCAGGGTCTTCGGACTGAAACACACGCAGACGGCGCGCTCCGTCGACAGGGTCAATGCCGCATAAGAAGCCGGCTTGAGCCAGGTCTCGCCGATGGAATAGACGTGCCAGGAGCCGGTCATCCCAAGGTGCGAGTGCACGGCGTGCCCGTTGGCGAGATGGATCAACAGGTGCTTTCCCCGCGGTTCGATCGAAGCGACGATCTGCCCCGCGACCGTATCGACAGCCAGCCGCGAATCGCGTGCCGTCACGTGCGCGATGCGCTGCTGCTCGAGGATGGGCCGCAGGCGAACGGCTATGCGGTAGATCGTGTCTCCTTCCGGCATGATCCGCCTCGCATCGCTTCCGGGAATACGAAAGGGACGGCCCCGAAAACTGCTCGCGGGCCGCTCGTGGAAACTCCGTGTTTATTCATCCAATCGCCGGCGATGCAGATAGCCCCGCGTCGTCTGGATGAAACCGGCTTCCCGGAGCGGCACAGCCATCTCCGTATCGCCGGGCTGCCGACCATTGACCCGAGTGACAAAAACCGCTTCCGTGGCCGAAGCCAGCCCTGCGAGCGCGCTCGCAACCGCCGCCGTGGCACGATTCCTCTGCAACTGATCCTCCGGCAAGAAAGTATACAGATGCTGGCCCGATCGGCTCAGATAGCCGAGAAGTTCGCCGTCGCCGAGGATGACCCTCGCCCCGGCGGCTCGCTGCGGACGGGAACCGTCCACGTCTGCATCCGGCCAGCGAAAAACGGTCCCGTAAGGATTGGCCGGATCGGTCGCCGCCAGCAGCAGCGCATCGAGGCTCGTGTCGTCCGGGACACTCTTGAATTCACGCAGCCGGTCTTCCGCGCCGGGATTCGAGAACTGCGCGGCTCCCAACCCCGCGACAAAGTACCCGCGGCGGATCTTCCCCGCCTCTTCCATGGCCTTCAGCATCGGATACAGCCCCGCAAATCCTCCGGCCAGATTCTCCGAGGCCGCCATTTCGCGAGTCAGGATTCCGTAGCGGTGCAGCAGCTGGGATGCAATCGCGGCGATCCTTTCGGTGGCGGTCGGCCGGCTGGCTTCATCCGGCATGAGGAGCGACCAGCGGCCTTCGGAACCCGGCGTGCGCGACTCGCGCCGCGAGCGAAACCGGTCGCGGCCGCGGCGCACCGGCCGCTTGCCCGACGCCTGTCGCCGCAGCGAACGCAGCGGAGCCAGCGTGTCGTTCGTCACAACGCCGGCCCAGACCAGGTTCCACAAAGCATCCAGCACATCACGAGAGAAAACGGCCAGAGACTTGACGATCGCATCAAAGAACAGTGCGCCCTGCCTGGCCAGCAGTTCCCGAATGCGTTCGGCCAGCGGGTCTTCGATCGGCGGGCAGTGAGGGGCCAGCCGCGAATAGTGATCGGTCAGGTAGAGCGAGATGCGGCCTTCACCCTGGCCGAGACTCTCCATTCCGCGCCACACGACTTCGCCGGCCGCACACAGTTCATCGAGGTCGCTCGGTTTGTAGCCTCTGAGCCGCCGCGGCAGGATGTCCCGCTCGAGGTCGGAGGCCGGCAGCGGCATGCCCTGCAACTGCTCGATGACATCCAAGAGTCCGTCCAGACTTCTCCTCGGCTGCAGAATCCCCTGCCAACTCGGCAGGAAACGCGCCAGCGACTGCCGCGAGACCGGTTCGACCTGTTTGCGCAGCCGCGCGAGCGATCTCCGTTTCAGCGTTCGCAGCACTTCCGCTTCGCACCATTCGCGGCCGAAACCGCCGGGCAGGAACTCGCCCTCGAGAACGCGTCCCCGCGACGCGAGCCGCTCGAGCGCCGCATGAACCACAGCCACCCCCACGCCGAATCGCTGCGCCAGGTGCTCGCTGCGGAACGGACCGTGAGTGCGCGCGTATCGGGATACGATATCGCCGAGCGGATCGGCGACGGGCGCGAGGAAGGCCGCTGGGAGGCCCGAAGGGAGCATGCATCCGAGCGCGTCGCGAAAACGGCCCGCGTCCTCCGCGGCCACCATGCGACGCTCGCCCGCGATCCGCACCTCCAGGATGCGGCGCTGAACCACAAGCTCTTCGAGCCAGCGGTCCAGCAGCCCGGCGTCCGAGGTTTCGGGGGAACATCGCTGCGCAAGTTCGTCGCGGCTCAAGTCGCCCAAACGCAGCAAAGCGTCATGCACTGTATCCGGATGCGTCAGCCTTCGATTGGAGACGAGCCCCTGCAGTTCGAGGTTCAATTCTTCGACCACCTCGGCCGACAACAGCTCGCGGATTTCCGCGTCGCCCAGAAGCTCCCGCAGTTGAGCGTGATCCAGCGCCAGAAGCTGAGCCTGGCGTTCCGCCAGCGGAGCATCTCCCTCGTACAGGAAATTGGCCGTGTAATTGAACAGCAGCGACGCGGCAAAAGGCGACGCCGTCTCGGTGCGGACGCGATGCACGCGAATCGAACCGTTGGCAATTTCAGCGAGAAGGCCCTTCAGCCCGGGCAGATCGAAGACGTCGCGCAGACACTCGCGGTAAGTCTCCAGCAACATCGGAAAACCGGGATATCTGGCGGCCACGGACAGCAGATCGGCGGACCGTCGGCGCTGAATCCACAGCGGCGTGCGGCGGCCGGGTTGCCGCCGGGGCAGCAGCAGCGCGCGGGCCGAGTTCTCTCGGAACCGCGATGCGAAAAGCGCCGTGCCGCCCAACTGGTTGACCACGAGGTCCTCGATCTCTTCCGCCGAAGGAAACAACCACTCGAGCGGCGGCGGTTCGTCCGACTCGGGCAGTCGAAAAACGATCCCGTCATCGCTCCAGACCATGTCGACTTCGCCCGGCGTCAGTTCCCGCAATCGGGCAACGGCGGCCATGGCCCACGGCGCGTGCACCCTGGCACCGAACGGCGAAAGAACGGCAATCCGCCAATCGCCCACTTCGTCCAGGAAACACTCCACGACAATCTCTCGATCGGTGGGCACTTCGCCCGTGGCCTGAGCCTGGTCTTCCAGGTACCTCAGCAGATTGGCGGCCGCCTCCGGTCCCAGTCCGTGCTGACTCACCAGTTCCTGCCGCGCGGCCGTCGAATCGGCTCGCGAAAACCGCCGGACCAGCGCGCCGATGGCGCGGCCGAACTCCAAGGGGCGGCCCGGCCCCTCCCCTCGCCAGAACGGCATTTTTCCCGGTTCGCCGGCCGCGGGAACGACCAGTACCCGATCGTGCGTGATGTCCGCGACGCGCCACGACGATGCGCCCAGCAGGAACACATCGCCCGGATGCGTCTCGAAGACCATCTCTTCGTCGAGTTCACCCACGCGGTTCCCCGGCCCCTCGGCCCCGGCCAGAAACACGCCGTAGAGACCGCGGTCGGGGATGGTCCCGGCATTCGCAATCGCCAAACGCTGCGTTCCGCGACGGGGCGATACCTCGCCGGCCACGCGATCCCACGTGATACGCGGCCTCAATTCCGCGAACTCATCCGACGGATACCGTCCCGACAGAAGGTCGAGCACTCCCTCGAAGTTCCCCCGCGGGAGATCGAAGAACGGCGCCGCCCCCCGCACGATCGCATAAAGTTCGTCCACGGATACCGTCTGAAGCGAGACCATGGCCACCAGCTGCTGGGCCAGGACGTCGAGCGGATTGCGGGGATAGAACGTCGACTCGACCTCCCCGCGCACCATCTTCTCGCCGGCCGCTGCGCAAGCCAGCAGATCGCCCCGATACTTCGGGAAGATCACGCCGGTCGAAGGCTCTCCCACCCGATGCCCGGCGCGGCCTATTCGCTGAATGCCGGAAGCAATCGACGGCGGCGATTCGACCTGGATCACCAGATCCACGGCGCCCATGTCGATCCCCAACTCCAGTGACGAGGTAGCCACGATCGCCGGCAACTGCCCGCACTTGAGCTTGTCCTCAATCTCCAGCCGCTTGTCCTTGGCGATCGACCCGTGGTGGGCCAACACCAACTCCTCGCCCGCCAGTTCATTCAGCGCCGCCGCCAGCCGCTCGGCCAGACGTCGACTGTTGACGAAGATCATCGTGCTGCGGTGCGAGCGGATCAGTTCCACCAGCCGCGGATGAATCGCCGGCCAGATCGACGGCAGCGTGGGACCGGCAGATGCCGAACCCGACACGATGATCGGTTCGGCCAGGCGTGCCATGTCTTCGACAGGCACTTCGATCCGCAACTCCAGCTGCTTGCTGACCCCGGCCTCGACAATTTCCACCGGCCGGCGGCGCGGCGTTTCGTCCGGATTGCTCGTTGCCTCGGCGCCTCCCAGCAGTCGCGCGATCTCGTCGAGCGGCCGCTGAGTCGCGGAAAGCCCGATCCGCTGCAGCGGTCGAGCGGCAGCCTGCTGCTCGCGGCGAAGCGATTCGAGACGCTCCAGCGACACAAACAGATGGGCTCCCCGCTTGTTGCTGACGAGCGAGTGAATCTCATCGATGATCACCGTGTCCACGGTTCGCAGAATGCGACGCGCCTGCGATGTCAGCATCAGGTAAAGCGATTCGGGCGTCGTGATCAGGATGTCGGGCGGGCGTTTTACAAGGTCGAGCCGATCCCGGGTCGCCGTGTCCCCCGATCGGACTCCGACGCGGGGGACGCGATGCGCCACGCCCTCCCGCTCGGCCAAGGTGCGGACACCGATGACCGGCGACCTCAGATTGCGTTCAACATCCACGCCAAGCGCCTTCAGCGGCGAGATATAAAGGACGCGCACGCCGGACGACTCGGCGGCCGCGGACTCGAACATGATGCGATTGATCGCCACAAGAAACGCGGCCAGCGTTTTTCCTGAACCGGTCGGCGCAAGCAGCAGTGTGTGCCGGTGATCCGCGATCAGCGGCCAGGCGATCGCCTGCGCGGGTGTCGCCTGCTCGAAAGTCTGACAAAACCACTGCCGCACGATCGCATGAAAGCCGGCCAGCGACGAAGAATGGATGGACGTCGCTGGCTCACTCATCGCGGGCACCGTCAGAGGACTCGCCGCCGGCCCCGCGTTCCGCCAACACGGAATTCCCGATGCTGATCCCGAGCGACGACATCTTGCTGCGCAACGTGCTGCGGGTCACTCCCAGAATCCGCGCGGCCTGCACCCGATTCCCATTGGTGTGTCGCAGGACCGCCGCAAGCAGGTGCCGCTCGACCTGAGCAATTACATCGGCATACAGCGTATTCGTCTGGCCGGAAAGCTGCTGCTGAATGAACGTCTCCCAAGGTACCCCGCCGTTGGCCGCCCAGTCGACGCCGCCGCCCGCGGATCGGACACGGGCGCCGCGAACCGAGTCGGGCATGAAGTCCGGGAGCAGCACGGACCCGGTCGCGTGCAGAATCGCATGTTTGATCACGCTCTGAAACTCGCGGATGTTGCCCGGCCAGTGGTAGCTGAGCAGCATGTCCAGCGATTCGGGCGCGATGGAGGTCACGCTCTTTCTCAAATCGCGGCTGAAACGGCTGAGGTAGTGATGCAGAAGCAGCGGAATATCCGTGAGCCGTTCTCGCAGCGGAGACAACTGGATAGTGACAACGTTCAACCGGTAGAAGAGGTCGGCCCGAAACCTCCCCTGTCCCACCAGTTCGTCGAGATCGCGATTCGTGGCGGCGATGATGCGTACGTCGGTCTCGATCGTCTCGCTTCCACCGAGTCGTTCGAAACGCTGCTGCTGCAGCACTCGCAGTACTTTGCTCTGCGTCGACGCAGACATGTCTCCAATTTCGTCCAGAAAAAGCGTCCCGCCCGAACACTGCTCGAACTTGCCGATCCGCCGGTGCTCGGCCCCCGTAAAGGCCCCCCGCTCGTACCCGAACAGCTCGCTCTCCAGGAGCGATTCGGGAATCGCCGCGCAATTGATCGCAAGAAACGGACCGGCGGTGCGGCGGCTGTGCTGGTAAATCGCCCGGGCGACCAGTTCTTTGCCCGTGCCGCTTTCGCCTTGAATGAGCACCGTCACATCCTGCGACGCCACGCGGCCGATCGCCTTGTAGACTTCCTGCATGGCCGTGCAGCGGCCGACCAGCACGTCCGGACTCCCCAGGTCGACGGACGTTGTCTGAAACTGTACCGGCGTCTCCATCAGGCGACGGATCTCGATCGCGCGTCCCACCAGATGCCGGACCTGCTTGCGATCGAGCGGCTTGAACAAATAGTCCAGAGCCCCCAGTTTCATCGCTTCAATCGCCGTCTCACTCTCGCCGCCCGCCGTGATGAAAATCACCGGCAGTTTCGGGTCCGATTCGTGGATCCGCTGGTACGCATCGAGACCCGACATGTCGGGCAATACCACATCCAGCATCACCACGTCCGGTGAATGCCCACGCAATAGCCCCAGCCCCTCGAGAGCACTCCGAGCCGGCACCACCTCAAAGTCCGTGTTTTCAAATTCACGACGAAACCAATGCTGCACCATCGGATCGTCGTCGATGACGAGAATCAACGGCATCGGGTTGCCCCCAACCGAATCGACGCAACGAGTTAGGCGATCTCCAAAGCCGAGACGCCTGACAGGCGCCTTGCGCGCCTCGATGACATGATCAAAAACTGATCAGATTGTACAAAACGTTGCCATGCCTGTCGCGTACCAAGCCGCCAAACCGCGCCGAAATTCGGTCGCAGCATCCGCCTGAACACCAACAGCAAGTGTTTTGAAAGAAGAAACTTATGCACAGAGGCCGGTAGACAAATCAACCGGTTGCAGACATTATGAAAGTTGTATCGTTTGTTCGGCACAAATAATGCATACGTTTGGGTTCGTTCGGTTTATCTCTGCACAGGCGCGTCTCGATACGGAACGTTATAGGCCGTAACGCAGCGGCACCCACATCATTCACCCACGTTACGTGTTTTAACAAAACGGGACGCGCCTGTCTTTTTTGCTCTGCGACTCTCGCCCCCTTCCGCCTGCCGACCTAGCTCTCTACGAATCCGGCCCTCGGACAGTTCGGGAAGTAGTTCATCACGACGCAGCGGCAGGTCGGCCGCGAACTACGGCACAGCAGTCGGGCGGACAGACGTCGGCCGCCGCCGGCATGGTGCCGAGCGTCAGACGGGGACCGTTCTCCACCCGCTCGACGATCAGGGCCCGCAGCATCTCGATGAACTTCGGGTGCGTACCCACGGTGGCTGCACGCACCATCGGCAACCCCAGCGAATCACACAACTGCCGCGCCTCGGTGTCGAGATCGTAGATCACCTCCATGTGATCGGAAGTGAACCCGATCGGAACGAGCACGACTCCGGCAACCTCGCCCTTGGAGTGCACATCGCGCAGGTAGGCGCACACGTCTGGCTCGAGCCATGGCTGGGTCGGCGGACCGCTGCGGCTCTGGTAGACGAGACACCAGTCGGAATGCCCGGCGGTTTCGCTCACCAGACGGCACGCCTCATGAAGCTGGGCCTCATAAGGAGACGTGCGTGCCATGGCGATCGGCACGCTGTGCGCTGTGAACACCAGACGCAACTTGCCTGAGGCCGGGATGGTCAACTGCCGGGTCGCAGTTTGCACGCGATCCGCCATCGCGGAAATGAATCCGGGGTGGTTGAACGGGCAACGCATTTTGTCGACCGCGATCGAACCCTCTCCGACTTCCTGAATCGCCCGTCCGATGTCTTCGCGATACTGGCGGCAGCCCGAATACGAACCGAAGACCGAGGTGACATATACCACGGCCCGTTTCACTCCGTCGCTTTTCATCTGGCGCAGCGTATCCGTCAGGAATGGCGCCCAGTTGCGATTGCCCCAGTAGACAGGCAGCCTCGGCCCCTGACGGTCGAGCACGTCCTTCAGAGCAGCGATCAACTCCCGATTCTGGGCGTTGATCGGACTGACACCGCCAAAGTGATAGTAGTGCTCCGCGACCTCCAGCATCCGCTCGCGCGGCACGTTCTTTCCGCGAAGCACGTTTTCGAGGAAGGGCAGCACATCCTCGCGGCATTCGGGACCGCCGAATGAAAGAACCAGCACGGCATCGTAGTTGTTGGACATTGGAATCTCGCCCGGAAACTGAGGGCGCTCAATGACTTTCAGAGACTTGTTGCACTGAAGAATTACGGAGTTCACCCGCTGAAGCGGTTACCTGATCCGACACCTTTTCGTTCCTTCGCAGACCGCGCATGCGCTGCCGGTTCCGCCGGCGTGCCCGAGGCACTGATCCACGCGATCGGCGATCACGTCAATCATCAGAGGATGCAGGCCCAGCGGCGCGGTGATGAGATATCGAACACCCGGGTGCCGGCCTGCGGCTCTCGACACGAGATCAGGAATATCGGCCTCCCAGTGACGGCCCGGAAACAGAAAATACGGATGGACGACCACCAACTGTGCCCCCCGCTGCACGCACCGCGCAAACGCAGTCTCCAGCGACGGTTCGGCAAGATCCATGTGGGCCGGTTCCACGATGTGGCAGCCGGTCGCGTCGGCCAGCGAACGCGTTAACTCCTCGAGCATCCGATTCGCGTCATCGCGTCGAGAGCCGTGATCCACGACGATCACTGCGACCCGCTCGCCGGGCCAAGGCTGACTTCGCGATTTGCCGCTGCTCTCGTTCATGCGTCGCAGTTCTAAGAGTCTGGAGTCTGGAGTCTGGAGTCTGGAGTCTGGAGGAACACGAACTTCCAATCCGGCATCCGGCGACCGGCATCCGGCGACCGGCATCCGGTCCCCACTCCCGCACGACGGGCCAGTATATCGACCGACCGGCGGATGGCGAGTCGTCAAAGCGAACCGCCGGCATCGAATTTCGTTTGACGCCCGATCGGACGCGAACGATGATTCGAAGACGTGCCCACTTCCAATAACGACGCCCGATCCGCGAATTCCCACTGCACGCGTCGTCGAAGCACGGCAAGGATTTCGATCCATGGAGACGTTTTATCTAGTCTGCGCCGCCGTCGGGGGAGCGATCTTCGTCTGCCAGTTTCTTTTGACTCTGGCCGGCATGGGAAGCAGCGACATGGAGGTTTCCCACGAGGTGCCGCACGACTTTGGCATGGCCGACGCACATGACGGAATGGGCCACGGGCACACTCAGGATTCTTCGACGCACAACTCGACCTGGCTCTTCAGCATCATTTCCGTTCGCACGATTGTCGCCGCAGTGACATTTTTCGGATTGACCGGCTATGCGGCACTGCGCGGCGATCGCACACCTCTGGAGGCCATCGCTATTGGGCTGGTATGCGGAGGCAGCGCGATGGTTGCGGTGCACTGGATCATGCAGACCATGTTTCGGCTCGGCCAGGACCACACGCTGCGAATCGAACGGGCGGTCGGACGCCCGGCAACAGTTTACCTGCCCGTACCCGCGAATCGCAGGGGCGAAGGGAAGGTTCAAATCGGCCTGCAGGAACGACTGGTCGAATACGCGGCCATGACTTCCGCGGATTGCGACTTACCGGCAGGAACAGAAGTAGTCGTCGAGCGGATCGTCGGACCGGGACTGGTGGAAGTTGCTCCACGGAAACGGGACGAAGACGCCTCGGGCAACCGGACAGACTGACTGGGACGGCACGAACAACTCGGAGATTTCAACGATGTCTTCAACCATGATTATCGCGGCCGCCGACTGGTGGGTCCCGGTGCTCGTCGCAGCGGGCTTCGCGGCCATGTTCTTCCTGATGGTGGTGATTCTCTTCTCGCGGCAATACAAGCGGTGTCCGAGTAACCGCGTGCTGGTGATTTACGGCCGCACGAACAAAGGCGGCGCGGCGCGCACGATTCATGGCGGTGCCGCATTCGTGGTACCGCTTCTGCAGGACTTCGCGTACCTGAGCCTCGAGCCGATCCAGATCGAAGTGCCGCTTCGCGGTGCGTTGTCCGCGGAGAACATCCGGGTAAACGTGCCGAGCGTCTTCACGGTCGCCGTCGATACGCGGCCCGAGGTCATGCAGAACGCGGCCGTGCGACTGCTCGGGCTTTCCGCCGCGGAGATCCGCAAGCAGGCCGAGGAAATGATCTTCGGCCAACTGCGGCAGGTCATCGCTTCGATGCACATCGAGGAGATCAATCGCGACCGCGACGTGTTCCTCAAGCACGTGCAGCATTCGCTCGAGCCTGAGTTGAGCAAGATCGGCCTTCAACTCATCAACGTCAACATCACGGACATCACGGACGAGTCGGGTTATATCGACGCCATCGGCCAGAAGGCCGCATCGGAGGCCATCCAGAAGGCTCGCGGCGACGTGGCGGACAACTTGCGCATGGGCGAAACGCGCGTCGCCACGGCCGAACGCGACAAGTCGATCCAGGTCGCCAATTCGCGCCGCGACCAGGCGATCGGGACGCGTGAGGCGGAGCGGGACCAGCAGATCAAGCTTGCCGATCTGGAACGGGAGCAGATCGTCGGCGAACAGCAGGCCGCATTCGGCCGGGAAGCCGAGGTGAAGGCGGCGGAACGCGACAAGCGTATTCGCGTGGCTGCCGCCGATGCGGAGGCAATCGAAGGCGAAAACCTCTCGCAGGCGAAGATCGCCGGTTCGCAGGCCGAATTGCAGGTGAGAAAAGCCGAGGCGTACCAGATCGGCGAAAGCCGGAAGCGGGAAGCAGAAGCCGCAGTGCTCGAAGTCCAGAACCGTGCGATGGCCAAGGCGATGCTCGCAGAGGCCGAACGAGTGGAAGCCGAGAAACGCGCACAACTCGAGGCGCCTGCCAAAGCGGAAAAAGCCCGTATCGTGGTTCAGGCGGAAGCCGAAGCGGAAAGAAAACGCATCGACGCTCAGGCCGAAGCGGATGCGAACTACGCGAAGCTCGCGGCGGAGGCCAGGGGCCAGTTTGAAATCCTGGCCAAGAAGGGCGAAGGCCTCAAACAGATCGTCGAGGCCTGCGGCGGCGCCGACCGCGCATTCCAGCTGCTGATGCTGGAACATCTCGATCGGCTCGCCGAAACTTCGGCCCGCGCGATCTCCAATATCAAGTTCGACAAAATCGTCGTCTGGGAAAACGGCGGCCAGAACGGGCGGAGCAGTACGGCCGATTTTCTCAGCGGCATTTCCCGAAGCCTGCCACCCATGATGCAGGTAATGAAAGACATCGGCGGCATCGAACTGCCGGAGTCCCTGATCCGGCTTGGCAAAGATTCCGAAGAGAAACCGATCCCGCCGCGGAAGGACGCTGCCGATGCGGAGGTGAAATGAAAGGCCTTCGCCGCGCAGAATATCAAAAGCGATGCCGGTAGTCGGTACTCGGCATCCTTAACCCTCCTTTTGGGAGAAGGTCGGGAACGAGCGTTAGCGAGTTATCCGGGGAGGGTCATAGGAAACCAAAGTGAAGTTCGATGAGCCCTCCCCGCCGGCTCGTTACTCGCCGTCGACCCTCCCCGCTTCCGCAGGAGGGTGAAGTGGAAGGGGGATGCCGGATGGGCATTTGCTTGTCTCCCGACTTCAGACTCCGGACTCCAGACTCCGGACTTCTTCGCACGCCTCGGCTTCGCCAATATGCGACAACTTGTCGTCCGGCCGGCCCCGAACTTACAATGGCCGCCGACGATGGCCGCGAGTTTCGCGTCCCGTCCGCCGCGAGCCACCGGATCAGCGCGGCATATTAAGCCGGATCAAGTACCTCGCGCAACAAAACCCCTGAGTCCCCCGAACCACAGAAACCGCCTGTTCCTTGGGCAGCGGTCTGCGGATGCTGACGGCCTCGGGAGAAAGACCTCGCCGATGGATGCGATTCACCTGGCGATTTCGCTCGGACCGCTCGCCGCCTACTTCCTGTTGGTCGGCGCGGTCAATCTGCGTCCGCGCCCGGTGGTAATCAACGGAGCCCGGGACAGTGCCGCATTAGGAATTGCCGTCAGTGGCTTTGTCATGTGCGGCCCGGTTGAACTCTTTTTCCCCGAGACCATGGCCTTCCACATGGGGGCATACGTCTGGATTCTGCTGCTGGCACTTTACGCACTGTGCCTGACACTGCTCGCACTGCTGATGCGTCCGCGGCTGATCATCTACAACCTGACTCGCGACCAACTGCGGCCACTCCTGGCCCAGCTGGTGACCGAACTGGACCGCGATGCGCGATGGGCGGGGGAGAGCCTGGCGATCCCGAAACTCGGAGTGCAGCTCTATGTCGAATCCTCGCCGGCAATGCGTACCGTGCAACTGGTCGCAGCAGGCCCGCATCAAAGCTACGAAGGCTGGCGGCGACTGGAACGGGCGCTGGCCGGATTGCTGGCTGCCACTCCCGGCAAGCGGAACGCCATCGGATTCACGCTGGTTGGAATTTCAATTGTGCTGATCGCCGTCTTGACGACCTGCCTGATTCACAATCCGGCCCAAGCAACGCAAGCACTGCGCGCTATGCTGCGTCTGTGACCGGCGTTCCAACCGGAAAATTCCGCAGAGACAGCCCCGTGGACGCCGTAGCAGCCCGAGACTGCGGGCATTACCGCAGGAAATGGGGCAAAACTGGAGGCAGGACCTTCGCGGCGAACTGCGGGAACTGGATGAATCTGTCGCGAAGGCCCCTCGGACCGCGTAACTGGCCTTGCAACGAGATATGTCGCTTCTATAATCCCATGAAGTTGCTGAAGCGTCGCCCTGCCTAGCGGGTGACGAAAGAAGCGGGTGTAGCTCAGTTGGCAGAGCACAACGTTGCCAACGTTGTTGTCGTGGGTTCGATTCCCATCACCCGCTCTTTTTTATTTGACACACGCACCGTTTGACGTAGCTGCACACCGATGGCAAATCCCGAAATCGATTTGGCAAACGAAGCCGAAGAGACGCCGAAGGCCAAGTTGGCTCTCGAGATCAAAGTCGAAAAGCGTGGTGCATGCAAACGCCATGTGACGGTGACGGTTCCGCGCGCCGATATCGATCGGTATTTCAAGGAAGCTTTCGACGATCTGGCCCCGAAGGCTGAAGTCCCGGGTTTTCGTCCCGGACGAGCCCCGAGGAAGCTGGTCGAAACGCGGTTCCGCGAGCAGATGGCCAATCAGGTCAAAGGTTCGCTGTTGATGGACAGCGTGACCCAGATCAACGAAGACTCTTCTTTTTCGGCGATCAGCGAGCCCGACTTCGATTTTGAAGCGATCGAATTGCCGGAAGAGGGGCCGTTGACGTTCGAGTTCGAGATCGAAGTCCGGCCGGAATTCGACCTGCCGCAATGGAAAGGACTGAACCTGAAGCGACCGGTCCGTGAGTACACGGATGCCGATATTCAGGCTCATCTCCGCAAATTGCTGGCTCGTTACGGGCAATTGACGTCGAAGGAAGGTCCGGCCGAAGCGGACGATCGCGTTACGATTCAGGTGGTGAGCAAGGACGGCGATCACGTCGTATCGGAAATCACCGAACAGACCGTTGAAATCCGTCCGAAGTTGAGCTTCCGCGATACGACGATCGACGGTTTTGATTCGCTCATGATCGGAGCCAAAGCGGGCGACTGCCGTTCGGTGAAGGCGAAGATCAGCGACCAAGCCGATCGCGAAGAGATGCGAGGCAAGGAACTTGACGTCGAGATTCGAGTCGTTGACGTCAAGGGAATGCAACTGCCGGAACTGACTCCGAGCTTCCTGGACTCCATCGGCGGATTCGAGGACGAAGACGAACTGCGAAACGCGGTTCGGGATGAACTCGAAAGACAGTTGAATTACTACCAGCAGCAGCAGATTCGCAAGCAGATCAGCGGTCTGCTGGTGCAGTCTGCGGACTGGGAACTGCCCTCCGACCTGCTGCGTCGTCAGTCGCGGCGTGAACTGGAGCGAGCCGTGCTCGAATTGCGAGCAAGCGGTTTCTCGGATGAATTCATCCGCGCATACCAAAATCAGCTGCGTCAGAACAGCGAGCAGACGACGGCGGTTGCGTTGAAGGAACATTTCATCCTGGAACGCATTGCGGAAGAAGAAAAAGTTGACGCCGCGCCCGGCGACTACGATGCGGAAGTGAAACTGATTGCAGCCCAAAGCCAGGAATCGCCTCGACGCGTGAGAGCCCGTCTTGAGAAGCGGGGCCAGATGGATTCGCTGCGCAATCAGATCGTCGAGCGCAAGGTGATTGCACTGATCACATCACACGCCGAATTCACGGATGTGCCCTTCGAGCCCCATCGCGAGGACACCGCAGGGATCGACCATGCTATCGGCGGCCATGACGCCGATGCCGAGATACCGGACGCGAAGTACCAGGGCGAAGCCGAGGAGTTGCCCGGGACTTCGACGCATAGCTGAGTCTGCTGCGGCTGTGCCTGGGAGTCGAGCCGCAGGCGGCTTGGCTCGCAACCCCTTCCCCCGCGAAATTTGCGGCGCGTGACTCGGCCTGCCGCCAGAGATGAAGGATGCTGCTGCCATGAGCGGATCGTCGGCACCCCTACTCAACTCGTACTCGTACCAGTCGTATCAACGACAGCGTCAGCTTACGCTCGGTGATTTGCTCCTGGAAAACCGTATCGTGTTTCTCCAGGGCGAGATTTACACCGGCAACGCCAACGAAGTGGTGATGAAGCTGCTCTATCTGCAGAGCGAAAACCGGCGCAAAGACATCCACTTCTATTTGAATTCGCCCGGCGGCGACGTGATCTCGACGCTGGCGATTTACGACACGATGCAGATTCTCAGTTGCCCGGTCGCCACGTACTGCGTCGGTCAGGCAGCCAGCGGTGCTGCCGTGCTGCTGGCAGGCGGTACCAAAGGCAAGAGATTCGCACTGCCTCATTCGCGGGTGCTGCTGCATCAGCCGTTCGGCGGTGTGAGCGGCCAGGTCAGCGACATTGAAATCCAGGCGAACGAAATCCTGCGAAATCGCGAGATGCTGAACGACATCTTGTCGCGGCACACCGGCAGGGAACTTGCCGCGATCGCCAAGGACACGGATCGGGATCTGTTCCTGACCCCGGAACAAGCCAAGGAATACGGCCTCGTCGATTCCATCCTGACCAAACCGGAAAGCGACGAGGACGAGAACGAAAAGCCCTGGGACGGCCCCAAATCGAGTTGAAGAACTCATAGGCCGAGGTAGTGCGTTATCCGGGAAGACCGGCACGACGACCAGCCCCCGGTCAAGAGCGAATGGAGCGAGCGGCGATGCCAACCATACCGTACGTCATCGAGAAGAGCGGCCGTGAAGAGCGGGTTTACGACATTTACAGCCGGCTGCTCAAGGACCGCATCATCTTTCTCGGCACGGGCGTTGATGACGAAATCGCCAATTGCATCGTCGCCCAGATGCTCTTCCTGCAATCGGAAGATCCCCGCGCCGACATCCACCTGTATATCAACTCGCCCGGCGGAAGCGTGAGCGCCGGCATGGCGATTTACGACACGATGCAGTTCGTGGCGTGCGACGTTGCGACCTACTGCATCGGACAGGCCGCGTCGATGGGCGCAATCCTGCTGACCGCCGGCGCAACCGGAAAGCGATTTGCGCTTCCCAACGCACGAATCATGATCCACCAGCCGCTGGCCGGAATGCAGGGCACCGCCGAAGAAATCGCCATTCACGCCCGCGAGTTCAAACGCATCAAGGAGCGGATGAACCAGATCCTGATCAAGCACACGGGCCATCCGCTGGATCGCATCGAGAAGGACACTGACCGCGATCGCTTCATGACGGCCGATGAGGCCATGGAATATCGACTGATCGACAAAGTGATCGAACGCGTAGATGCGGCAAAATAGCCGCCAAGGGTTCAGCCATGGATGGACAACCCAAACGCCCCCGCGGCAACCAATCGATCCCCCCGAAATCCAATCGATATCTCGCCATGCTCTGCATAGCATGCGGACTCGCATTGGGTTGTCGCAACGATCCGTATCTTGCCGCGCACATCGAACTTCAGAATGCCGCGCGGCGGTCAGTCGAAGACCAGCTCTACGAAGCCCAGTTCGATGCCGAATCCAAGACAAAGGAAATCGAGCGCCTCCGCAAGGAAAATGAACAGCTCCGCAAGGGCCGCGCGAGCACCGGCAGCAGTTCGCCGGCAACTCCCTCCGCAGGCCCCGATCGACTGAGCGTGCCGGATATCCAGCCGCCCACCATCGAAATGCCCGCTTCGCCATCGGAACCGGCTCCGCCCGCGACGTCGCAGCCCGAGGAAGAACTCGGCCCCCTGCGGCCACCCGTCGTCGAACCGGGCACCCCCACCGATCCGCCGGCCTCTTTGCCGACCTCCTCCGGCAATCCGCGAGGCCCGGCTCGCCCCGGCTCGAATGCAGCAGCCGATCGCGCTGTGGCGATGCTGGATCTTAACGACCCTCGAGTCGACCAGATCTGGATCAACAGCGACCTTTCTGCGGCGAGCGATTGGGACGGAAGAACGGGCGAAGATGGCATCAATCTGGTGATCGAACCTCGAAATCGTGAGGGCAAGTACCTGCCGCTGGCCGGCCCGGTCAGCATTGTCGTTCTCAATCCGGCCGCAGCCGGCGAAAAAAAGCGATTCGCTCGCTGGGATCTCGATTCGACTCAGGTCGATCAGCAGATGCGCAAGTCGGACAACAGCCGGGGAATCCAGCTCAAGCTGCCCTGGCCCGAGCGGCCTCCTCAAGATCGACGCCTGCAAGTTGTCGTTCGCTACGTGACCGCAGACGGACGCCAACTCGAGTCGGCCAGCGCACTGCCGCTCGGAGTGCCTCGCCGCAGTGGCGACCAGTGGATTTCCCGCGGGGGCCAGACTGCCCCGTCGGAAAGAACGTCGCCGGCACCCAAACGGCTACCCGCGACGGCCCCCGTCGAAGTAGCTCGCCCCGAATGGAAGCCCTATCGCTGATCCGCGGATCCCGCGTGATGCCATTCGACTGCAGTCGGTAGTCTTTACTACACAATAGGATAGGCGATTTCCCGCCTCCGGTCTTCGGACTCCCGCCTCGAGACTCTTCTCCCCGCCCCAATATCCGCGACGGTTGCACGAACAATAGCTAAGTGATATCACTTAGCTATTGACATCCCCTTTTTAGGAGACCTTCGATGAACCGTGAAAAGACCGTTCGGGTGCTCAGCGGCTGGCTTGTCCTGCCGGTCACGATTGCGTTGCTCGCCGCGGCGATAGGGCTGTTCATTTGGACGATTTACTGGGCGAAGCAGACCAATATCTTCAACCTTTATTCGTTCGTAGGCGCCCTGGTGTTTGCGTTGCTCGGGGGAGTCAGCTGCAACGGATACTTTTCCCTTCAACCGAACGAAGCTCGCGTGCTGGTGTTATTCGGCGCGTACGTTGGCACGGTTCGCGAGAGCGGTTGGCACTGGACGAATCCGCTGAACACCAAGCTCAGGATCTCGCTGCGGGCTCGCAACCTGGAAAGCGTCCGATTGAAGGTGAACGACAAGCGGGGCAATCCGATCGAGATCGCTGCGGTGGTGGTGTGGCGAGTCGAGGATACGACGCAAGCCGTCTTTGATGTTGAGCGGTATGAAGACTATGTCCGGATCCAGAGCGAATCCGCGCTGCGTCATCTGGCCAGTCTTTACGTTTACGACTACGGCGAGGGGCACGAGACGACTCTGCGCGGCGGCATGGACGAAGTCGCGGCGGCGTTGACCGCTGAGTTGTGCGAGCGAGTTTCGCGAGCCGGCGTGCACGTGGAGGAAGCGAGACTGACGCACCTGGCCTACGCGGCGGAAGTTGCCGGCATGATGCTGCGGAGGCAGCAGGCCGAAGCGATCATCGACGCGCGGCAGAAGATCGTCCACGGCGCCGTGAGCATGGTGCAGATGGCTCTGCAGGACTTGGCCGAGAATCACATTGTGGAGTTGGACGAAGAGCGCAAGGCCGCGATGGTGAGCAATCTGCTCGTGGTACTCTGTGGTGAGCACGATGCACAGCCCGTCATCAATACGGGCACGCTCTACAACTGAGGTGCCGGGACATGACACCGCGCAAGTCATTTCTGCTGCGTATCAGCCCGGACCTGTACTCGGCACTCGAGACATGGGCTCAGAGCGAACTTCGCAGCGTGAATGGCCAGATCGAGTTCCTGCTTCGCGAGGCCGTGCGTCAACATGGGCGCACGGCCTCTGCCGAGGAGCCTCCTTCCGATGCAGCCCTTCCGTCGGACGCACCGGAAGACGCGACTTAGTGCCTGTATACAAGATCGGATCCGGCGTTAATAATTTGGGCTCCCCTGCCGGCGCTGCGCGGCGACTTCGCTGTGAGGTACCGCGTTATCTTCTGTGCGGCAGGGCGGGAGAACCTGATAGTCATGACGGGATCCGATAATTCAGATCGCCAGGCGTCCGACGGACTGGAGATCGCGCGCGACGATTTTCCGCGCGGCGATTTCCGCGCCGCGATCTTTGATTTCGACGGCACGCTTTCGCTGTTGCGGCGCAACTGGCAGGACACCATGATCCCGATGATGGTGGATGTGCTCAGCGAGACCGGGACAAGCGAAACCCGCGAGGAGCTGTACGCGGTTGTCGAAGACTTCGTGATGCGTCTCAATGGCCGGCAGACCATCTACCAGATGATGCAGTTGGCCGACGAGGTGCGGCGGCGCGGCGGCGAGCCTCGTGAACCGCTCGAGTACAAGCACCAGTACCACGATCTGCTCTGGCGCGAAGTCGGTGTGCGCATCGACGACGTGCGTTGCGGTCGCGTGCCTCCGGAAGTCATGACGGTGCCCGGTTCGCGCGGGCTGCTGCAGCGATTGCAGAAGGCCGGCCTGACCCTGTATCTCGCATCGGGGACGGACCTCAAGTACGTCCGCGACGAAGTCGCGCTGCTGGGGCTCGACGAATTCTTCGGGTCGCACATCTACGGAGCCCTGGACGACTACAAGCAGTTTTCCAAGGCGATGATTATCCACAGGATGATCGAGGATACGGGCCTTCCCGGACGCCACATCGTCGCGTTCGGCGACGGGTTCGTCGAAATCGAGGAAACCAGAAAAGTTGGCGGTCTGGCCATCGGTGTCGCCAGCAACGAAACGACGAGGGTGGGAATCAACGACTGGAAACGCAACCGGCTGATCACGGCGGGCGCGGATCTGATCATCGGGGATTACCGCTGCCTCGACAACTTGATGCAATTGATAGGAATACCATGAGCAGGTTGCCGCAGTTCGATCGAAGCCGTTTGCGCATCCGCCCGCTCGACGAGCGCACGCACGACGTCTCGCACACCACGGTCCTTGCGCTGGACGCACCGCCTCTGCCGCTCGAGCGGCCGGCCATGCAGGACCTCGCGCTGCTCGGCCACCGGCTTGTGGCCGCAAAGAAGCGAGGCGCTTCGGTCCTGATGCTGATGGGCGCGCACGTGATCCGCTCCGGCGTTCAGCGGCAGTTGATCGACCTGCTCGAACGGGGCCTCATCACCCACATCGGCCTGAACGGAGCGGGGCCGATCCACGACTACGAGATGGCCCGCATCGGAGCAACCTGCGAAAGCGTCGCACGCTACATCCGCACCGGGGAATTCGGACTATGGCGCGAGACGGGCGAACTCAACGACCTCGTGAACGCCGGCGCGCGAGCCGGCCTGGGGCTTGGCGAAGCCATCGGCCGCGCGATTCTCGAGAGCGACTACCCGCATAAGGACCTGAGTGTGCTGGCCGCTGCGGCCCGCCTCGGCATTCCCGCCTCGGTGCATGTCGGCATCGGGTACGACATCCTGCACGAGCACCCGAATTTCGACCCGGCTCTGTTTGCCACGGCGAGCTATCGCGACTTCCTCGCGGTCTGTGCCACGGTCGACCGTCTCGAGGGCGGTGCCTTCCTCTGCTACGGTTCCGCGGTGATGGGACCGGAAGTCTATTTGAAAGCGCTCGCGATGGCTCGAAACGTCGCGTGCCAGGAAGGGCGGCGCATCTCGAACTTCGCAACCGCCGTCTTCGATCTGTTGCCGCTCAGCGGCGATTTCCGCTCCGAGGCAAACAAGACCGATCATCAGTACTATTACCGCCCGTGGAAGACGGTTCTCGTGCGCACGGTCGCGGATGGCGGCGAGAGCTTCTACATTCGCGGCGAGCATCGGCGGACCCTGCCGCAGTTGCGGCTCGCGGCGATGGCGGCCGAAGCCGAGCAATCCGGAGGCTGAACGGTCCGGCGGGCTGAGCAAGCTGCGACGGTGAACTCTCCGCTAATTCGAGCATTCCCTTACCAACGCGTGCCGAATGAAATCCCTCTCGCTCAATCGCCTGCAGTCGATCCTGGACAATCTCCCCCGCCTCACCATCGGCCTCATCGGCGACCTGTTTCTTGACCGTTATCTGGAACTGGCGGCAAACCGCCATGAAACATCGCTCGAAACGGGACTTGAAGCTTATCAGATCGATCGCGTTCGAAACGCTCCGGGCGCATTGGGCACGGTGATGAACAACCTGGCCGCGCTCGGAGTCGGCCGGCTTCTGCCCGTTACCGTGCTCGGAGACGACGGCCACGCGTTTGATCTGTGCAAGCCGCTCGAGGCCATGCCGGTGGACAGTCGCTGGATTCTGCGCGACCCGAACCGCCTCACGCCGACCTACACCAAGCCGTTGCGTCCCGGGGCCCCGGGACAATGGGAAGAATTGAATCGTCTCGACGTCCGAACGCTCGGCCCGCTGTCGGACGCGACGACACAGCGCGTCTGCAATGCGGTCCGCGAAGTCTGGAACGTGTGCGACGGCCTGATGGTGATGGATCAGATCAACGAGACGAACTGGGGAGTCGTCAACGACACCGTGCGGCAGACACTTGAGCAGTTGTCCCGGGAGTCGCCGCAAAAGCTCCTGTACGTCGACAGCCGACGTCACCTACGGTGCTTCGGCTTCGGGACTTTGAAAGGAAATCGGGCCGAAATCCAGGCGGCCGCCTCCAGCGAAACCGCAAATGACGCGGACGCGGCGGGGCGACTTGCCGCCCGCACGGGCCGCACCGTCTTCTGTACGATGGGCGAGGAAGGCATCCTCGTCGCGCGTCCGGACCAATCGTCGCAGCGGGTCGAGGGCTGCCCCGTGTCCGGCCCGATCGACATCGTCGGCGCCGGCGACGCGGCATCCAGCGGCATCGTCGTATCGCTGCTCAGCGGCGCGAGCGACGTCGAAGCGGCGGGCGTCGGCAACATGGTCGCGTCGATCACCGTGCAACAACTCGGAACCACCGGCACCGCCACTCCGCAGCAGGTGCTCGATCGCTGGCAGAGCCTCAACGCCGTCAGCAGTTAAGGCAGCGGAAGAATTACCCGGAGTCTGCAACCATGACGCTCGCTCCCAAGCCGCTCTCGCTCAACCGGCGTGATTTCCTTGCCGGGTCCATGGCCTTGGCCATTGCTTCATCCTTTCCGTGGCGCGCGGAAGGAGTCGCCTCGGACTCCCCGTCCTGGAAAGCCTCGCCGTGGCCGGAAGGGTTCGCTTGCGAGCGAACCCACGGGGGCGACTTCGTGCTCGCGGCCGGCAAGAAAGCGACGGCGGACGTGGCATTGCTCGGCGATGCCTCGCAGGAACTCGTGCGCAACGCGGCAGGCTGGCTGAACGACGCCATCGGCCAGTCAACGGCAGCGACGCTGCGAATCGGCGGCGAAGAACTGGTGCAACCGGCCGGCCGTCACATCGTCGCGATCATCGGCGATCATCCGCTGCTTGCGCGATTGACTTCGCAGCATCAACTGAAATTTCCGGCGGACGTCGGAGAGCAGGGCTACGTGATCCAGCGAGTGGACGATGCGGCCGCCGGCGAGTTGCTGATCTGCTGGTCCCCGGCCTCGATCGGCTGCCGGTACGGGCTCATCGAACTGCTGCGCGAACTGGATACGCGAGGCGGCGCAGCTCGACTCCGTCTTCAGAGAGTCGTGGAACGGCCCCGGTTTCCGGTTCGCATCTGCTATGTGAATTTCGCGGAGCACCTTCAGAACGCCTACAACCCCAATCTGCTGTTCGACGAACCGACCAACCAATGGAGCAACGACGATTGGGATCGCTTCATCGATATGGTCTCGGCGTTTCGGTACAACGTCTTTGAATTCTGGCTTGTGCCGACGCTCTTCTCGAAGGATGCCCTTCAAGGCGCGGCGATCCAACGCAAGTTCGCGGAGACGATGAACCACGTCATCGCTTACGCAAAGCGACGCGGAGTCACGGTTCACCCGATTCAAGCCGTAAACACGGTCGGATCGGACTGGCACTTCCATTGCCCTCACGTGAAAGAGGAACACGACGAACTTGTCGCGCTCTGGGACCACTGGTCCAAGGCGCTTGAGGGTCTCGAGTCGATGGGCCTGTTTCCCGGCGATCCGGGCGGCTGCACGAAGAACGGCTGCACGCCGGAAACCTACATCGATCTGTGCCTTGAACTGAGCAAGGTCATCCGCAAGAACCGGCCGCAGGCGCGCATCGAAGTGGGAACCTGGGGTGAACCGTTTGCCGGCTGGGGCTCCGGATTGTGGACCGGAACGACGCAGCGCGCGGCGTCTTCGATGGAGTATTTGCTGTCGCACCTCAAGGATTTTCCGCCCGACACATTCGCGAGCATCAACCTCGGATTCAGCCCCGACTGCAATGCGGACTCGCACGGCGGGGACGGCAAGCCCTATGCGAAGCGTGCCGCCAAGACGAACACGGTGCTGACCTGGGACTACAGCGTCACCGAGGGCGAGAGCACCGTATCGCCGCGGTGCCGCGTGCGCCGCACGTTTGCCCGCCGGCGTGAAGAACTGGCCGTGGGCTGCTACTCGGGCGGCATCTGCTACACGATGGCGCCCAGGCTGCAGTTGGTCAGTATCTTTGCATGCGCGGAATCTTGGTGGGACCCTTCGCGCGAGCCGGAAGACGCGCTCCGCGATTTCGGCCGGCTCGTGTTCGGCCCCGAAAACGCAGACATCGGGCCGCTGCTCGAAGAGTTCGAGGTGATCCCGGACTGGGGCCATTACCCGCCTTTCCCGTACACCCCGCAGAGACTCAAGGAGAGCATGGCAAAGCTCTCGTCGCGACTGGATCAAGTCGATCGATCGCGAAAGAGCACGCTTCCGCTCGCGACGACCGCAGCCGCCTATCGCGACGAACTGGCCTACTTCGCCCGGCTTTTCGGCAAACTGGCCGAGACGGCGCTGCTGCTTGATCAGTTGGACGCCGCCGCGGCCGCTGCGGGCTGCAAGGGCGAGTCGAAGAATCCGCTGTCGCTGGTCGAGGCCGAGGCCATCCTCGCCCCGGGCACCGACACGCCGGCCAAAGTGAAACTGCGCGGGATTGCGGACCAGTTGAAGGCGCTCGATGTCCGCTCGCTGACGCAGGAGTACTGGACTCGAGTCTACGGAATTTACGATCGCATTCCGCATCCGGTCGATCCCAGAGCGCAGGGAGCAACGTCGGGCCTGTTCAATCACTTCCATTGCCGCCTCGCGATGGCGGCGCCGGCCACACCGCTCGAGCCGCTGCTGCGTGCGACGGGGAAACCGTTCATGCTCGTGCAGCTCGGAGACTATCCGAAACCCGCGGGCTTGAAATGCTCAGGCTGGACGATGCACGGCGAGGACCAGGGCGAAAGCTGGAGCGCGAGTTTCGATCAGCCGGGCATCCTCTCGCGAAGCGATTTCCGGGACGAGGGATATCGGTGGCTCGTCGTGCGATTGACGGAAGGCCCTGAGGGGGGCGCAAAGACCATCCTCGTCAACTCGAAGGTCGTGGGCGAGTTTGTGCGCACGGGACCGCCGGTCGAGAAAAAGAAAGAATGGTGGGTCACGCGCTGCTATCGAATACCCGAAGGTTTGCTGAAGGACGGCGAACTGGAGATTCGCTTCGAAAAGCCGGGAATCGCCGTATCGGCCGTGGCGCTGGCCGTGGAGTCCGTGGGCGAAACCGAATCCCGGAAGCAGTAGCGACAGATTCTCGAACAACGCACTTTCCGTTCCGCAGTGAGAAGTTCCATGAACAATGCCCGGCAAGAATCGCGGCGTGCTTTCCTCAAGTCTTCCATCGCATCGATCGGGACTGCGACCGTGGCCTCTCTCGCCATGCGAAATCAGGCCCATGCGGCCGGGAGCGACGTCCTTCGGGTCGGGTTGATCGGATGCGGCCCGCGCGGAACCGGTGCTGCGGTGAACGCGCTGAACGCCGACGCCAATGCGAAGCTCACTGCCGTCGCGGACCTGTTTCCGGACATGCTCGATGCGAGCCTGCAGGAGATCACCAACGCGAAGGGCAGCCAGGTTGCGGTAGACCGCGACCATCGGTTTCTCGGCTTTGACAGCTGCAAACAACTGCTCGCGACCGATGTCGATGTCGTGCTGATCGCACTGCCGACCTACTTCCACTCGATCTGTCTTGAAGCGGCGATTCAGGCGGGAAAGCACGTCTTCTGCGAAAAGATCCACGCAGTCGACGCGATGGGAATGAAGCAGGTTCTGGCCGCCGGTGAAGAGGCCAGGAAACGCGGACTCAGCATCGTGTCGGGGCTGGCTTGGAGATACGACACGGGCGTTCGGGAAACGATGAAGCGGGTGCACGACGGTGCAATCGGGGACATCGTCTCGATTGTCGAGACCTGCAACACCGGAGGCCTCCGCTCGCGATTGCGCCAACCCGCGTGGAGCGAAATGGAATACCAGATCCGCGACTGGTTCAATTTCTATTGGCTGTCCTGCGATCTGCCGGGGCTGAATCTCGTCCACAACCTCGACAAGGCCGCGTGGGCGATGCACGAGGAACCGCCGGTCAAGGCCTGGGGCATGGGAGGCCGGGAATCGAGAGTCGGCAAGCAATTCGGCGATGCCTGGGACCATCACGCGACGATCTTCGAGTACGCAAACGGGACTCGATTGCACGCCTATTGCCGGCAACAGGATGGATGCCGGACCGAGATCTCCGACATGTTCTACGGCACCAAAGGCCGCTGCGATCTGCTCAACAACCGCATCGACGGCGAAACGAAATGGCACTACGAGGGACCGGCCTGCAACCGTTTTGACCTCGAGCACGTCGCGCTCTTTTCTTCGATCCGCAACGGCCAGCCCATCAACAACAGCCTCTACATGGCGCGCAGCAGCATGCTGGGCATCATCGCGACCTGGGCGAGCTACAGCGGCAATGAAATCACCTGGGCGGACGCGATTGAATCCAAATACCGCGTAGCGCCGGAACGACTGGCGCTCGATGCGACGCCCCCCACCAGGCCGGATGCCGACGGAAATTACCCGCGTCCGGTCCCCGGCATCTCGAAGTTCCTCTGAGCCGGCATCGGTTCGAGCGACCGGAGCACCGACCGCGACATTCTTGAGTAATTCCGCTCTTTTTCTTGACAAAAGACGCCCGCCTGCAATTTCTGCCAGCGTGCCGGCCATTCGTCCGCTGCTTCTGAGCCGAGATTCCGCACAAGCGGATTATTCCGCACAGGCCGCGCGGCCGATGAAACGAAGAGCCGTCTTGCTCGGCGAGCGAAAGCACTCCGCGGAAGGCTTGAAGGAATGAAACAGCCTCGACTTTCCATCATAGCGCCGGCCATCATTGCCCTGGCCGTCTTCAATGGCGGGTGCCGGTCCGGCCTGCATCGAGGCCCGATACCGGGTTGGGTCGGCATTCCGGCAAACCTGCTGGCCCCCAACAGCCTCGAAGCCGAGGCCTACCGGAACTACCGCCGTCAACGATTGCATCCGCCGGTCGAGACTGGCCCCGTCAGCGTGCGGGTGCTGTCGGTTGAGGATTCGGAAGGCGGCGCAGAGGCCAGCCCTGCCTCGGACAACGGCACTCAGGAAGGCGCAGAATCGCCGTCGGCACCCTGAAGCCGCATCGCTCGAATCACAGTGAACGTCTGCTGCGCGCCGGAGTCAGGCGATCAGTTCCCGGACCACGTTGCCGGCCACGTCGGTCAACCGGAAGTCGCGTCCCGCGTAGCGGTACGTCAGCTTCAAGTGGTCGAAGCCCAGCAATTGCAGGATCGTGGCGTGCAGATCGTGAACGTGCACGCGGTTCTCGACAGCCTGGAACCCGAACTCATCCGTTGCGCCATGCGTGATGCCGCCCTTCACGCCGCCGCCGGCCATCCAGACCGTGAACCCGTAGTGATTGTGATCGCGGCCGTTGATTTTGCCCGCGTTGGAGCCCTGCTTGGGCAATTCAACCGCGGGAGTCCGGCCGAATTCACCGCCCCAGATCACGAGCGTTTCGTCCAGCAGGCCTCGCTGTTTCAAGTCCTTCAAAAGAGCGCCGATCGCCTGATCGCACTGGCCTGCCAGATTCCGGTGCTGTATGGCCAGATCATCATGGCTGTCCCATGGCTGGCCCGCCCCGTGCCACAATTGCACGAATCGCACGCCTCGCTCGACAAGGCGGCGTGCGATCAGGATCTGCCGAGCCTGCACTCCGGGGCCGTACATATCGAGTATGTGCTGAGGCTCGCGAGTTGCGTCAAATGCCTCGGCGGCCTCAGTCTGCATTCGAAACGCGAGTTCGAACGACTGGATGCGCGCTTCAAGTTCTTTGTCCTGCTGCCGCGCTTCGGCATGGCGCTGGTTCAACTGCTGCAGCAGATCCAGCTGTTCGCGCTGCCGAGGCAGCGAGATCCGATCATTGCGAATGTGCTCGATCAACTGTTCGATTCGCGTGTGCTGCGAATCAATGTAGGTGCCCTGAAAGACGCCGGGCAGGAAACCGGCCTGCCAGTTCTGCGATTCCTGGATCGGATAACCGCCCGGACACATTGCCACGAAGGCCGGGAGATTCTGGTTTTCGGTCCCGAGGCCGTAGGTAACCCACGACCCGACGCTCGGACGAATCTGGCGGGCGGCACCGCAGTTCATCAGCAGCAGCGACGGTTCGTGATTCGGCACATCGGCGTACATTGACCGGATCACCGCGATGTCGTCGATCGACTCGCCGACGTGGGAGAATATCTCGCTGACTTCGATGCCGCTCTGGCCGCACTTCTTGAATTTGAACGGGGAAGGAAGCGCCGCGCCGGTCGGCCGTTCCGTCTTCAAATTGTCCGTCGGCAGCGGCTTGCCTGCGTATTTCTCGAGCGAGGGCTTGGGATCGAACGTATCGACGTGCGAAGGGCCGCCATTCATGAACAGGTGAATGACGTGCTTGGCCTTGACCGGAAACTGCGGAGGCCGAGGGGCAAGAGGATTCGCGCCGCTGCTCGCCGCAACGCTGCTCTCCGACAGCATCTGGCCGAGGGCCAGTGATCCCAGTCCCATGCCGCAAGCCCGCAGCAACTCGCGACGGGTGAGTGCCAGTTGCTCGAAAGGATTGCCGTGACCTGTCATCATGTTGCCTCCCGCCGTATTCCTGCGAGAACCGCCAAGCGGTTCGCCTTTCGGTACGATCGTCGCCTCAATAAATCAATGATCAGTCAACAAAGTGGAACTCGTTGCTCATCAGCAGCACATGAGCCAGACACGTCCACCGGTCCAGCGGAGGAGGAGGAGGACCGTGAAACCCGCCCTCGGAGGACCATTCCCGCGCGTCTCCCTTTTCAGATTCCCAGCGTATCGTGACCGTCCAGCTGAATCCGTCGGAGTTATTTCCTCCGGCGCCGCAATCCACGAGCAGATCGATGGACTCTCCCGCTCCCACCGTCAACGGTTCGCAGTCGGTCGGTGTTGTCGAATGGTGTGCCGTGAATTCCTTGACAATACCGCCGTTCTGACGCACCACGCGTGCGACCACGCCGTCGCCCTGTTCAGCCGGGTGATGGAGCGAGCCCCTGATCACCAAGCGACCGGACTGCGGCACGACAAATCGTCGAATCGCCGCATGGTCGAGATCGTTGCCCGGATGGCCGCCCGGAGCGTTCAACATCACCCAGCCCAGTTGCGGGTCGGGGAGATCCTTGCCTCCCTGCCAGGCACTTCCCGTGAAATGCGGCAGCGGGTTGAACTGAGTGATCCCTTGTTCGGCGACGAAGCGCCCCCAACCGTACTGCCACGGATCGGCAATTGCCGCCGCCGCTGCGGCCGGTTCGCTGGTCTCGACGAAGTGAGCACACAACGCGGTCTCCTCGTCGCTCGCATCGCGGGCCAGCGCGAATCGATACAAGCTCTTGATGCGAGCCGTCGTGTTGCCGCCGCCCGCCGCGGCACTGCGCGCAGCCAGATTCGAGGCCTGCTCAATGGCAAACGGACTGTTCATCAGAAAGAGCGCCTGCTGCGGCACCGTGGTGTAAGGACGCGCCGGATTGTGCGTGTCGGGACCGGCGAAATCAAATATGCGGAAGAAGTTCGGCAGGTTCTGACGCTCGATAAACCCGTACACGGATCGCCGCGTTGCGAAAGGCGGTTCGGTCAACGGCACCGACGGCCCGCCCATTGTCAGGTCGAGTCGCCCCGCTGCCGTCAATAAGCCGTCGCGAATCGATTCGAGGTCCATTCTGCGCCGGTTCATGCGCCACACCAGACGGTTCTCCGGATCAGCGGCTGCTCCATCCGCGCGATCGTCGCATGCCTGGCGATAGGCCTGCGACATTACGATTTGTCGCACCAGCCATTTCGTGGACCAATGCTCCTGCATGAAGCGGCAGGCCAGCCAATCCAGCAGTTCCGGATGCGAGGGCGGATCGCTGCGCGAGCCGAAGTCGCTGGGGGTAGTGACCAGTCCGCGGCCGACAAGATGCAGCCATACGCGATTCACCCAGACGCGGGCCGTCAGCGGATTGTCGGTGCTGGCAATCATCGAAGCCATTTCGCGCCGGCCGCTTCCGTGCCGGTACGGCACCGGATCGCCCGAGCAAAGGCAGGCGAGGAACTTGCGCGGTACCTGCGGGCCGCGATTCGAAGGATTGCCTCGCAGGAAGATCACGGGTTCACGCGGCTGACTCTCGTCGACCATCATCAACGGCGCCGAAGCTTCAGCCGGTTCGCGGGAACTGTCGAACACGCCGTACATTCCGTAGTAATCCGCCATCGTCACGGGATCGTATTTATGGTCGTGGCAGCGGGCACAGGTGACCGTGACACCCATCAAGCCCCGCGTCACCACGTCGATCCGGTCGTCAATGATGTCGTTCTTGTTGTTGATGAAACGCCGTCCCAGCGTCAGGAAGCCCATCGCTGCCGCTTGAGAAGGATCGACCTGATCCGCTGCAAGTTGATTCGTAATGAACTGGTCGTATGGCATGTCGTTGTTGAACGCCTGAATGACCCAGTCCCGGAACAGGTAGGCTTTCGGATAGTTGCGATCCTCCTGAAAGACGTAGCCCTTCGTATCCGCGTAACGGGCCACGTCCATCCAGTGCCGCCCCCAGCGTTCGCCGAAGCGGGGTGACGCAAGCAGACTGTCAACGACCGCGGCATAATCCGCACCCTGCCCGGCCGCGAATCGATCGGCCTCTTCCGCTTGAGGCGGCAGGCCTGTCAGGTCGTAATACAATCGTCTCAGCAGCGCGCGGGGCGAGGCGGGCGGAGACGGCGCAACATTGGCCTGCTCCAGCCTCGCCAGAATGAAGCGGTCGACATCGGTCGACACCCATGATGCATTCTGAACTGCCGGCAGTTCGCCAATCACGGGGTTGCGGAAAGCCCAGTGCCCGTCCTTTTGCGGAGCAGGCTCGGACGGCGCGGCGCCCGCGGCCTCGGTGCGAGGATCGAACGCTCCGGTTTCCACCCAGTGCACGAAATCCGCGACGATTTCGCTGGAAAGCCGCCCGTCCGGCGGCATTTCATTCGACTCGTAGCGGATGGCCGAAATCAGCGCACTCTCGCCCGGCTTGCCCGGAACGATCACCGGCCCCGATTCCCCCCCGCGCAACACGCCGGCAGCCGAATCAAGGCTCAGCCCGGCCTTTGTCTTCCCCGCTTTGGCCGAGTGACAGGGATAGCACCGTTCCGCAAGAACAGGCCGGATGTGCTTTTCGAAGAACTCCAGTTGGTCGGGATTCGGCGGAGTCGCCTGCTCGCTCTTCACGCGAGCGGCGGCCCCGAACCAAACCGACGCGGAAAGCAAAACACCGACCCAAGCCAGCTTTCCCTGTTTGCTGCAGTGCATGCGAGCCGCCCTCGTGCAGTTCGTCGATAGAAATTGACCGATTTGATTTTATGTGCACGGGCGGAAGCGGAAAACCAGCCTTCTCGCGATCGGCTTCACCGAGAAGCAGGAATGGTCTTCAAGTTCGAGGAGAGACGCTAGACACAGGCAAACGGCGTTTGCACAAGTGTCGGATCTGTCAATAACACGCGTCCCAAGCGGCCCGTGCAGCCTATTGAGCGAGCAGTGCCCTCACCGTCTCTTCCGCCGTTGCGTCGTCCAGCCACTGCGTTGACCCGTCTGCATTTGCCACGCACGCTCCGCCATGATAACTGGACAGACACATCGCAATGAGCAGCGGCCGACAGGGAGAGGGGGATCGACTCATTTGTTCACGCGGAGGGAAAAAGGCCACGGGTCTTCGCGGATAAGCCACGAATCATCTCACTCTCCAGCTTCCGTCGATTGGCATCGGAGTTCTCATCCTGCGATGCGAAGCCCCTGAATGTCAACTCGGCCATCCGGTATCCGGCATCTGACCATACGAACACCTTCGGAGGGTGCGAAAAGCGAAGGGTGGGCGGAACGGCACCTCGACAAGTCGTTCGCCCTCCAGTTAGTATGCAGAACATCCATCTTGCCACGGCCGAATCCGGCCCCCCTCGCTCGGTGCAGGTCCACATCGGGCTAAGACCTATTACAAACAAAAAACAGACCATTGAAGAAGATCTGAAGGAGATCAAAGCATGAAGTACCTTTTCCCCTTTGCGTTTGCTGCCCTGGTCATGTTGACCGGCTGCCAGAACGCTCCGGAACCCGATTCGACAGCGGACGCCGACGTTGAGGAAACCACTACGACCCAACCGCAGACGCTCGCGGACGCGGCCGCTGAAACCCCCGCCAAGGCGCACGCCGGAGCAGCTGCCGAAGAGCCCGCCAAGCCCGAAGTGCTGGACGACAAGGGCGGCGAGGTCGAAGTCGGTGCGATCAAGTTGACCGCGCCCGCCGGCTGGGGTCGCAAGGCAGCCAGTTCGGGCTTCGTGACCGCTGAGTACGTCTTGCCGCGAGCCCAGGGAGACGAAGCGGATGGGCGTCTCACGCTGAGCTCTGCCGGCGGCAGCGTCGATGCGAACGTTGATCGATGGCGTACCCAGTTCGCGCCAAAGCCCACCAAGGAAGACACCAAAAAAATTCAGGTCGAAGGACTGGAAATCACGACCGTCGACTTTTCAGGTGACTTCAACGATTCGCGCGGGATGATGGGACCTAGCGTTCTGCGAAAGAACTACCGCATGATCGCCGCCATCATACCGGCCGGAGATCAGGCGATCTTCGTCAAGGCCTATGGCCCCCAGGCGACGATGGAGGCCCAGGCCGCCAAGTTCCAGGAATTCGTCAAGACGGCCCGCAAGAAGTAAGCCGAATCCCTGGTATTTCCAGATTCATGCAATCGGTGACGAGATCACTTGGTCCGTCACCGATTTTTTTGCGCGCCAGCTCTCCAATGGCGCGAAGGCTCAGGGTGCTGGGTTGCTGAAGTGGCCTGAAAGTTGAGAAGTCAGGCAAGTGCACGACCATCAGCTGTCTGCTCGCGCGGTCGTTCAGGACGCCCGATAAATCAAAACGGCCGCGCCGACGGATGTGCCTTACGTGCGGCCGGCTGTCACGTCCCATGCGGCCCGTTGCGCCGCGTCATCAGCGGACTTGCTTAACTTCCCCAAAGCGACGGCCGTGCACCTCCACCAATTCGCTCGGCTCAGCACGCTTCTCTTTCGTGTCGTCGTAAACCGTTGCAGCACGGCTTGTTTCACGCCGTCCAAACCGGAAAATCGCTACGCTCCGCACAATCGAAATTCTTTGTATTGAGCGCACGATCCGGAAAATCCGAATACCAGAGATAGGAGACGGACCAGTTTCAGTAAGACGCGTGGTCTGGGAAAAGTTTGCAGTGAGACGGCGAACATGACGTTACTCAAGAGACTTGTTGGTAGCACGTTCGGACCTCTATTCCTGCTCGGTGCGTTCATTGCTCTGACGCCCGGTTGCAAGGTGGGACCCGACTTTGCGCCCCCCGTGGTCAGTATGCCCGAAGTATGGAATCAGGAACTGCCCCAGAACGCAGAACTGGCTCCTCAGAACGAATTGATCGACACGTCGTGGTGGACCGTATTCCAAGACCCGAAACTCGACCAATTGGTTTACGATGCGGCCAACTCGAACCTCGACCTGAGGGTAACGGGTGCGAGGATCATGGAAGCCCGATATGCGCGGGGCGTCGTCGCCGGCAATCTGTTTCCGTCGATCTCGACCGCGACGGAATACACTCGCAATCAGATCAGCACCAACGGTAACCCGTTTGGATTCACCAGCGGATCTCTGCCGGGTTTCCCCGGTTTCGCTCCGTTCGACCTGTTCTCGAACGGGTTCGATGCAAGTTGGGAACTGGACCTGTTTGGAAAGGTGCGTCGCTCGGTGGAAGCCGCGGATGCGGAAATCGGTGTGGCGGTCGAAGACCACCGCGCCGTGGCCGTGAGCCTGTTTGCGGAAGTGGCCTCGAATTACATGGATCTGCGAACCATCCAGGAACAGATCAAGATCGCGATGGACAATGCCCGCGTCCAGGAGGAAACCGAAAAGCTGATAAAGGACAAACTCGACGCGGGCAATACGACGATCCTCGAAGTGTCGCAGGCGACCTCCGTCCTTCGAAATACGCAGGCGACAATTCCGGGTCTGCGGAGCCAGTTGCGCGGGGTCATGCATCGCCTGTGCGTGCTGCGGGCGGAGATACCGCACGATCTCGAACCCGAGTTGGGAACCGCTCCGATTCCGAAAGCCCCGGAGCAAGTTCTGCTCAATCTGCCTGTCAGCCTGATTCGGCAACGGCCGGACGTGCGCCGCGTGGAACGCGAGATCGCCGCCCAGACTGCCCGCGTGGGCGTGGCCGTATCCGATCTGTATCCCGATGTTTCGCTGCTGGGTACCTTCAACTGGGAGGCCGTCGACGCCGCGAATCTGTTCGAGGGCGGCAGCATCAGCTATCGCCTTGCCGGCCCTTCAATCCGCTGGAAGATCATCCAGTTCGGACGCATTCGCAACAACATTCGGGTACAGGACACGCGACTCCAGGAAGCCATGCTTCGCTACGAGAGCACGGTGCTCCGCAGCCTCGAGGAAGTGGAAACGGCATTGAATGCCTACGTCGAACTGCAAGAGCGATTGAGACTGCTGGACCAGGCGGACGCAGCAGCAACCAAGGCCGAAGAGGTCGCGAGAACGCGATGGAACGAAGGAGCGGAGAGCTACCAGACCGTGCTCGATGCGCAGAAGTTCCGCCTTGTGGTCCAGGAGCAGCGAGTGTCCACTCAAGGCAACGTCGCTCAGAAGTTGATTGCCCTGTATCGAGCGCTCGGGGGCGGCTGGCAGTTCCAGGCCCTGAACGGCATGGCCATCGAAGGCGGTTCCCCCGATCAACCGACAGCGGACCAGGAACCAGAAACCGTCCCGACGCCCGATTCCGCCTCGTCGTAGTCTGGAGTCTGGAGTCTGGAGTCTGGAGTCTGGAGTCTGGAGGCTGGAGTCTGGAGTCTGGAGGCTGGAGTCTGGAGGCTGGAGGCTGGAGTCTGGAGGAACACAGACTTCCGATCTACCACCGGCATCTGGCATCCGGCATCCGGCATCCGCGACGGATCAAGTCACGCCTTCAAGCTGTTCCGCTGCTTCCGGATCAGGCTCCTCGATCACGGCCTTCTTTGCCGGAGCACGGCGGATCCGGGCGGCGAATCGCCGGCCATGTCGGGCCAGATCTTCCCAAAGCGAGTAAGCGACGGGGGTCACCAGCAGCGTCAGCAGCAGCGACAGCGTCTGGCCGCCGAGAATGACCTTCGCGAGACTTGCGCGGGACTCCGCACCGGGGCCGCGGCCCAGCGCAATCGGAATCATGGCGGCGATCAGCATCACGGTCGTCATCAGAATCGGCCGCAGTCGCGTATGATTTGCCTCGAGGATCGCCTGATTCACGGGCATCCCGCGCCGGCACAGCACGTTCGTGAAGTCCACTTGCAGAATGCCGTTCTTCTTGACAATCCCGAACAGCATGAAGAGCCCGAACATTGCGTACAGGTTGAGGTTCGTCTTCAGCAGGATGAGCGAGATCAGGGCGAACGGCAGAGTGAGCGGCAGCGCCAGCAGAATCGTGATCGGGTGCGTGAAGCTCTCGAACTGGGCCGCGAGGATCATGTACATGAACAGGAAGCTGGTGAGGAACGCGATCAGGAAGTTCTGGTTTGATTCGCCCATCACCTTGGCTCGACCGAGAAACTCGTAGCGATAGTCGGCCGGCAACTTGAAGGAATCGACCAGTTCGCTGAGTTCATTGACCGCGTTCCCAAGAGCTTTGTTGTTTTCCAGGTTGGCGGTGATTACCACCTGGCGCATCATGCCGAAGCGGTCGATCGTGGCGGGTCCGCGAGCCGGCTCCAGCGTTGCCAGACTGGACAGCTGCACCAGGCCTGCTTTAGGCGAAGGGATCATCAGCCGGCCGATGGCTTCCGGTCGATTGCGGAACTTGGCATCGGCGCGGAGCCAGACGTCGTACTGTTCATCGAGTTCCTTGTACTTCGTGACTGGTTCGCCGCCCACGAGCACGTTGAGCATCGCGGCGACGGTCTGAATGGGAATATTGAGATCCGAAGCCCGCTCGCGGTCGATCTTTACTCGCAGTTCCGGCTTGCGCAAAGACAGGCTCGTGTCGATATCCACGTAGTCCGGATGCTGCTTCATCCAGGCAACGATGCGGTCCGCGTATTCCTGAAGCTTGTGGAGATCGGGCCCTCGGAGGTTCAGGTCCACCATGGCCTGCCGGAAGCCGGCTCCCGATACCACGGCCGAATCCTGGACGGCCGTGCGGAGGTCCGGATATTCGTTCATGATCTCGCGGGCGACGCGTTGCACGTCAAATTGCGAGAAGTATTTCGGGTCCTTTTCGGGTTCGTTCAGGATCGCCTGCGACCAGAACCTCCAGTCGTACCACTGGCGGGTACGTGTCTCGAGATCCACCAACCGGGCGTAGATCGTTCCGGAGGTGACGTCGCCCTGGCCGCGCGACATGCGTCCCGTCGTGTCTCCGATCGTCGAGAAGACGTTTGTCACGCCTTTCAGCTTGCTGATCCGATCCTCGATCTCCTTGAACAACTTGTCGGCCTGCGTGAGCGTGTACCCTTCGGGCAGCGTCATTGCGACCTCAAATTCGCTCTGATCGTCCCGCGGAATGAAGTCGAAGCCGACGACCCTAAACAGGAAGACGGTCAACACGAACATGCCGATGGTCGTCAGGACGATCACCCAGCGGTGGCGCAGAGACCAGCCGAGGATGAAGCCATACAGTCCGTCGATCCCGCGCCAGACGAGCCCTTCCTTGCTGTGACCGCGGGCTTCTTTCAATTTCAGGAACCTGGAGCACAGCATGGGTGTCATGGTGAACGAGACAAACCAGCTGATCAGGATCGAGAACGCGACCGTGGCGCCGAAACTGCTGAAGAATCGTCCGATACGGCCGCCCATGAAGACGATCGGGATGAAGATCACCAGCAGCGAGAGCGTTGTCGCCGAGACGGCCAGGGCGATTTCCTTGGTCGCCGAGGAGGCCGCCTGCATGGCCGATACTCCGTCTTCCTCCATGTGCCGGAAAATGTTTTCGTTGATCACGACCGCATCGTCGATCACGATGCCGATCGCCAGGATCAGGCCGAGCATCGTCATGTTATTGAGCGTGTAGCCCATCCAGTACATGAACGCAAAAGTCGTGACGATCGAAGCCGGAATCGCGAGGCTCGCGATAATCGTAGTCCGCCAGTCCTGGATGAAGATCAGGATCGTGATCGCCACGAGTATCGCAGCGACGACCAGGTGAAAATTCAGTTCCTCGATCGACTTCTTGACGAACACGGACTGGTCCTTGACCACAAATGTCTCGATGTCCGGCGGCAGCAGTTCCTTGAGTGTCTTGAAACGCTCGCGGACCTTCTTCACCACCTCCACCGTGTTCGTTCCCGACTGTTTCTGGATGATCAGGCTCACCGCATTGCGGCCATCCAGGCGTGCCAGGCTGCGAGGTTCCTCGAACGTATCCTCGACCCGGCCGATATCGCGTATCCGCACCGGGTATCCCTGCTGGTTGGCGACAATCAGATTGAGAAAGCCCTGAGCGTCGGGCACGCGTCCCATCGTGCGGAGCACCAGTTCGCGCGAGCCCTGGTCCACGCGTCCGCCCGGGAGTTCGAGGTTCTGGCGGACGAGCGCCTGCCGCACGTCCTCGATCGACAGATTGCAGCTCGTCAGCTTGTCGGTGTCGATGTAGATGTTGATCGCGCGCTGCCGGCCGCCGACGATGATGACGGATCCGACGCCGGAGACACTCTCCAGATCCTCCTTGATCCGCTTGCGCGTGAGCTCGGTGATTTCCTGCATGGGCCGGGTGCCGGATACGGCGATCTGCATTACCGGCATGGCGTTGAGATCCACCTTGTCGATGATCGGCGTTTCGGTTCCCACGGGCAGTTGCGAAAGAATCGTCGAGACCTTGTCGCGCACCTCCTGCGCCGCCACATCGCGGTCCTTCTCGAGGAAGAACTGCACCACTACCTGGGAATAACCTTCCTTGGTCGTGGATCGCAGTTCGTCGATTCCCGACACCGTGTTGATGATCTGCTCGATCGGCTTGGTGACGCTCGTCTCCATCTCCTCGACGCTCGCGCCTTTCAGCGTCGTGGTCACCACAACGATCGGCAGATCGACGTTCGGAAGCAGATCCACGCCCAGTCGGCTGCGGCCGACAATGCCGAGCACGATGGGCGCCGAAACAAGCATCACGGTGAAGATCGGACGCCGGATACAGAGATCCCAGAGATTCATACCGCTACCTTGAGGCTGGCTGAGCAGGTTTTGATGTATTGAGTTGCGCCGCATTGCGGATCTGCACCGGAGTACCTTCCGCCAGCTTGTCCTGACCGCCGCGGATTACGACGTCGTCGGCTCGCAGATCCATTTCGGGCGAACGCAGCAGTTCCACCCAGCCGGCCCCTTCGATCCCCTTCTCGACGACAATCGAATGGGCTTTTCCCTGGCGCACCACGAACAAACGCGTCGAACCGGCATAGGTCACGATCGACTCGCCCGAAACGGTCCACGCTTCGGGATCGACGCGGGTGAGAATATCCACTTTCGCGAACCCGCCGGATTTCAATTCGCGTTTCTCGTTCGCGACATATATCTCGACCTCAAATGTGCGGTTCGTACGGTCGACGGTCGGATTGATGCGAATGACCTTGCCCGAGAACGTGCGGTTGGGATAGGCATCCACGTGCAGCACGCAGTCCTGGCCCTCCTTCACATCCGCAACGTAGCGTTCGGGCACCTGAGCTTTCAGCTTCAGAACTCCGTCCATCACCAGATCAAAGGCCGCCGTGGAGGATCCGGGAGAATCCTTCAACAGATCTCCTTCGGTGACCTTCCGCTGCACGACCGCGTACTGGACCTGTTCCGGCATGAGCAGGCGTTTCGAGGGCGTCGGAACGCGAATCGTGGACAGCTGAAGCTTGCGCATCGCGATCCGCAACTGCACGGCGCGGTGCCGAATCGCAGCCAGCGCCGCTTCGGCGTCGAAGTTGGCCTGGTCCAGGGCACTCTTCGCCACGTCGTACTCCATCTGGCGCTGTTCAAATTCCTCCTGGCTCATCGAATTGCGCTGCCGCAACTGCTCGGCGCGCTGCAGTCGCGACGCCGCGTTCTGCTCCTGTTCCTGGGCTCGCTTGATCGAAGGCAGCGAATCCACCTGGAATTGCTTCAGCAGCGCCGATATCTGGTCGGGCGACAACGGTTCTTCCGGAACCTTGACGCCCAGTCGCACCACTTCCAGCTCAAGCGCGCGGCGGGTCAGTTCGAGTTCCAGGTCGTAGTCGGTCTTGTCCAGTTCGATCAGAATATCGCCCGGGCGCACGACATCGCCGACATCGTGAAGCACCTTGGCCACCGGACCCGAAACCTCGGCTTTCACCGTCACTTCGTCATATCCGACAAACGATCCCACCGCGCCGACCGTTCGCTGAACTGAACGCATCGCGATCCGCTCGCCCTCGAGCGAGACCGCACGCTCCGCCCCTTTTGCAGCGGTTGCCGACGGATCAACCGACGGCTGCGTTCCCGCTTCCGCCGCGTGCCCGTTGCCGCCGCCAACGACCAGTTCGAGCCAACAGACTCCGGTTGCCGCGGCCGCCAACGCGACCACAATCAGCGCTATAACCGTCCAGCGTTTGCCTTTCACTGCCATGTTTCCTGCTTCCGCTTTGTTCAAATCCCCGCCGAAGACGCAGCTTCCCCGGGGCTGTGAGGCTCCGACTCAGCGCCGCCGCCATGCTCGAGCGGCGACCGGACTCTCCGCTTCCGCTCCGCGGGCGTGAGAATCCCGTACAGAGCGATGTCCAACATATCCGCCGTCTGGTGCGCAGGCGACCGATCCCGGCCGATGAAGTAATTCGTGAACATCGCGCCATACATCATGTCGCCGATCACATCCAGAATGCGATCGACCGGGATGTCCCGGCACCGGCCCTCGGCGATCAACCCTTGAAATAACTCACGCCAACTTGCGATGTTCGCGTCCCGATGCTCGAAGTACGTGGGCTTTCTGCGGTCCTTGAACAGTGCCCGCTCCTGCACAAACAACTCCACGTACCGCGGGTGGTCCGCAAAGAAAGTCAGGTAAGCCTGCATTCCGCAGACCACTCGACGCAGCGGGTCGTCCACCTTCCCGACCTCTTCGTCCACAGCGACCTTCAACTCGCACATAGCCCGCCCGACCGTCGCGAGAAACAACTCGCGTTTGGACTTGAAGTGCCGGTAGATCGTCCCTTTGCCCACCCCCAGGATGTCGGCCAACTCCTGCGTGTCGGCCTTCGCGTAACCGCGTTCAGCGAACAGACCCACCGCCGCGGCCAGAATCTCTTCCTTCCGCCGCTCACGCTTCTCCGCATCGGGCGGACGACCGGCCTTACGCTTGGGTTTGGATGGCATGGGAGCAGCAATCAGGGCGATCTGTGAAAGAGCGGACCGGTCAGTCCGGTAATTGTATCCGTCACGCGCTGGAATCGTCAACGCCGATTGCCACTGATTCGGATCACTCTGCTGCCGCGGGGTCACCCGCAGTCTTCGGCCGGCAGAGGTCGAGTAGCGGGGCCGACCAGTACGGGTATCAGAAACCAGCAGGCGGCCGTCGTCAGTGCGCCGAGCAGCACCATGGAATTGAATGCCGTCCGTGCCCCCCACCAGGGCCGGCTGAACGAATAGACGTAACTACCGGCCAGAGTCGACAGGGACATTCCCGCGTTGGTCAAAGCCATCAGCAATGCAAAGACCGTGGCCGCCGAATGCGGAGGACAAATACGTGCCGCAAAATCGAACTGGATCAGATTAGCCGTCATGTAGGTGAATCCGATCAATATCGATACGCCCACTGCGGTGGGCCGATCCACCATCGCCCAATACGCGATCGTGCTGATGATCCCCAACACGATGGAAAGGTGGACGAGCAACGCAAAGGAGACCCGGCGACAGTAGAAGCCGTACGCGATGCAGGCTGCGGTCATCGAAGCGGACATCAGCGACACCGTGTGGCCGTAGAACTGCTCGGTGAAATGCAGCTCTTCGATCATGTAGACGTAAAGCACTGATGTGGAAAAAGGATTGAAATTCCACAGAAACAGAAACTCACCGACGGCCCAGATCTCGCGATGCCGACCCGCATTTCGCAGTTCCCCGATCACGTCGGCCCAACTGGCTCGGCGCGTGAAATCCGGTTCTTCACGCACAAAACACCACGCCAGCCCCAGCGTCACGAGCGTTGCCAGAGCGCAGATCAGAAACCCCATGCGCTGCATACCGTTGGCGCTGAGATAGCCCCCGAGACTGCCCACGAGAACCGAGGCCAATTGCATGCACGTCCACTGGATCGACTGCAACCGGCCCGTCATTCCAGAGGGTTGCCCCTTCTCGACCATCAGCGAGTCTGCCACGACATCCGTAAAGGCGACTCCCAAGGTCGGAATCAGCAGAACGGCAAGCAGCCATCCGAGTGATGGCTGGGAAAGCGGCGCAAACGAAAGATAAAGCAGCCCCGCCACCGTAGCGGCAGTGGAGAGCATGAGGTAGCTGCGCCGGCGATAGCCGCCCAACGGCACAAAATCGGTCAGCAGCCCGTAGAGCGGCTTGAACCACCAGGGCACGGACAGCAAAGTGGCAAAAAGCGAGATCTCCTCGACGGAATAATGCCAGTTGCGCAGCAGGGACCGAACCGGCTGCGCGATCAACCCCTCCGTTGGCTCTCCGATTCCCTGAATAAAATAAACCGCGCCGAAGAACAGGCTGAGTTGAAGCGCTTCGCGGCGCGAAGGAGAGGCAAGCGCAGCAGCTGGCATCGAAAATCCCATGACGCACGGCGTGTGGACTTCACGCGAGCCAGTTGTCGCGAATTCTCCAAAGCCAGACAAGCCCCGAAGGAATTACATCATCAGGACATGAGCGGAGCCGGTGCCGTTTTTTGACGTTCTAGGCTTGACGTCGTGGCAAATCGCTGTAAACAGAAAGCAGATCGCCACTGCGAACTGGACAGGTTCTCAAGGATTTTGTACTGATTTCGCGGCGACGCAGTTTCCGAAACGGTCACTGCATCCCTCCTTAGCTCCCCACACGCAGAGCATTTTCATGCCACAAGAAAGTTACGCCGGGTTCTTCATGGAGTTTCTCAAGAACCCGGGAACCGTCGGAGCCGTCGCCCCAAGTTCCCAGCGGTTGGCAATGCAGACCGTTAACGCGATTGACTGGAGCCGCGTCAAGGCACTGGCCGAGTTCGGTCCGGGCACAGGAGCGATCACGCAAATCATCCTTGACCGCAAACCAGCGGATGTGCACTTTTTCGCCATTGAGCGCTGCGGCCGGTTCGTGTCGGTGCTGCAAGAGCGATTTCCGGGGCTGAAAGTCTTCGAGGACAATGTCGCCAATGTCCGCGCGGTCGCTGAATCCCAGGGTCTGAAGAGCATCGACGCCGTAATCTCGGGGCTCCCCTGGTCATCCTTCTCCGACGAGAATCAAACCGAATATCTTGAGGCGCTGGTCGACGTTCTCGGACCCGGCGGACAATTCGCCACTTACGCCTACTTGACCGGCTTGCCTCTTCCGTCGGCTCGGCGATTTCGGAAAAAGCTGCACAAGTTCTTCAAGCACGTGCGCTGCACACGCACGATCTGGCGCAACATGCCGCCCGCTTTCGTATATCACTGCAGCCTCTGACATCGCCGTTTCGGCGAGCACCCGACAGCGTGCGACGATGGCTCGTTCAATGTCGCTTTGCGCGCGAGTCAGCCTTGCTGGTCGTTCGGGAGCGGCTCCTCGGAGGACGTCGCCGGAACGCCGCGCGACGTCAGCCGGGTCCAAAGTGCAACGATCGGGTAGCCAAACGCAAAAAGCGAGAAGAGCAGCGGCAACGCCAGTTCGTGGATGACGACAACCACCGCGGCCACGAACACGAACTGGGTCAGAGTGTAGAATCCGCGGCGTCGGCGCAGAAACTGATTGACCACATGCGGATAGCGGATCCGCGAAACCATCAGCCCGGCGAGAACCAGGGTCAGAACGGGCATTCCGATTTCAATCCCGTCGATGCACCACTGGCCCAACCGCTGCACCAGGTCCGGCATCGCGGGACCGGTCCATTCGATCAGCGCCGGCATCGCTATGGCAAACGAAGCCACGGTTCCCGCGGCCGCGGGCGTTGGCAGCCCGCGAAAGTAGCCGTGCTCGTGCGCCTCGACGTTGTATCTCGCCAGGCGCAGCACCGCGCACATGGAAAACACAACGCCGATACTCCACAGGAAACGCAGATAGAAGCCGGCTGCTAGGTTCAGCATGATGAATACCGGAGCGACGCCGAAAGTGATCGCATCGCACAGGCTGTCAAGCTGCACGCCGAAATCGCTTTCCTGGTGCGACGCCCGGGCCACATAACCGTCGACGGCGTCGAACACCATGCCGAGAAAGATCAGCATTCCCGAATAAAACGCAGCCTTGGTATCGCCGAGTTGCGGCCGAGCCGTCGTCAGGACGGCAATACTCACCAGTCCGCACGTGCCGTTGCCCAACGTAATCAGCGTCGGCAAGACCGGAAGCCTTGTGCGAAACCGGCCGCGAAAGGGACTCTTCAACCGGGGACGGAATCGGGCGCGAAAGGGTCGCACGATGGCTACCTCATGACTGTGCGTTCGGTGCGGAAACCGGAGACGATTCGGCCGGAACGCGGCTGGATTACTCTTTCTGATCCTCGGCGTATCGGGCCATGACGGTCAGTCCGGCACGAACACGCTCTCCGACACGAGTGCGGATTTCCAATCCCGGGGTCCGAGGCAGCACCAGTTCCGTGCGCGACCCCAGCTTGATCATGCCAAACGCCTCGCCGCGTTTCAAGGTTTCGCCCGGCGAAACCCAGCAGACGATGCGGCGGGCAATGGCGCCCACGATCTGCCGCACGATCAAGGTCCGATGCGGCGCGGCGGTCTGCTCCAGGCGGACTTCCATCCGTTCGTTTTCCCGATTCGCCTCCGGACGCATCGCGTTGAGAAACCTGCCGCGGCGGTAGCCGAGCGCGAGGACCTGCGATTCGCAAGGCGCGCGGTTGACGTGCACATTGAAAACGGACAGGAAAATATCGATGCGAACGGCCGGGCCGCCCACGAAGTCTTCCTCGATTTCCTCAATCGCGATCACGCGTCCATCGGCCGGGGCAATGATCAGCCCCGGCTCGGCGGGCGGAACTCGGCGCGGATTGCGGAAGAACCAGACCACTTCCAGCCCGATTGCCGCCGGAACCACGGCCAAAGGCCACCAGACCAGGCCGAGAATCGCGGCGAGCAGAAAGAACCCTCCCCCGAGGATCAGCAGTTCCGCCAGTCCGACGCGGACGAACGGCAAGCGATCCCGCCAGCGGAACGGGTCATCCTCGGCCGTCCAGTGGTAACCGCCCTGATTTCGATAGAATTTGACGTCCCGCGGATCGAGCACCTCGTGGGGGCACCCGTTGCTGTTTCCGCGGCGACATTGCCGCATGCGTTCCACGTATCCCGGCCGCAGCGTCTTCAGCAGCGTTCGCCGAACGTAGCCCCACGCCAGCTCTAATCGCATACACCAGCCTCCGCCGGGCTGGATCGACTTGATGTCGGGTCCGAGCGGCTGGATAGCGTGTCCTCCGGCCGACAACCCACCGGCAGAACCTGCCGGCGCGGCGGACGGCTGTTCGACGTTGTTTTCAGAAGACAAAACGAGTTCCTTATGCGGTCGCGACGCGAGAAGAACTACATCGCGGTCCCGAGGAGCTACTCTGCCAGACAGGGCCAGCTTCGGTGAAGAACGCCCTTCGCGTCAGCCGCGCAGGCCTCTCGGACACCCAGGATCCCATTATTTGCGTTGCCAGACATCTTCACAACCCTTATACCTTGAGCTTTCACATCCCCCAGTCAAAGCACGCAGACTGCAATATCGACCCCGGACGAAGTGAACGGCGATGGCCATCAAGCAACTCACCGACGAACAGGTGCGCACCTGGACACTCGAACAGAAGGACCGCTGGTGGCTGGAGAACGTATGGCGGGGGAACATGCCGCAGCTCACACTGCGGGCCGCCATCACCGGCATGATGCTCGGCGGTATTCTGTCTCTGACGAATCTCTACGTCGGAGCCAAGACGGGTTGGACGCTGGGCGTGGGCATCACCTCGGTGATCCTCGCATTCGCCATGTTCAAGATCCTCTCTCAGCTCGGCCTGGCCCACGAGTTCTCGGTGCTGGAGAACAACTGCATGCAATCGATCGCCACCGCGGCCGGCTACATGACGGGCCCGCTGATCTCGTCATTGACGGCCTACATGGTGATCACGGACCAGACCATTCCGATGATGACGACTTTCCTGTGGATCACTTCGCTCTCGGTGCTGGGCGTCCTCTTCGCCTTTCCGCTCAAACGTCGGTTCATCAACGACGAGCAGCATCCTTTTCCGGAAGGTCGCGCAGCCGGAATCGTGATGGATGCGCTGCACGGCGGCGATTCGTCGGAAGGCATGTTCAAAGCCAAGATCCTCGCGGCGACCGGCGCCTTTTCGGCAATCATCAAACTGCTGACCAGCGAATCCATGCTGCAGAAGATCCACGTCACCGTGATCGGCATACCCGAGTATCTCGACGAGTGGGTGTACCGTCTGTGGACGCCCGATCGCTGGGATCCGCGCCAGTTGACGGTGCGTCTGGACACGGACATCGTCATGTTCGGGGCCGGCGGCCTGATGGGAATCCGCACGGGCGCCTCGCTGATGCTCGGAGCCCTGATCAACTACTGCGTGCTGGCTCCCTGGGCCATCTGGCACGGCGACATCCAGGGCGAACTCTCGAACGGGGTAATGCAGTACGGGTTCCGCCGGATCACCGTCTGGGCGCTGTGGGGCGGCGTCGCCATGATGACCACCTCGTCGCTGTACGCGTTCTTCGCCCGTCCTCAGGTCCTGGTCTCGGCGCTGCGGGGGATGCTGCCTCGCAAGACCCCGGAACAAAACAGCACTGTCCTCAAGGACATTGAACTGCCCGGAATCGTCTTTGTGGTCGGCATCCCGGTCATCGGCGGCATCGTCGTCGCACTTGCGAACCGGTTCTTCGGAGTCGCCGTCTGGCAGGGCCTGCTGGCGATACCCTTGATCTTCATCTTCACGCTGATCGGCGTGAATTCCACGGCCCTGACCTCGATCACGCCGATCGGAGCGCTCGGCAAGCTGACGCAACTGACCTACGGCATTCTGGCCCCCGGCAATATCCGCACTAACATCGCCACGGCATCGATCACGGCCGAGGTCTCCAGCAACGCTTCCAATCTGCTGATGGATATAAAGCCCGGTTACATGCTCGGTGCGAAACCCCGCCAGCAGGCCATCGGCCACGTGCTGGGCATCATGGCCGGCGCGCTGATCGCCGTGCCGATCTTCTATTACGTGTTCCTCCAGCACGGCCCATCGCAGCTGATCACCGACAAGAACCCGTTTCCATCGGCCACCGTGTGGAAGGCCGTCGCGGAGCTGCTCACCAGCGGCCTGTCAAACCTCAAGATCTCCTCCCGCTGGGCCGCGCTGATCGGCGCCATCCTGGGCATTGTGTTCGAGGCCCTCCGCATGGGCACCAAAGGACGCTTCTGGGTCTCCGGAGTCGCAGTCGGCCTGGCGTCCGTCATTCCCTTCAACACGTGTCTGGCCATGTTCCTGGGCGCTCTGTTCTTCTGGGTTGCCGAGCAGAACTGGCGAGACCCGAAAAGCGTCGTCCACCAGGTTGTCGTGCAGAACCAGGAACCCATCTGTGCCGGACTCATTGCAGGCGGTGCACTCATGGGAATTGCCGTCATGCTCGTTGAGACGGTCTTGCAGTGACCCGCTGCCGCACCTGCTGCGGGGGAAATCCACTCGCTTGGGGAGCCCTGCCCGCAAGGAGAAATCCACGCTCGCCGGCGAAATCGCCCCACGCGTCTCCCAGTCGCCGGCCTCCCTCTGCGAGACTTGAGTTTTTTCTCAGTAAGTCCGTTCGTAATCCTCTTGCGGATGCGGGGAACTCTGGCTGATGCCCTAACTATGCTCATGGCATCATGCGGATGCGACGCTGACACCCAGGGAAAAACGGAAAAGGCGTTCGGCTTCTTTTGCCAACGTTAAAAGAGCGGTTAGTGTTAAGTTGGAGAAAAGGGGGCCGGTGCTCTAGTCGGACGGAGTCCTCCGATTGCCGAGGAGTTTCGGGTCGCCCACAATGAATGGCAGCTGCGCACTACCGCTTTTCGCGAATCAACGATGCAATCCCGGTATCGCAACGAGGTGATCTCATTGCCGCAGCGCCGATGTGCGTCGCGGCCCTCCCGTACCGGCGTACTGGACCGCATCCATCAGAACGCATCGCACGTCGTCGAGGTCTATCAGCACTGGGCGCAGACCTGCCCGGACAGGACTGCCTATGTGTTCCTGGGCGACAACGGCGCTCGCCAGGACCGCAGCAGCCTGC
>CAIPEB010000325.1 GCA_903863885.1 uncultured Planctomycetaceae bacterium | reverse complement strand
TGAGTTTGTCGTTCAGCAGAATCGAGTCAATCCGCGCGTTGGCGACCTTCGACCCCGCGGCATCGAACTTGGGAGCGTGAAAAGTGATGACGAATTTCTGCCATTCGCCCGGAGCCTTGGACGCGTTACACAGCGGCGCCTGGGCACCGTACACACCACCTACGTCTCCCGGGCTGATTTCTTTCCGCCCAAAGCTGTCGAGAACCTGGATTTCGTATTCACCCATCAGGTACACGCCCGAATTGGAACCTTTCGGCACCATGAACTCGACTTCAATTTTGGCGTCGCCGAATTGGGCCTCACTGTAGAAGTCTCTTGCGTGGGCTTTGAAATTCACCAAATCCGCTCCGCCGTCTTCCACGACAAGCGCGGTCGGATCCGCCGGATCGACCTTGGCGGCGCCGACCTTCAGCGTCTCCTCGGCCTTTCCGCCGGCCGTCTTCCAACCGGTCAGGTCTTTTCCGTTGAAGGGCCGGATCGCCTCTGCGCACATCGCGCATCGGCTTCCGCAAAGAGCCAATACCAGAAACATCGAGCCCGTTACGATCGCGTGGCTTTTCATGCTCGAAGCACCTCGGTGAGAGTGTAGTGGCGGGAACACAACCGGCTGGCAGCAACGATCCCCTGGCTTCCGCACAGCGTGGGCCAAGGCCGATGCTCTGTCCATGCAGTGATGCGTATCGTACGCCGCCGGACGCGGGATAACAATCACGCGGACGATTGAGTAGCAGCTCTTTCGCCGGGAACTATTGTGTCTTTTCGCCTTCCGGAACGAGCCACCGCGCGAGGATTGCGGGCCTGATTCTCGCAAGGACGAAAACCGATACCGAGCGCGACTGAAGCGGATACGGAACGCCTCCCCCCCATCGCTTGCGATTCGCACCGTGCGCCGCGGTCTCGACCAACAAACGCCAGTATTCTGCCCGAGCCGTAGCGGGCAACACGAAGTCCTGCTGTTCCGCGCCGTTGTTGAACAGGATCAACAGGGTATGTCCAACGACGGCTCGCCCGAAATCGTCGAACTCGTCGATCATCTTGCCGTTCAGTTGGACGCCCAGCGCCCGGCCGCCTGACAAATGCCAGTCGGCCTCCTTCATTTCCACGCCCCGGGGCGTAAGCCACAGAATATCGCTCATACCGTCACCGCGGATCTGGCGGCCCTGAAAAAACCGCTTGCGCCGCAGCACGGGATGGCGGTGCCGCAGGCCGACCAGCTCCTGTACGAACTTCAAGAGTCCGCGGCGATCGTCGTCGAGCTGCCAGTCCAGCCAGTTCAACGCATTGTCCTGGCAGTATGCATTGTTGTTGCCCGATTGCGTGTGGAACAACTCATCACCGCTCCGCATCATCGGGACACCCTGCGATAGAAACAGCGTGGCAAGGTAGTTGCGCGTTTGCTGCAGGCGAAGTTCACGCACCTTCGGGTCGTCGGTTTCGCCTTCGGCTCCGCAATTCCAGCTGAGATTATGATTGTCGCCATCCTGGTTCTGGTCGCCGTTTGCCTCGTTGTGCTTGTGGTTGTAGCTGACGAGGTCGCGAAGCGAGAAACCGTCGTGAGAGGTCACGAAGTTGATGCTCGCATAGGGCTTCCGGCCGCTGCGTTCATACAGATCGCTGCTTCCGCACAATCGCGTGGCAAAATCCGAAAGATGGTCGCCGTCACCCCGCCAGTAGGCGCGCACCGTGTCTCGATAACGGCCGTTCCATTCGGTCCACAAGACAGGGAAGTTTCCGACCTGGTAGCCGCCCTCTCCCAGGTCCCACGGCTCGGCAATCAACTTCAATTGCGAAAGCACGGGATCCTGGTGAATGATATCGAAGAAAGCGCCCAGCCGGTCGACCTCGTGAAGTTCACGCGCCAGGGTGCTCGCAAGGTCGAAGCGAAAACCGTCGACCTGCATTTCGACCGCCCAATACCGCAGGCTGTCCATGATCAGCTGCAGCACGCGGGGGCTCAGCATATTAAGAGTGTTGCCGCATCCCGTGTAGTCGCGATAAAAGCGCGGTTGCCCGGGCAGGAGCCGATAGTATGACGCGTTGTCGATACCCCTCAGCGAAACGGTCGGTCCGAGATGGTTGCCTTCACCGGAATGGTTGTAGACCACATCGAGAATTACCTCGATCCCGGCGCGATGCAACCGGTTGACCATGCGCTGGAATTCACGCACCGCCCCCCCCGGCGCCGAAGCGGCGTATTCCGAATGCGGTGCGAAATACGCGATCGAATTGTAGCCCCAATAGTTCGTCAATCCGCGTTCAATCAAGTGTCGGTCGTCGATGTGATGATGCACGGGCATCAATTCCACCGCCGTCACCCCGAGCCGTCTCAGATGGCGAATCGAGGCATCGGACGCCAGTCCGGCATAGGTCCCCCGCAAAGGGGCGGGAACGTCGGGATGATTCAGCGTAAAACCTCGCACGTGCGTCTCATAAATCACCGTCCGATCCCACGGGACCTGCGGACGTTTCACGCGTATTCGCGGAGCCACGGGTGCGGAAACTGCGGCCAGCGGGGCGCAGTCCGCGTTGTCGGACAGATCGTACGACAAATCCGCGTCGGCATGTCCGATCGAATAGCCGAACAGCGAATTCGACCAGCGGATATCGCGTCCCACGACCTTTGCATAGGGGTCCAGCAGGACTTTGTTCGGATTAAACCGATGTCCGCGTTCCGGCCGATAGGGACCATGGACCCGGTAGCCGTACAGCTGCCCGGGACGAACATCGGGCAGATAGCAGTGCCAAACCAGATCCGTCTGTTCTCTGAGCGGAACGCAGAGACTCTCTTCGCGCGAGTCCACCGAGTCGAATAGAC
>CAIPEB010000324.1 GCA_903863885.1 uncultured Planctomycetaceae bacterium | reverse complement strand
TCATCCCCCCCGTATCAGCACCGCTCTTCGTTTCGTCGCCCGACCGTCCGGTCGACTGGAAGAAAGGCTCTCGCAAAGACGCAAAGTCGCAAAGGATTGGAACAGAAACAAGACGAAAACGCACAACAGCCTACACCTACCTCTTGGCGCCTTTGCGCCTTGGCGAGAGATTCCTCCCACACCTCAACATCGCTCATCGACTCGTGACACGAGCGCCCGTTCGACTTGAAGAAAGGGCTCTCGCAAACACGCAGTCACTCAAATCGTCGCGACAAATCAAGCCAACCCGCGCACAAGTTCACGGCTCAATCGGCAAACCGGCCGCCTCGGTAACTCGATTGAAATACGCGCAGCTGGCAACGTGGTTGACCGTCTGCACGACAATTTCCGCGCTCGTGGCATGGAGCGCTGCGGCGGCTTCGTCATCGGTGGAGGCAATCGGCGATGCGCCAAGATGATTCGCGAAGGTAAAGAGCGCCCGGTCGGACGCGCTGAGTCCCTGCCAGTCTCCGTCGAGCGCAAAGATCTCATCGTCCGACTGCCCGAGGCCTCGAAGCTGCTTGTAGGCGAGTCCGACTGCATACCAGGCGCGATCCTGGCGAGCGAGAATCCAATTCAGCCGGCCCTTCTGCAATTCGGATAGCGCCCCGGTCTTTCGCTCACGCGACAACAGGCTGGGCAATCGACCGCGGCCTTCATTGCGGAAGTTGGCCACCAGCCGAATCCAGTTCGTCGCGGGAACATCTTCGCCCGCCTCCTTGAGCCACGCCCGTGCCGTGGCTTCATCCGTCAGCGGCAATCGGGGCGTCCGTTGTCGGGCTTCGGCCAGCTTGAGCATCACATCGGATCGCGATTCGCGAACCGGCCGCGTGTTCATCCCCCGGCCGCTCGCCTTTCCATCAAGAATTTCCAGCGGGGCAACGAGCGAGACCTCGCGCTTGAACCGGTCCGATGTCGGCGTCGTGAAGGAGTCGGAGTGCCCGGAATCGCCGCCGGGTGATGCTTCCCCCCGTCCCGCGAAAGTGTTCCCCGACGACTGCGGCGTCCCGATCCCTTCTTTCCATCGGTTGATCGCGTTGTTTCCGGATACCGACATCGTCATTTCCAGAACCTGAAGCGGTGAGTAGTGCCGCACGATTTGAGCGAGGCTGTCGTCGGACAATTTCTGAGGCTCATAGGTCAGCATGCGGGCATAAGCGAAGGCGGCTTGCTCTGCTTCGGAATACTCGGCCCAGTCGGAATCCAACGCTGCGATCGCGTCATCCTTCATGCCGGTCGCGGAGAGCTTCCACTCTTGATGGCCGAGGCAGTACTGGCAGTTGTTGGTGCGGGAGACGATCCAAAACAGCATCGTCTTGAATTGATAAGTCAGCGACATGTTCCCATCGGCGTTGCGGGTCAAATCCGCCGCCGGACCGGTCGCCCGCGCCGGGCCTCCCGTATTCGGCTGGCGATACGGGCCAAACACCGTCCCCTCGGCGGCCGGAACGTAGAGCTGCCGCAAGCGGGCTTCGTAGCCGGACCCGCGCTGGCCCAACTGCAACTTCTCCTGTTCGGTCAGTTCGGGAAGCGGAATTCGCGGGGGCCGCTTCTTCATGTCCTCAAGCAACTGCTTCATTTCCGGGCGAGTCGCCGGGACGGGACGGGGAGTCGTGACAGGGGAATCCGCCAGACAGTTGATCGTCGCCGAAAAAAACAACACACACCCTGCTGCGGACTTCGAGAACATCGTCTGGGACCTCTTGCGGGAAAGGCAATCGCCGGAAAGAGCAACTACTGCGGGAAGATGGTGATCACGGGAGATGTCCCCACGATGTAAGTTACCTTCGCCTCTTTCGTCCCCGTCGTGCCGAACTTGCGGAGCACCGGAATGTGGAGGTTCGAGCCGTCCGTCGTTTCCTCGTCGGAGAGAATCTCGAATGAAGCCAGCTTGGTTCCGTGCTCCCAAGCGGTATCTCCCATGATGATCCCGGGCTTGAGATCCGGCGGCGTCTTTCCGTCGGCCCAGGCCTGCATCGCCTTGCGCACCGACTCGCGGGCAACTTCCGGATCAAGCGGGTAGTCAGTGGTCCCATGGCTGCACCCACTGGCGAACAAGATCATCCAAAGCGACAACGCGCGACCGTAGCGCACCTTTGACCGATACATATGCGGAATCCTAAGGATGAAGCTGGTGAAGGAATATTCGGAGAATGAATTGATCCGTGTTTCGTCCGTTTGAGTCCGTGGCTTCCTCCCCTCCAGACTCCGGACTTATCCCTGACATTGACCGCGATGAAAAAGGACTGATCTAATATTCGCCGATATTCTCTCCGCCGTTGGTACTCCCGAGACTCCGCCACGTGGAGAGGTTAATGGTCGTCGACACAAATCGGACCGAACCGTCGCACAGGGCAAATTGCAGGCCGCCGGGATGGTGGCTGTTCGCAGTCGTCGCGATGCGTCCCGGCGGGTACATGCAGGACCGGCCATTCGGCGGCAGCACGTGGTTGTACTGGTTCGTCGAATGGTACTGCTGCAACCAGGGAGCGCCCACATTCGAGTACCCCTGCTTGGACAGGTCCTTCACATCGACGGCGTTGCAATGCTGCATCGCCTCATCAGGCGTAGCGGGATGGGTCCCGGGCCGGAACGTGTCTGTCGGAGATGAGATGCCGTTGTTACCATCCCCCGTCAGCTTCTCAGCCATCCCGGCCGTATTGCTCAACCCGTCGAGAATGTCGGCAAACCGAAATACCTGGTTGTGCCAAACGATGCCGTTGGCGGAAGGTTGACCGGCCGCTCCCGAGGAATACATCACGATTCCCGATCCGGCGTTCCAATAGTAGTTGTTGCCGCCGCCAATCAGCGATGGCAGACGCGAAGGGTCGGTTGGACACCGGAATGCGGCTACCTCCGCATTGCGGGCGACCGCATTGTTCGCATGGTCGTACGGGACATTGAAATCAACCAACTGGTAAAGGTTGTTCTGTTCAAGGTACGGAAGAAGCCTCGCATGAGCTGAAACAGCGTTAACAGCTCCGTTCACGTCCGCAATCGGAATGCAGCGGAAGACGTCGTGATAATTGTGCATCGCCAGGCTTATCTGCTTCAGATTATTGCCGCACTGCATCCTTCGAGCGGCCTCGCGAGCCGATTGAACGGCAGGCAAGAGCAGTGACACCAGGATTCCAATAATTGCGATCACGACCAGTAGCTCAACCAGTGTAAACGCGCAGCGCCGTCGGGACATGAAACCGCCTCCGGAAGAAGAAAACGATGCCGATCAAGAGCACTACGCATCGTATTGCCAGAAGGTGCGAGAGACGTTGGGCGACTTTTTCGCATACGGACACGACAACGACAGTCAACACCGCTCGACTCGCCCAACGGCGAGGACCTCGCAGCACGAGCGAAGCTCCCATCAGCCAATACCCGCCCCTTTGCGCCTTGGCGAGAGATCATCCCCCCACCTCAGCACCACCCAACGATTCGTCGCCCGACCGTTAGGTCGACTGGAAGAAAGGGCTCTCGCAAAGTCGCAAAGACGCAAAGGATTGGAAACGAAACAAACCCGAAGCGCACACCTACCCCTTGGCGCCTTTGCGCCTTGGCGAGAGATCATCCCCCCACCTCAGCACCGCTCACCGACTCCCGGTCCGAGCGTCCGTTCGACTGGAAAAAACGGCTCTCGCAAAGTCGCAAAGACGCAAAGGAATGGAAACAAAACAAACCCGAAGCGCATACCTACCTCTTGGCGCATTGGCGCCTTGGCGAGAGATCATCCCCCCACCTCAGCACCACCCAACGATTCGTCGCCCGACCCTCCGGTCGACTGGAAAAAACGGCTCTCGCAAAGTCGCAAAGACGCAAAGGATTGGAGCCGAAACAAACTCGAAGCGCACACCTACCCCTTGGCGCCTTTGCGCCTTGGCGAGAGATCATCCCCACACCTCAGCACCACCCAACGTTTCGTCGCCCGACCGTCCGGTCGACTGAAAGAAAGGACGCTCGCAAAGTCGCAAAGGATTGGAATCGAAACAAACCCGAAGCGCACACCTACCCCCTGGCGCCTTGGCGAGAGATTCCTCCCCACACCTCAACATCGCCCATCAACTCCTGGCCCGAGTGTCCGATCGACTGGAAGAAAAGGGCTCTCGCAAAGTCGCAAAGACGCAAAGGAATGGAAACGAAACAAACCCGAAGCGCATACCTACCTCTTGGCGCCTTGGCGAGAGATCATCCCCCCGTATCAGCACCGCTCACCGACTCGCGGCCCGGGAGATCCAACGATCGAGCTGGTTCGCGAAGGCTTGCCGATTTGAAGGCGTGATGCTGGATGGCCCCCGCATGATCTGACCTGCGCCTCGCATTTGATCCACGAGATTTCGCATCGCCAGCCGTTCGCCCACATTCGCGTCCGTGTACAGGTCGCCCCGCGGATCCAGCGCCTGGGCTCCCTTGCCAACGACCTCGGCGGCCAGCGGGATGTCGGCAGTGATCACCAGATCGCCCGCGGTGACGAGTTCGACGATCCGCCTGTCGGCGACGTTCATGCCGCCGGGAACGAGTATCGTGTCGATCCAAGGCGAAGCCGGCGTGTGCAACGACTGGTTCGCAACGAGCGATACTTGTATCTGCCGTCGCTGAGCCACTCGAAAGAGAATGTTCTTGATCTCGCCCGGACAAGCATCTGCGTCGACCCAAATCCGCATAGCGAACGCCCCTGCCCGTGACCGCGTTCTCAGTACAGCCACCTCGCGAGGCCTGCTGCATCCAAGGCACTTTGAGCCTCTGGCGGTGGAGCATCCGGCCCGCGACTGCTCGTTACAACTCAGCTCCGGGACACGTCTCGCGAATTCGGCGACGAATGCGAGTTTCATCCTCGCGCTGAAACCGTCCCCGCGGAATGAGGCGCTGAACTGCGTCCAGCAGTTCCAGCCAATCCTCCAGCGGCGGTTCCTCCATGGACTCCCATCGCTCGAAGCGGCGTTCGCGCGAAAAGAAACGCCACTCTTGGCCTACGCATTGTGCGCAAACCTGCAATCGCGAGCCTTCGGGCGTCGTTCGCCGCCAACTGAGTTCGACTTTCGCCATCAGTTAAATCACCGGAGTCCTTGAAAAAAGTCGCCGAAACCACATCCAGCATCCGCGTTTTGGCCAAACAGAAGAGGCCACGGATGCACGCGGATAAACACGGGCAACACCCGACTCAGTTCATTTATTTGCATCCGCTTTGCTGTCGGACGACTGCCTCTCCATCTCGATCAGCGTTTGCTGCATTGCGCCCAGCAATCGAGTCGTGTGAGTTTCTATCTGAGCCAAACCGAGCCGCACCCGGTCAAAGCCCGTGGCGCCTTCCTTCAGTGTGAAACCCTCGTCGAGCTTCTCGTTGATGCGAGGCACGTTCAACTTCCGCAACGCCTCGAACATCCGCGGATCGTACCAGGCATCCTGATATCCGTGCTGCGTCTGCCATGTGGTCGCGGTCACCACCATCGTGCGGAACGCCGGTAGGACGTGCTGCTTGGCGTCCACCGCCACTCGAAACTCCTGCACCGCCGCCTTGAATCGCAACATCATGGCCAGATCATTCACAAACCGGCGAGGGTCGTTGAACAACAGCCCCTTCAGCGGGCCGGCCTTCAACCTTGCATCGGCCAAGCCCGCAAGCTCGTCGGCCTGCCTGTTCATTGCGGCGGAATCCGTGCTGTTGACCAACTGCCAGGCGTTGACGATCGTCCGGCCGAGCCCCGGAATCAGGTCATCGGCGAACTTCTCGTAATCCGCGTCAGTCAGCGGCTTGCCGGTCGCCCCCCGTGCAAAAGCAAAGGTGTTCGGCAACTGCACGCAATGCGTCTGGGAATTGCCCATGACGCCGCGCTGCCCGCCGTTCTTGCCGGCTTCATACGCCGGATCATGGCCGGCATCCTTGAAATTCGTCATCGGAAACGACGGCTCGCCTTCGATGCCGCCGTATCGGAAATTGATCACGCGCGGCGCGAGCCCCAACTGTTCCTCGCCATGACTGGCGTGCATCGCCAGTCCCCACGGCTCGGGATTCCGCTCCTTCAGCATCGTGAAGATCTCGTGAAACTCTTCCTCCGTGCTGATCTTCAGTTCGGCGGTGGAATAGAAACGACAGTAGCTGGGCCAGCCCATCAGCACCCAGTAATTTAGTTCAATGCCCGGCCGAAGGCGGTCAAACATCTGGCGGTGAGCCACCAGCAGATCCGCGAACTCGCGGTTGTTCGATCCGGCGTAACCTCCCGGGTCGCTGTCGATGATCATGAAGCCGTCCGCGTTGGCCAGCGGGCGCACCAGCTTTTCCCGCCAGGCCATCATCTTCGCCATGGCCGCCGGATCACCGGGGTTTACCCGCACGTCGGAAAAGAAATAGTGCCGGAGTTCGAACGGCGCATTCTTGGCTTCGGCGTTGGCCATGATGTTCGGACAAAGGACGATGTACGCTCTCATGTGCAGCTCGTGGTGCAGCATGTCGATGACTTGCGCGATTTTCGCCAGATTAGCCTGATCGCTGGGCGTCAACGGATCAGGCATGGTCTCGAGGATCGGCCAGATCATCAGCGTGTTGTAGCCGATCTGCTTGAGGCCCTCCGCGTAACCACGGTAGTCCTCGACTGTCCAGGTGCGCGCGGCGTAAGGATGCTTGTACGGCCAATGCTGGTGAATGTACATGCCGACGATCTTCTGATCGGGCGCCGCTGCGGCCTGTTCAGCAGCCGCAGCCTGACCGGACGGGACAAGCCACGCACCGGCGGCGATGAGACCAACAAGCAATATGCGCAATCTCGTCTTCATCTTAATAGATCCAGAACTGAAGGTAAGAGCGTTCTCCGAAGCAGCAAAACGAATGCGCATGATAGGTCCCGCCGGAATCGACGCCAACCCTCGGCGAAAAACCCCTCTGAAAAACGGGCGAGCGAAAGAGAAGAGGCCGCGGATTTGCACGGATCCTACTTTTCCCAAGCGCCGGTGCGACTTTTCCCGCAGTCCGAAGGGTGTGTCAAGCTCGCCCGAACACGCCCGCCAATGCGCAGGGTCTCTCCGGCGAGCGCGGGCACACAAGAATGCACTGTGTCCGGCGTCTCAAGCTCCAAGATGGAAGGAGGCCACGAATTTGAACGGACAAATACGCGGCCTGTCTTCGCGGAGTGCCGTTGCCTTCAGTTTTAAGTCGTCCCGAAGTACGCATCCACTCCGGTAGCGTAGGCTGCCGCGCTGGAGGTGGTTGTGACCAAGTAGTTGAGCGACTTCGCGTCAAATCCCAGGCTGAAATGGTCCGTCGGTGCGGCGCCGCCCAGTCCTTGAGCATGGTACGAGGAAATCAGAGAGTTCTTGGTTTCATACTTCAAGTACTGGACGGTGCGGTCTGCGTTTGCCCTTACGGTGAGCACGGCGCTGGGGAAGTGTTTCCCCTTGACCACCGCGTCGAACAACTGCGGAGATGCCTTGCTCAGGTCAGCAACGAAATGAAAATCCTGCAACGAGACCTTGCCCGAACCGCCGCCACCCCTTGCGCGGCTTGAGATGCTCTGACTCAATCCCCAACTGAACGACTCAATATCGATGGAACCCTTTTGCTGCCCGTCAAGAGACTCGCCCGCAATCCCGTCCACTTCCAGAAATATCCGGCTCTCCGCCGGAGGCGCGGTCGTTTCGGAAAGGACGCTCTTGCCGCGGCTGAATGTGGCTGACGGATTCCCGTTACTCCATTGAGTTTTGACTGGCAACAGGGCACTTGCCGTGGAACCCTTGCTATCGGGTGCGTACTGCTGCTCGAGATTGGTGAAGTTCAGCGTCACTTCCTCCAGCGGCATCGCGCCGGAATGCCCGCTGGTCTGGAACGAAGAGACAAGGACATCCTTCAATTCGTATTTCAAGTAGGGGTCCGCAGTGCCGCCAGCCGCACGCGCCACAACGAAGTCGACTTTGCTGATGTGCTTGCCGGTGGCAACGGCACGCAAGAGATCGGGCGATGACGTGTTGGACGTGGATACGAAGTGGAAATCTTGCATTGACACCTTTCCCACTCCCCTGCGCCCGCCGCCGGAAGAACTGCCGGCATTACTGACACCCCAACTGAAGGATGACACCTCAACAGCGCCCCCCAGTGCGGCATCCCCGTCGACACCCTCGAATTTGATGAATAAACTCGCCGTCTCTGCGGGCGCTGTTGTGATATCGAGCAAGCGTTCCGGCGTCACAAACACATTGCGCCGTGAACTAGCGTCGAAAGTGGCCTGAACAGAAGACGGTGGCACTCCGGGATCGGTTGGCGCCGCATAGGTTTGTGCCAGACTCGCAAAGTTCAACGCAACCTCATCCACAGGCAGTTTCTGATTCAAACTTTGCGTCTGGTACGAAGAAACAAGCGCGTCCGACAGTTCGATCTTCAAATAGTCATCCGCAGCGCCTGACTGCCTTAAATACAGCGTTGCCGAGGGCAGATGCTGGCCTGAAAGAACGCGGGAAAGCAATGGCGGGGAAGCCTCGCTCGTCGCAGCCACGAAATGAAACGGCTCCAATGCCAGACGGCCGCCGCTGCCTCCGCTGAAAGTGCCGGTTTGACTGACACCCCAGCTGAACGAACTGATTTCAATCGTGCCCTTGTGCTTATCATCGGCCGATTCCCCCCGGACGCCGCCGATTTCGAGAAACACATCCACCGCCTTCGGCACTCGCGTCGTGTTCTTGAGCTGCGCGGCACCGGGATCGCGAGTTGTGGATGGCGGCACGACCCATTTGGACGTAACCGGGGACGAAGCTGCAAGGCCCGACGAAGGGGGCACATAACTTTCCTGCACCTGATTGAACCGGAAGGCGAACTCGTTCATCGGCAGCGATTCGTCAACGGTCTGCATTTGGTATGACGACACCAGCAAATCGCTCAAGTCGTATACCAGATCGTCGGTTTCGGAACCTCCAGTGCTCGTGCGAACCAGCAACTGGGCTTTGCTGAAATGCACGCCCGTTGCGGTCGCAAGCATCAGTTTCGGCGACGACTTGTCCACCGGAGCCACGAAATGAAAGTCCTGCAGACTGACCTTGCCGGTACCACCTCCTGATCGACGTGAAACGACGGGCCGACTCATGCCCCAACTGTAGGATTCGATCTCCATCGCGCCGGGCTGTTTCGCGCCGCCCGATCCTCCGTCTATCCCAGCCACTTGCAGAAACGAACCTGCCTTCCCCTGTGGCGCAGAGGTTTGCTCCAGAATGCTGCGTCCCAGCTGATAGGTTGCCGACCGATCGACGTTGCTCCATGTCGCGGAGTTCACCGCGAGAGCTGCCGTCCCCACATCCGAAATTGCATGCGATTCGGTCAGTTTGGTGAAATTCAACGAAATCTCATCCATCGGCACGGAAAAATCCAAGCTTCGCGTCTGGTACGATGAGACAAGAACGTCCTCCAGCTTGTATGTCAGGTAGTCGAGGTCGCCATCCGCCCCGCGGCGCCGCACCCCCAGCGTCGCCGAGGCGAAGTGCTTTCCGCTCGCGACACCGCCCATCAATAGTGGTGATGCCGCACCGGACGGCGCAACAAAATGAAAGTCCTGCATCGACAAACGTCCAGCGGAGAGGCCTTTGCCGCTGCCAGAGTTGTTCAGTCCCCAACTGAACGAATCGATCTCGATCCATTCCTTGTGCTTTGCGTCCGTCGATTCCCCGGGAATCCCATCGATCTGCAGGAAAGCATCGACCTGATTCTCCGGAGCGGCGGTCTGCTTATCGAGCAGCGTCGGCCCCGCGGCACTACCGGGTGAGCCTTGCGCGACATTCCATGCCGAGGTCAGCGGGTCTCCCAAACTGCCGTCACCCAGAGTCGGACGATATTCCTCCTCAATTCGACTGAATCGAAAACTCAATTCCTCCAGCGGATTGCCGTCGTTCAGACTTCTGGTCTGAAGAGAACTTACAAGCACGTCCTGCAGTGTTACCTTCAGATAGTCCTGCTGTTCACCGCCGGCCTTGCGAACAAACAAAACCGCCTTTTTGATGTGCTCGCCCGTGGCTGCAGCCTTGAACAGCGCGGGAGATGCGCTGCTCACGGGAGAAACGAAGTCCAGGTCATCAGCGAATGCCCGACCGGGGCGCACCGAACCGCTTTGGGTCGCCCCCCAGCTGAACGACTCGATTTCAATCATCCCCTTGTGCTTCAAGTCCGCCGAATCACCCGCAATTCCATCGATTTGCAGGAATGCCTCGTATGCAGCCAACGCGCTGGAGGAGGGATTGACCACGTCCACAGCGAACAAACGACGTGCTTCAAGCTGCTCCAGAAACAGTCGCCGGCGCGCAAGCATAGGTGAACTCATCGGCAATTCTCCTTTGACGAGAAGCTGATCGCATTACATACATCTACACGGAAAGTAGGATGGCGGAGACGAGAGAGAGGCGCCATCATGAGAAAAGACAGGGTTTCGGCGGCATTGTAATTACCGGCTATCACGGCGCACAACGGAGAATAAAACGCACACCTTCTGAGGTAGCGACGTAATCGCACAAGGCGAAAATATCACACAGCGGTCGGTGCGATGAACATCTCGAATGCGATAATCACTCCACATTGACGTGGGGGCTTCCCTCGTTTCATTGTGGAGCTTATCAGAGTCCGCCGCCTCGTCTGTGAAATCTGCGCGAGGGGCAGATATGCGATTTCCCGCGAGGATGATAAATTCACTCTGGCTAATCTCGCCGCGAAGTGCTACCACGAGAACAAGAAACGAGTAGCAAAACCGCTGAAAGCGATCGTATTCAGGGCCAAGAGGCGGGCCGTGCCACACGATTCAACCGCCATAACGAATTTCGTGCGCACAAGCAGTCGACGATCTGTCAGGTAATCTGCTCTGCCTACCGAACATACGATGCTTCTCTTTGCGATTCGCGGTTAAGTACTGGCATTTAATTCGCCTCAACTCTTCATCGCTAGGATTGGGTATGACTGAGCGAACGCCCACCAGTTACGACGAACTTCCCTATGCCAGTCACCCGGTGCAACACGCGCACCCGGACAACTTATGGTGCAAAGCGTTTCTACATGGCCTGCAGTCGCCGGACGTATCGACCAGTCGCGTGCTGGAGTTGGGCTGCGGCACTGGAGGCAATTTGATTTCGCTGGCTCAGATCCTACCTGGCGGCACATTCGTCGGGCTCGACAGCGCCGGCCGGCAGATTGCACTTGGGCAGGCTGTCATTGACACGCTCGGACTCAAGAACATTGACCTGCGCACGCTCAGCCTGGCCGAAGTTGACGCCAACCTCGGCGAGTTCGATTACATCCTTTGCCACGGGGTCTATTCCTGGGTCCCTCAAGCGGACCAGGATCGTATACTTGCGATCATTCGGCAGCATCTGGCCCCGCGAGGGGTCGCTTTTGTCAGTTACAATACATTGCCCGGTTGGCATCTCCGCGGGTTGATACGGGACATTCTCTCTTACCATGTCCGAGGCCGAGGGGAACCGGCGGCGAAAGTGCAGAGAGCCAGGGCGTACCTCGACTTTCTGGTAAGTGCTACGCCGGAACAAGAAAGTGTCTACGCGCGACTGCTGCGGCAGGAAGCCGACCTGCTTCGGCGAACCCCTGATACGTACGTGTTTCATGAGCACTTGGAGACCGTGAACCAGCCGCTCTATTTCCACGAGTTCGCGGAGCGGATTGCAGGGCATTCGCTGCAGTTCCTTTGCGAGGCAAGATCGCACGCCCAGGCGACCAACTTCACCCCGGAACTGTGTGCCCAACTCGACTCGCTTGCACGCGATCGACTCGAGTACGAACAGCAGATCGATATCTTGTGCAACGGCACTTTTCGCCGTTCGCTTTTGTGCCACTCCGAGGTCGCAGTGGCATCTCAACCATCGGCGATGGCTTTGCGGGAATTGCGGTTGGCTACGCGAGCCCGGCCTGTCAGCGACTCGCCCGACTTGAAATCCGATGCCCCTGAGGAGTTCCGCGGTCCCGATAAAGAATCCATCACGACCACCCACCCTTTGATTAAAGCCTCTCTGGTCTGCCTGGCCGAGCAACGTCCGCGTTCTGTACCGTTTAATGAACTGCTCGAAAAAGCGTACGCAAAACTTGGTCAATCACCTAATGCGGTGCAGAGTCTACAGGACACCGATTTGCTCGCAGCAGCCTTGCTCCGCTGCCACGAGTGCGACCTCATCGAGGTATTCGGAACCGAGGCGGCATTTGCTCTGGCGCCGAGCGAAAGGCCGGTTGCCAGCCCTTTGGCTCGGCTACAAGCATCGCAGGGCGAGCCTGTGACCAGCCTGCGGCACCGCATCGTCGACCTCAGTCAATTCGATATTTTCGTGCTTTCTCAGCTGGACGGATCCCGCAACGAGGCCGACCTGCGTGATGCGGTTATGGACCAGGTGCGACAAGGTCGTTTGGTTCTGGAACATCGCGGGCAGCCGGTTCATGAAAAAGGACTCATCGAATCGGTGGTCGAACACGCCGTACCGATGACGCTGGAGAAACTTCGCAACCTTGCGGTCTTGATCACCTAGTCAAGACAACTTGACGCCATCCCTCGAACAGATACGACCGGCCGGCGAATGGAAGAGGCACGGATTTACACGGATAGATACGGATCCGTTATACCTTGGTGACCTTGAGCCTCAGTCCGTGGGGTGTGTCAATCTCGCCGGAACACGCATTCCAATGCGCTGGACATCTCCGGCTAGCGGGGGCACACCAGAATGCTCCGACACACGGCGATCACGTCGGACATTTCAAAAGACCACGACGCAGGTCGGTGGTCCCGCACACGAGTGCTTAGATCATGGCAAACTCGCGCCTTCGTCGCCAAGGCACACATCGTGAACGGTCACTCCGTCCGGAAGATCGATGGCCAGACCCGTCATTCCTCCTTCGTAGGCCGGCAGTCCGGCAAGCTTCACCGTCACCCACTTCCTCTCTCCCGCGACGATCTTTGCTTCGGCGGAGCGAGCGTGGTCGAACCAGGTCTGCCGCCATGCCGCCCATTCGCTGGGCTTGGTCGAGGCGACGGTTGGCGGCATGCCTCGCCAATAGACCCTCATCGCGCTATCGGCGGCGGATGAGAGCCGCACTCTCATCACTTCGCACGCTTCGGCCCGCCAAAAGGCGTAGGGCCCCATCAGACGAACTGGCCGCGCGGGGTTGGCAGCTTTCACCGTCAGGCCCCGACCTGCCAGCGGCCAGCCGGCATCATGGCCGTTCTCGTAGTACCATCCCTGTCGCGTCTGATCGAGGTTCCACGAAGGCAGCGACTTCGGTGCCAAACGTCTGGCTGCAGCGCGGATCTCTTCGATGCTTCCCACGACAAACGTGCGGGAGTATTCGTAGACGATGTTGTAGTCGAGAATCTCCGTCGTGATGGGAGACATGTAACCGGTGTTGGCGGACTTCTCTCCTCCCCGGCCTCGCTGTCCGGCAAACCCGCCGTGAAATTCCATCGGCCTCGGGACGCACACGCCAATCCCTGTCCCGTCCTCGTTCACCAAAGCCGCCCAGCCCTCGGTCGGCAGGAAGTTGATCCACGGCCAGGGTTCTTTGTGGTCATTTCGCATTTCGCTGACTGCGCCGCCGGTGAAGGGCTTGTCCCCCGTGTAGGCCATGAGCCTGTGCCATGGACCGTTCACGTAGACCGCCGGGACTTCCTGGCCGTGCGGACCGTACTGCGTTTTGTCGCTTCTCGCATTGTTCAGTCGTGCACGGTACACGAATTCGGGCGCATCGGGCGACGGCTTGATCCACGTCTCCATGACGCACTCGGCCGGATCGTTGTTCATCGGCCAGAGCATCGGCACGGTCTTGACGTACAGTTCCCCATCCTGGACACGGTGATCGAGCACCTTGGATCCGTTGGAATAGGCATCGCCGGTTTGGATCGGATTCCAAGGGAACGACTTCCAAGCAGGACTCTTCTGTTTCCCTTCCTTCTGATAATTGGGAGGGCCCGAATAGTAGGACTGCTGAATCTGCCGTCCCAAGTCGTGGGAGTTTATGAGATTCGGCCCGCCGGGTACTGACACGTGAGTGACTGCGCCGCCCAGTCGCAGGTCGACGCCAACCCGCACGAACCGACCGGTGACAGACACCTGTGAAGTTCGAGCATCCCGCTCCGGAACGGAAGCTTCCTCCGATACGGAGACAGCGGGAAAAAGAAGGACGAAAGAAACCAAGCAGATTCTGCCAATCACGTCGTTATCCCTCCCATCCCGCATGTGTGACTGCGGCAGAATTTCCACCACAGCCCTTCCTTACCCGCACGACCACCGGCGGCATAAATCGCAGTCAGATCACGCGTGAATGTAGAGGGCGGCAGTCCGACCGTCAAACAACCGCGATGTCAAAGCGTGCTCACAAAAAGTGGCTCGCCAACATTGCCAGCCCGCACAGTCCCAAGACGATCGCCAGCATACCCAGAGCCCTCGCTCGTCGCACGCGCAGGAAGGTCTCGGCAGCCACTTCGTCGACGTAGTACCTGCCTGGCTTGGCTTCCAATCGAGTAGGGTGGACCTTGGAGATCAGCCAAGGCCCAGCCCTCTCACAGAACCGTACGTACGGGTCCGTATACGGCTCATGTTTCAAGTAATCTCAAATAGCTTGGGGCAAAACCCCGGTTTCGATGTCGGTTAGCTC